>DATLGB010000038.1:0-11558 GCA_035540675.1 Solirubrobacteraceae bacterium | reverse complement strand
CGCTCGATCGTCGCCGCCATCGTCATCGTCTTGCCCGTGCCCGTCGCCCCGAGCAGCGTCAGGAAGCGCTCGTTCGCCGTGAGACCCTCCGCGAGCGAGTCGATCGCCGCCGGCTGGTCCGCGGTCGGCGAGAAGACGGTGTCGAGCTTGAATGGCGGCATGGCGAACCCTCGAGTGTAGGAGCGGGACCGGATGGAGGACATCTCCCAGAGCGCGGTCGACAAGGCCGGCAACGTCTTCTCGGCGACGCTCCCGGACGGCTCGCTGCCGCTTGGGTCAGACCACGCGCTCGGGGTCTACATGGACGACTGCCGGTACGTCTCCGGGCACCGTGCGGAGGGCGCCGCGGGCGTCGTCCGCACCCTCGACGCGGGCGGCCTCGTCCACGAGCGCATCGACGCCCGCGGCGACGTCACGCTGCGGCTCGCGGCCGACTTCGCGCCCATGCTCGCGCTGCGCGGGTTCGCGCCGCCTCCCGCCCCCGGCGCCGCCCGCTGCGAGCCGGTGGCCGGCGGCCTGCGCCTGCACGCGCGCGGGCGCGACGGCGTGCTGCGCTCGACCACCGTCACCGCCGACCCGGCGCCCGACGAGGTCGACGCCGCAGGGGTCCTGCGCTTCCGCGGCGCCCGCGCGATCGCCCTGCGCTACGTCCTCGAGCCGGCACCGCCGCCGCCCGCGCCGGCAGCGCCCCACGCGACCGTCGAGGTCGACGACCCGGCCCTCCAGCGCCTGCTCGACCGCGCGCGCGACGACCTGCGCCTGCTGCGCTCCTCGATGCACGGCCTGAGCTACTTCGCCGCCGGCGTCCCCTGGTACGTGGCGCTGTTCGGGCGCGACAGCCTCATCACGGCGCTGCAGGTCCTGCCCTTCGCCCCCGACATGGCCGAGCAGACGCTGCGGCTGCTCGCGCGCGAGCTCGGGACCCGCGTCGACACCGTGCGCGAGGAGGACCCGGGCAAGGTCCTGCACGAGCTGCGCCCCGGCGAGGCGGCCGCCGCCGGCCTGACGCCGCTCGCCCGCTACTACGGGACGGTCGACGCCACGCCGCTGTGGCTGTGCCTGCTGGCCGACCACGCCGACGTCGCCGGCAGCCTCGATCTGTTCCGGGAGTTGCGCCCGGCCGCCGAGGCGATGGTGGGCTGGCTCGACGGCGCGGGCGACCGCGACGGCGACGGGCTGCTCGACTACGCCGCGCGCGCCCCCGGCGGGCTGCGCAACCAGGGCTGGAAGGACTCGGCCGCCGGCGTGCCGGACGAGCGCGGGCGCCCGCTCGAGCCGCCCGTGGCGCTGGTCGAGCCGCAGGGCTACGCCATCCGCGCCCGCCGCGGCCTCGCCCGCCTGTTCGAGCGCGACGGCGACGCGGCGACGGCCGGGCGGCTGCGCCACGCCGCGGACGCCCACGCCGCCCGCCTCGAGCGCCTCTGGCTCGAGGACCGCGGCTTCTACGCGATCGGCGCCGACGGCACCGGCCGCGCGAGCCGCGCGCTGGCCTCCAACCAGGGCCACCTGCTGTGGGCGCGCGCCGTCGCCCCCGCCCGCGCCCGGGCGATCCGCGACGCGCTCATGGGACCCGACATGTTCTCCGGCTGGGGCATCCGGACGCTCGGCGCCGCCGAGGCCGGCTACGACCCGCTCAGCTACCACCTGGGCAGCGTCTGGCCGCACGACTGCGCGTTGATCGCGGCCGGGCTGCGCGAGCACGGCTTCGACGCCGACTTCCTGCGCGTCTTCGGCGGCCTGCTCGACGCCGCCGCGGGCGCCGCCGACCAGCGCCTGCCCGAGCTGTTCGGCGGGCAGCCGCGGGGCGACGAGGCGGCGCCCGTGCCGTACCCGGTCGCGTGCCGCCCGCAGGCGTGGGCGGCGGGCGCCCTCCCGCACCTCGGCGCCGCCGCCCTCGGCCTCGTACCGGAGGGTCTCGACGGGCGGCTGACGATCCGCCGCCCGCTGCTGCCGCGCGGGACCGGCGCGGCGCACGTCCGCGGACTGCGGATCGCCGGCGCGCGCGTGGACCTGCGCGTGGAGCGCGGCCGCGACGGCCGGGCGGTCGCCCGCGCCGCGGTCGACGGGGACCTCGACGTGCGTGTCGAGCCGTGACGCAAGTTCGCCCGCTCGCGCGCGTTTGCACCACCATGCCCCGCCGGATCCCGCTCGCCGCCGCCGCGCTCGCCGCCACCGCCGCCACCGCCGTCGCCGCCGCACCCGCCACCGCCGATTCCGGCGTCGTCGTGGACTCGGCGACCTGGACCGCCCGCGCCGACGACCGCACCCAGCGCGACTGCCGCACCCGCGGCACCCGCGGCACCGCGACCCGGGCCTACCGCGTGCCGGTGGCCGGCGTGCTCCAGGCGCGCCTGCGCGCGCCGCGCGGGAGCGACTGGGACCTCGCCGTCGTCGACGCCGTCAGCGGCCGCGCGATCGCCGCGTCGCTCGGCTTCGGCGGGCGCGAGGTGGTCGCGATCCCGGCCGGCGGCGACCAGCGCGTCGTCGTGCGCGCCTGCCGGCGCAGCGGCCCGGCCCGCCGTGCGACCCTCGAGCTGCGGCACGCGACGCTGCCCCGGACCGCGCCGAGCGAGCGCTGGTCGCTCGTCGAGGTGCGCGTGGACGGCCCCGCCGACCAGGAGCGGATCCACGCGCTGGGGCTCGACACCGCCGACCACTCCGACGGCCGCACGCTGAAGGTCGTCCTGCACGGCGCCGGCGAGGCGCGCACGCTCGTCGAGGCCGGCTTCTCCTTCCGCACGCTGGTCGCCGACCTGCTCGCCTCCGACCGCGCCGACCGCCTGGCCGAACGGCGCACCGAGCGCCTGGGCGTCCGCTCGCCCCTGCCCAGCGGGCGCACGACCTACCGGACGCTGGCCGACCACCAGGCCGACATGAAGAAGCTCGCCACCGACCACCCGGACCTCGTGCGCGGCTTCGTGCTGCCCGGCACCTCGCTCGAGGGCCGCGAGATCAGCGGCGTCGAAGTCGCCGCCGGCGTCGGCCGCACCGACGACGGCCGCCCGCACGTCTACGTCGACGGCGTCAATCATGCCCGCGAGTGGCCGGCCGGCGAGATCCCGACGGAGTTCGCGATCGACCTCGTGAAGAACCCGAAGAACGACCCGCGGCTGAGCGAGATCCTCAACGGCGCGCGCACGTTCGTCGTCCCCATCGTCAACGTCGACGGCTTCGACGTCTCGCGCACGGCCGGCGAGCCCGGGTTCTTCGAGACCGTCCAGTTCGGCGACCTGCCGTGGGCGGCCAACGGCGCGGGCGCCGCCTACAAGCGCAAGAACTGCCGCTTCGCCGACCAGACGCCGCCGGCCGGGACCCCGTGCCTGGTCGCGCACCTGTTCAACGACATGGGCGTCGACACCAACCGCAACTACGGCTTCGGCTGGGGCGGTCCCGGCGCGAGCGCCACCTGGGCGCAGATGACCTACCGCGGGGCCGGCCCCTTCTCCGAGCCCGAGACCACCGCCCTGCGCAAGTTCATGTTCGGCCTGCAGCCGGCGGTCGTCGTCTCCAACCACACGGTCGCGGCGCTGATGCTGCGCCCGCCGGGCCAGCAGCAGACGCCCGACACCCCCGACGAGGCGCCGATGAAGGCCCTCGGCGACGCCATGGCGGCCGAGACGGGCTACCTCTCGCAGCGCTCCTGGGAGCTCTACGACACCACCGGCACGACGCTCGACTGGACCTACGGCGCGCTCGGTGCGTGGTCGTACACCCCGGAGCTCGGCGGCGACGGCTTCCACGCCGACCACCCGAAGTCCGTCGTCGAGCAGTACGAGGGCAGCGGCGAGCGCGGCGGCATGCGAGCGGCGCTGATCCTGGCGGCGCAGACGGCGATCGAGCCGCGCAGCCACGCGATCATCAGCGGCCGCGCACCGGCCGGGCGGACGCTGCGCATCACCCGCACCGTCCCGACGAAGACCTGGAACGGCGACGCGCTCGATCCCGACACGCACACCTCCACGCTCACCGTCCCCGAGTCCGGGCGCTACGAGTGGCACGTCACGCCCTCGCGGCGGCCGTACGAGCCCGCCGCGGCGTGGACGCTCACCTGCGAGCGCGACGGCCAGGTCGTCGAGCGCCGCGACATCCCGGTGGAGCGCGGCGAGCGGGTCACGGCCGACCTCGACTGCGGCGCGCCCGCACCGTCCGCTTCGGACGGGCCCGCGGCGAAGCCGAACGGCTGCCCCGGCGGGCTGCGCGCGCTGCGGGTCCGCGGCACGCGCCGCGGCCTCGCGGTCGTCTACCGCGCGCCGCGCGGGGGCCGCGTGACCGTCGAGGTGCTGCGCGGCAAGCGCCGCGTCCAGCGCGTGCGCGGATCGCGGCGGCGCGCGAACGTGCGCCTGCGCAACGGGCGCTACGTCGTGCGCGTGACGCTCGCGCAGGCCGGGACGCGACGCGACGTGCAGACCATCCGCGTCACCAAGCGCGGCAAGCGCGTGCGGATCGGCAAGCCCGTCCGCGGGGTCTGCTGAGCGCCGGCCGCGCCGCCCCGTAGCACCCACATGCCCGAGCGCCTCGCCCGGCTGGGCCTCGAGCGGAAGGTCCGCCTGCTCACCGGGGCCGACTTCTGGGCCCTGCACGCCGAGCCGGCGGTGGGGCTGCGCCGGATCGTGACCTCCGACGGGCCCGCCGGCGTCCGTGGCGAGCGCTGGGACGAGCGCGAGCCCTCGGCCAACGCGCCGTCGCCGACCGCCCTGGCGGCCACGTGGGACGAGGCGCGGGTCGAGCGGCTGGGCGGGCTGCTGGCGGCGGAGTGCCGGCGCAAGGGCGTCGACGTGCTGCTCGCGCCCACGATCAACCTGCACCGGACGCCGTTCGCCGGCCGGCACTTCGAGTGCCTCAGCGAGGACCCGCTGCTGACGGGACGCATCGGCGCGGCGCTGGTGCGCGGGCTGCAGGCCGCGGGCGTCGCCGCGACCGTCAAGCACTTCGTGGCCAACGACTCCGAGACCGAGCGGATGACGCTCGACGCGCGCATCGGCGCGCGGGCGCTGCGCGAGCTGTACCTCGCGCCGTTCGAGGCGATCGTCCGCGGCGCGCGCCCGTGGGCGGTGATGGCCGCCTACAACTCGGTCAACGGCCACACCATGACCGAGAGCCCGCTGCTGACCGACGTGCTCGAGGGCGAGTGGGGCTTCGACGGCGTCGTGATGTCGGACTGGTTCGCCACGCGCTCGACCGCGGAGTCCGCGGGGGCGGCGCTGGACCTGGTGATGCCGGGCCCGGACGGGCCGTGGGGCGAGGCGCTCGTGGCCGCGGTGCGCGCGGGCCGGGTGCCGGAGGCGGCGGTCGACCGCAAGCTGCAGCGGCTGCTGCGACTCGCCGAGCGCGTCGGCGCGCTCGACGGCGCGCAGCCGGCCGCGACGGCGCCGTGGCCACCGGAGTCGGTGGCGGCCGAGCTGCGCGCCGCCGCCGCCGCGTCGTTCGTCCTCGCCCGCAACACCGGGGACCTGCTGCCGCTCGACCGCCGCGCGCTGCGACGCGTCGCCGTCGTCGGCCCGAACGCGGCCGTCGCACGCACGCTCGGCGGCGGCAGCGCGACGGTGCTCCCGCCGTACGCGATCTCGCCGGTCGACGGCCTGCGCGCGGCGCTCGGCGACGGTGCGGTCGTCCACGGCGCCGGCGTCACCACGCGCTCGCGGCTGGCGGCGGCCACTGCGGCCGAGCTGCGCGGCGACGCCGAGCTGCGCTTCCTCGGCGACGGGGACGCCGTGCTCGCCACGGAGCGGCGGGCGGGCGGCGGCTACGCGTGGCACGGGGCGTTCCCCGCGGGCGTCGACGCCACCGCGCTGCGCGCCGTCGAGGTGCGCGCGCGCGTCGGCACCGGCGCGGCGGGCGAGCACGTGGTCGGCGCCTCCGGCGCCGGGCGCTTCCGGCTCGAGCTGGACGGCCGGCTCGCGTTCGACGAGCGGCTCGCGCCGCCGCCCGACGCCGATCCCGGCGCGGTGCACATGCGCCCGCCGCAGCGGGGCGTGCCGGTGACGCTGCCCGCCGGCGGCTCCGTCGACGTCGTGCTGCGTCATGACGTCGAGCAGGCGATCGTCGCCTTCCAGCTCAACGTCGAGCCGCCGCGGCGCCCGGACGACGAGGAGATCGCGCGCGCCGCCGAGCTGGCGGCGGGCGCCGACGCCGCGATCGTGGTCGTCGGCACCACCGAGGAGGTCGAGAGCGAGAGCTTCGACCGCGAGACGCTCGCCCTGCCGGGCCGCCAGGACGAGCTGGTGCGGCGGGTGGCGGCGGCCAACCCGCGGACCGTCGTCGTGGTCAACGCCGGCGCCCCGGTGCTGATGCCCTGGCTCGACGACGTGCCGGCCGTCCTGCTGACCTGGTTCGGCGGTCAGGAGCTGGGCCACGCCCTGGCCGACGTCCTGCTCGGCGAGCGCGAGCCGGGCGGGCGGCTGCCGACGACGTGGCCGGCCGGCGAGGACGGCCTGCCCTCGGCGCGCCCCGTCGACGGCGCGCTCGAGTACGCGGAGGGCATCTTCGTCGGCCATCGCGCCCGCGGCGGACCGCCCGCGCTGCTGCCGTTCGGCCACGGCCTCGGCTACACGGGCTGGGAGTACGGCGCCATCGAGCCCGACGGCGGCGACGGCGTCCGCGTGCGGCTGCGCAACCGCGGCCCGCGCCCGGGCCGCGAGGTCGTGCAGGTGTACGCGTCGCGCGGCGACGGTGCGGTCGAGCGACCCCCGCGCTGGCTGGCGGGCTACGCCGCAGTCGAGGCCCCGGCCGGCGCCGAGGTCGAGGTGCGGGTCGAGCTGCCGCGGCGCTCGTTCGAGCACTGGGACGAACGTGCGGGCGCCTTCGTGCTCGAGCCGGGGGCGTTCGACGTGGCCGCCGGCCGCTCGGCGGGCGACCTGCGCTGCGCCACCCGCCTCACGCCCGCCTGAACGCTCGCCCGCTCAGCCGCCCACGTAGGCGGCGAGGTGCTCGCCCGTGAGGGTCGAGCGGGCCGCGACGAGGTCGGCCGGCGTCCCCTCGAACACGATCCGGCCGCCGTCGTGGCCGGCGCCGGGCCCGAGGTCGATGATCCAGTCGGCGTGCGCCATCACCGCCAGGTGGTGCTCGACGACGATCACGGACTTGCCGGCGTCGACGAGCCGGTCGAGCAGGCCGAGCAGCTGCTCGACGTCGGCCAGGTGCAGGCCGGTGGTCGGCTCGTCGAGGACGTAGACGCCGCCGCGGTCCGCCATGTGCGTCGCCAGCTTGAGCCGCTGCCGCTCGCCGCCGGACAGCGTGGTCAGCGGCTGCCCCAGCACGAGGTAGCCGAGGCCGACGTCGACCAGCCGCTCGAGGATCGCGTGCGCCGCGGGCGTGCGCGCCCCGCCCGCGCCGAAGAACTCCGTCGCCTCGCTCACCGGCATCGCGAGGACCTCGCTGATGTCGCGGCCCCCGAGGCGGTGGTCGAGCACCGCGGGCTGGAAGCGCTTGCCCTCGCACTCCTCGCAGGTGGTGGCCACGCCGGCCATCATCGCCAGGTCGGTGTAGATCACCCCAGCGCCGTTGCAGGTGGGGCAGGCGCCGTCCGAGTTGGCGCTGAACAGCCCCGGCTTGACGCCGTTGGCCTTCGCGAAGGCCTTACGGACCGGGTCGAGGAGCCCGGTGTACGTCGCCGGGTTGCTCCGGCGCGAGCCGCGGATCGGCGCCTGGTCGACCGACACCACCCCCGCTCCCGCGGGGATCGAGCCGTGCACGAGCGAGCTCTTGCCCGAACCGGCGACGCCGGAGACGACGACGAGCACGCCCAGCGGGATGTCGACGTCCACGCCGCGCAGGTTGTTGGTCGTCGCGCCCCGGATCTCGAGCGCGCCGGCCGGCGTCCGCACGGCCGCCTTCAGGGCCGCGCGGTCGTCGAGGTGGCGGCCCGTCACGGTGCCGCCGGCCCGCAGCGCGGCGGCGGCGCCCTCGAAGCAGACGGTGCCGCCCGCCGTGCCGCCGCCGGGGCCGAGGTCGACGACGTGATCGGCGATCGCGATCGTCTCCGGCTCGTGCTCGACGACGAGGACGGTGTTGCCCTTGTCGCGCAGCCGCAGCAGCAGGTCGTTCATCCGCTGGACGTCGTGGGGGTGCAGGCCGGCGGTGGGCTCGTCGAAGACGTAGGTGACGTCGGTGAGCGACGACCCGAGCTGGCGGATCATCTTGGTGCGCTGCGCCTCGCCGCCCGACAGGGTCGCGGACGGCCGGTCGAGCGACAGGTAGCCGAGCCCGATCTCCACGAACGAGTCGAGCGTGCGCCGCAGCGCGTCCAGCAGCGGCGCCGCGGACGGCTCGTCGAGGCCACGGACCCAGCCGGCGAGGTCGCTGATCTGCATCGCGCACGCGTCGGCGATGCTCATCCCCTCGATCTTCGACGACCGCGCGGCCTCGCTCAGCCGCGTGCCACCGCAGTCCGGGCACGCGCTGAACGTCACCACCCGCTCGACGAACGCCCGCACGTGCGGCTGCAGCGCCTCGACGTCCTTGGCGAGGAACTTCTTGCGGATCGTCGGGATCAGCCCCTCGTAGGTGAGGTTGATGCCGTCGACCCTGATCTTGGTCGGCTCCCGGTGGAGCAGGTCGTCGAGCTCGCGGTGGGTGAAATCGCGGATCGGCTTGTCGGGGTCGAAGAAGCCGCAGCCGCGGAAGATGCGCCCGTACCAGCCGTCCATGCTGTACCCCGGGACCGTGAGCGCGCCTTCGTTGAGCGACTTGCCGTCGTCGTAGAGCTCCGACAGGTCGAAGTCGGTGACCGAGCCGCGGCCCTCGCAGCGCGGGCACATCCCGCCCGTGCGGGTGTAGGTCGCCTTCACGGTCTTGCGGGCGCCCCGCTCGATGGTGATCCCACCGCTCGCGCGGACCGACGGGACGTTGAACGCGAACGCGCTCGGCGGGCCGACGTGCGGCTGCCCGAGCCGGCTGAAGAGGATGCGCAGCATCGCGTTGGCGTCGGTGGCGGTGCCGACCGTCGACCGCGCGTCGGCGCCCATGCGCTGCTGGTCGACGATGATCGCGGGCGTCAGGCCGTCGAGCAGGTCGACGTCCGGCCGCGCCAGCGTCGGCATGAACCCCTGGACGAAGGCGCTGTAGGTCTCGTTGATCAGCCGCTGCGACTCGGCGGCGATGGTGCCGAACACCAGCGAGCTCTTGCCCGAGCCCGACACGCCCGTGAACACCGTCAGCCGGCGCTTCGGGATCTCGACGCTGACGTCCTTGAGGTTGTTCTCGCGCGCACCGTGCACGCGGATCGCGTCGTGGCGGTCGGCCGCGTGCCCCGCCGGCGGCCGCGGCTGCGTCCTCGCGGCCATCCCGCCTAGGCCTGCGCGATCCGGACGAGGTTGCCGGACGGGTCGCGGAAGGCGCAGTCGCGCGCGCCCCACGGCCGCGACGCCGGCTCCTGGAGCACCTCGGCGCCCGCGGCGCGGACGCGCTCGAACGTCGCGTCGAGGTCGTCGCTGCGGAAGATCGCCGCCTGCAGCGCGCCCTGCGTCACGAGCGCCAGCAGGGCGTCGCCCTCGGCCGGCGGGCGGCCCCCGTGCGGCTGGGAGAGGACGATGTCGACGTCCTGCCCCGGCGCGCCGAGCGTGACCCAGCGGAAGCCGTCGGCGGCGACGTCGTTGCGGACCTCGAGGCCGAGGGCGTCGCGGTAGAAGCCGAGCGCGGTTTCGGGGTCGTGGACGGTGATGAACATCGACGAGAGGGTGACGGCCATGCCCCGATCATCGAACACCGGCGCCTCGCGCGCTTCTCCGATCCTGCTCGGCGCCCGAGACAGCGCGCGCTCAGGCGGCGGGGCGGCTGCGCCGCGGCCGGGAGGCGATCATGCTCACGCACGGCGCCACGGCCTCCAGCGCCCGGTGGTCGCGCGCCCGGTACGCCGACGGCGACTCCCCGACGATCTCGGTGAAGCGCGAGCTGAAGGAGCCGAGCGACGTGCAGCCGACGGCCAGGCAGGTGTCGGTGACCGACATCCCGTCGCGCAGCAGCGCCTTCGCGCGCTCGATGCGGCGCGTCATCAGGTAGGAGTAGGGCGTCTCGCCGTACGCCGCCCGGAACCGGCGGGAGAAGTGCGCGGGCGACATCAGCGCGGCGCGCGCCATCGCCGGCACGTCGAGCGGCTGCGCGTAGTCGCGGTCCACGAGGTCGCGCGCGCGGCGCAGGTGCGCGAGGTCGGCGATCTCCTCCGGCGACATGGCGCTGACGCTATCGGGGGCCGCGGCCGCCCGCACCCTGGAGGGCGGCTTTTGTACATCGGGCGGTTTGCGCCCGCGCGATTACGGAGTACTTTCGTTGCAGTGATCAGGGACACCGGCCTCACTCGGACCGACGCCAAGTCCGACTTCACGCGCGAGCGCCGCCGCCGGGCGCTGGCCAAGATCGCGTCGCGCCTGCGCTCCGAGCCGAGCGACGTCTCGCACATGCTGCCGTTCGAGGAGGTGCTGGCGGCGCTCGGGCGCCACAGCCAGCGCGACCTCGGGATCCAGACGATCCCGCTCGAATCGATCGTCGGCAGCGTCGACCGCGACCGCCGCGAGTTCGACCGCGACTTCCGGCCGCTGACGCCGGGCGTCCGCTGCCGCTGGGAGGACATCGCCGCCGCCCGCCGCCGCGGCGTCGAGCTGCCGCCGATCGACGTCTACCGGATCGGCGATCTGCACTTCGTACAGGACGGCCACCACCGCGTGTCCGTCGCCCGCGCGCAGGGCGACTCCCACATCGACGCGCACGTCGTCGAGATCAAGACGAAGATCGGCGCGAACCGCGAGCTGCGGCTGCGCGACCTGCCGCTCAAGCGCCACGAGCGGGTCTTCTTCGAGCGCATCCCGCTGCCGCCGCAGGCGCGGGCGCGCATCCAGCTCTCCGACGAGTGGCGCTACGCGCGCCTCGGGGACCTGATCGAGGCGTGGGGCTACCGCGCCAGCCATGATCGCGGTCGCCTGCTCTCGCGCGAGGAGATGGCCGAGTCCTGGTTCAAGGAGGAGTACTGCCCCGTGGTCGAGGCGCTCGCCGAGGCGCGCGCGGGCGGCGGCGGGACGGAGACCGAGCGCTACCTGCGCATCGCCATGCTCCGCTACCTGCTGCTGCATACCCACGACTGGAGCGACGACGTCGTCGACCGCCTGCTCGGGGAGGCCCGCCGGCCCGGGATCGAGGAGGACACGATGGTCCACCAGCTGCTCAAGGAGATGGGTTAGCCGGCGCCCATCGGGTCACCGGCAAACGCAACGGTGCGGCCAGGCTGTTCAGGCGGCCGAGGTTCGGGTACGTTGCCGGATGAAGCGTCCCGCGTGCCTGTGCGGCCCCGGGGGCTGACGGATCTCTTCGAGGGAGGACGAGATGAGGGAGCGGTCAAAGGTCGGCTCGGCGCTCGCGATGCTGGCGGCTGCCCTAGTGCTTGCAGCATGCGGCGGCGACGAAGGCGGCGGCACGCCCGCCGGCGGCGAGGAGACCGGCGCCACGAAGGGCGCGAAGGCCGTCGAGGTCGCGGGGCTGGAGAACGCCAAGGGCGACGTCACCTACTGCGCCGGCAAGGACACGTCGGGTGACCTCAAGGAGGGCATCGAGAACTTCAACAAGGAGAACCC
>DATLGB010000037.1:0-3599 GCA_035540675.1 Solirubrobacteraceae bacterium | reverse complement strand
GTGCCGCGCCTGTATCACCACGACGGCGAGCCGGCGTGACCGGACGCGTCCCGATCACGGATGCAGGCGGGAGCCGCCCGCGATGAGCCACCCGCGCGCGCTGATCGCCGAGGCGCTGCGCGAACGGCGCGCCTGGCTCGTCGGCGGCGCGGTGCGCGACGCGATCCTCGGCCGCGCGACCGACGACCTCGACGTCGTCGTCGAGGGCGACGTCGGCGCGGCGGCGCGAGCGCTGGGCGAGGCGGCGCGCGGGCCGCGCTTCGAGCTCTCCGGCGAGTTCGGCGCCTGGCGGGTGATGGCGCCCGACCGGACGTGGCAGGTCGACCTCAGCCCGCTGCGCGGCGGCTCGCTGGAGGCCGACCTCGCGCTGCGCGACTTCACGGTCAACGCGATCGCCGAGCCGCTGGAGGGCGGCACGCGGGTCGATCCGCACGGCGGCGCCGAGGACCTCGCCGCGCGCCGGCTGCGGGCCGTCGGCGCGCGCTCGTTCGCCGATGACCCGCTGCGCGTCGTGCGCCTCGTGCGCCTGGCGGCCGAGCTCGGGCTGCGGGCCGACGCCGCGACGACCGAGCTGGCCCGCACGAGCGCGGCAGGCGCCGCCACCGTCGCCCAGGAGCGGGTCTGGGCGGAGCTGAAGCGGATCGTCGCGGGCGACGGCGTCATCGCGTCCCTGGCGCTCATGCACGACATCGGCCTGACCGCCGCGATCCTGCCCGAGCTGCACGCCCTGCACGGCGTCGACCAGAACCGCTACCACCACGCCGACGTGTACGCGCACACGATCGAGGTGCTCGAGCACGCGGTCGCCACGGCCGCCGATCCGGGCGCGGTCTACGGGCCGGCACCCGCCGCGGCCGTCGCGGCCGTGCTGGCCGAGCCGCTCGCCGAGGACGTCGACCGCGGGTTCGGGCTGCGCATGGGCGCGCTGCTGCACGACGTCGCCAAGCCGGTCACGCTCGGGCGCCGCGACGACGGCTCGCCGACGTTCATCGGCCACGACAGCGCCGGCGCCGAGCTGTCGCGCGAGATCCTCACGCGGCTGCGCGCCGGGGAGAAGCTCAAGGCGCACGTCGCGGCGCTCGCCCGCCACCACCTGCGCCTGGGCTTCCTCGTCCACGAGACCCCTCTCGCGCGGCGCGCCCTGTATCGCTACCTGCGCGCGACGGAGCCCGTCGAGGTCGACGTGACGCTGCTGTCGGTCGCCGACCGCCTCGCCACCCGCGGTCGCAAGGCGCCCGAGTCGATCGCCAAGCACCTCGAGCTCGCGCGCGAGGTGCTGCCCGCCGCGCTGGCCTGGCGCGCGGAGGGCCGCCGCGTGCCGCTCATCCGCGGCGACGCGCTCGCGGCCGAGCTGGGGGTGACCGACGGGCGCGCGCTGGGGTGGCTGCTGGGCGAGCTCGACGAGGCGCACTTCGCCGGCGAGATCGCCACCCGCGCCGAGGCGGTGGCGCTCGCCGCTCGGCTGCTCGAGCGCGCGCCGGGCGCGGGCGGCGAGCGCTCGGGCTAGGCTTCGCCGCGATGGCCTCCGCGCGCGATCCCGATTGCCTGTTCTGCCAGATCGTCGCCGGCGAGATCCCCGCCACGGTCATCGCCGAGGACGAGCGCACGATCGCCTTCATGGACATCAACCCGGCGACGCGCGGCCACGCGCTTGTCATCCCGCGCGCCCACGCCCGTGACGTGCACGACATCGACCCCGACGATCTGAAGGCCGTCGCGGCGACGGCGCAGGCCGTCGCCGCACGGGCGATCGAGCGGCTCGGAGCGGCCGGCGTGAACCTCCTGAACTCCAGCGGCGCGGCGGCCTGGCAGACGGTGTTTCACTTCCACATGCACGTCATCCCGCGCTACGAGGGCGATCCGCTGCGCCTGCCCTGGGCGCCCGCGCCGGGTGACTCCGCGCAGATCGCGGCGGCCGGCGAGCAGCTCACGGCGTAGGCGCACGCACGGTTGCGCGTTGGTCTCCGGGCCTGCACTACGTCATATTTGACGCATGACGGTCCACGCGGGGCGGGGGAGGGACGGCAGGCGGCTGCTCACGGTCGGCATCTGTGTGACGGCGATCTGCGCGCTCGTCGTCTCCGCGGCGCTTGCGGCGACCTCGAAGACAGTCGTCCTCACCGACGCCCGCAACGATGTCGCCGGCCCGCTGGACCTCCGCCGCGCGTCGCTGCAGCGCGCCTCCGACGGGCGCCTGCGCGCGGCGCTCTCGTTCACCGACAAGCTGACCCCGAAGACGCTGCTGGCCGGCTCCGGCCCGCCCGGCTCGGCCTGCATCCGCATCTGGACCGCCCGGGGCGCCGATCCGGCCGCGACGCGGCCCGACCGCCTGGCCTGCGTCACCGCGCGCTCCGACGACGAGTTTCGCGGCGGCGTCTACGCGATCGACGGGGCCGGGCTGCCCGAGCGCGTGACCGGCGCGTCGGTGAAGATCACCGCGAGCCGGACGAGCCTCGTGCTGCGCTTCACGCAGAGCTCGATCGGCCGCCCGCAGCGCTTCCGCTTCGCCGTCGAGTCGACGCGCCCGGGCTGCCAGCGGGCGACCTGCATCGACACGGCGCCGGCCCGCGGCCGCGCCCGCACGTTCCGCCTGCGCTGAGCGTCGCCGGGCCCCGCGGCCGCGCCCGCGCGTTCGGCCTGCGCTGAACCGTGGCCGGGCCGGCGGCGCGGGTTCTCTGGCGCAAGGACGCAACAAATGGCCGGAAGCTCGTGTTGAATGCTGGCATGACCCGCCTACGAGTCCTCGCAAGCTCAGCCGTGCTCGCAGCCTTCGCCGCGCTGGCGCTCCCGGCGGCCGCGCCCGCCAAGATCACCGAACTTGGCCAGCTGCCCGAAGGCGTGCTGGGCGTCTGCCCGCTCAACTGCCAGGCCGTCAGCCGCTCGACCGGCTACCAGGCGAAGGTCGGGCCCGACCGCACGCTGTACCGGGCGCCCGCCGACGGGCGCATCGTCGCCTGGAGCATCGCGTTGGGCAACCCCGGGCCGAAGCAGAGCGCCTTCTTCTCCGAGCGCCTCGGCGGCGAGTCGCAGGCGGCGGTCGTCGTGCTGGGGACCGAGAAGAAGCTCGTGCGCCGCGTCGTCGCCAAGGGCCCGCTGGAGGAGCTCACCGACTACTTCGGGCAGGTCGTCCAGTTCCCGCTCGAGCGGACGCTGGCGATCAAGAAGGGGCAGTACGTCGGGCTGTCGGTCCCGTCGTGGGCGCCGGCCCTGCAGCTCTCGCTCGGCTCGGACACCTCGTGGCGGGCCAGCCGCCCGAAGGACTCCTGCGGCGACACCTCGACGCAGTTCGCGCTCGTGGGATCGCGTCGCGCCACGCCGTTCGCCTGCCTGTACAAGACCGCGCGCCTGACCTACAGCGCGACGTTCATCCCGACGCCGACGTCGTCCAAGCGTTCACGCTCACGCTCGAGCTCGAGCTCACGCTCGCGCTAGCCCGCACGCGCCGGGCTCAGCAGGCGCCGGGGTTCTCGGCGCAGAAGCTCTCGAACTCGTTGCCGCCGGCCTGTGTGCCGCCGGTGGTCGACTGGCCGCCGGTCTGCGGCGCCTGACCGCCGGTCTGCGGCGATCCCGTCGCCGGGGGCGGCGGGATCGCCGCAGAC
>DATLGB010000036.1:0-16856 GCA_035540675.1 Solirubrobacteraceae bacterium | reverse complement strand
GACCGGACCTGAAGCGCCACGAGCTGCGGGTCGCTGCGCCCATGCTTGCGTCGGACTTATGCGACCAGGCCCCCCTCGGCTGGGGAGAAACGGGGGCCGACATTTGCGACCGCCCGCGTCCCGGCCACTTTGCAGGGCTTCTTTTTGCGACTGGGATATGCGAACGACCCCGATGGGCGGTCCCGGGCTCGAACCGGGGACCTCCTGCTTGTAAGGCAGGCGCTCTGACCAGCTGAGCTAACCGCCCGGGAATCGGAGCGTAGCTAGTGCCCCATGCGGCGCAGCCCGTACAGGGCGAGGGCGCCGAAGAAGAGCCCGAGGCCGGCGAGGGCCGCCAGGCCCGGCAGCGTGTGGGCGAGGCTGGGCTCGATGCCGGACACGGTGGCCTGGCGCGCGAGCTCGAGCACCTGCGTGACCGGGTTGAAGTGGGCGAAGTCCTCCAGCCAGCCGCGCAGGAGCGACTCCGGCGTGTACGCCGTGGACAGGAAGACGGCCATGAAGACGCCCTGCTGCATCAGCGGCCCGGCCTGCTGCGTGCGGAAGGTCACCGCCATGAACACGCCCCACAGCGCGGCGATGGCGCAGAACGCGGCGGAGGCGAAGTAGAGCGCGAGCAGCCCGAGGGCGCCACCGGGCAGCTCGGCGCCCAGCGCGAGGCCGACGAGCAGCACCACCGTCGCCGGGACCAGGCAGCGCGTGATGCCGCCGAGGATCGGGCCGAT
Source organism: Solirubrobacteraceae bacterium (assembly GCA_035540675.1). Classification (GTDB taxonomy): domain Bacteria; phylum Actinomycetota; class Thermoleophilia; order Solirubrobacterales; family Solirubrobacteraceae; genus DATLGB01. Next base: position 16,134 of record DATLGB010000036.1, on the reverse strand, counting down.
CACGAGCACGGCGCGCGGGACGGGCGCGACGAGCAGGCGGTCGAACAGGCCCTGCTCGATGTCGCGCGCGAGGTTCGCTCCCGTGGCGGCGCCGGCGAACCCGGCCCCCTGCAGGCACGACAGCGGCACGATCCAGGACAGGTAGGAGTCGGTCGGGAAGCCCTCCAGGCCGGTGAGGCGGCCGAACTGGCCGGTCATCCCGAGCAGGAAGATCACCGGCGCGATCGTCGCGGGCAGGAGCGCGCCGCGCACGCGCAGCACCTCGTTGAGCGACCGGCGCCACAGGACCGACGCCACGTGCACCGCCTCGCTCACAGCCGCCGCAGCCGGTCCTTGAGCGCCAGCGTGGCCAGCGCGACCGTGGCGAGCGCCAGGCCGACCGCCGCCACGACGCCGGCGAGCGGGTCGCCGAGCGCGGGCTCGGCCTGCAGCAGCCCGCGCACCGCTTCGACCACGTAGGTGAGCGGGTTGTAGACGGCCGCGTCGCGCAGCACGGGGACGAGCAGCTCGCGCGGGAAGAACGCGGGCGCCATGAACAGCAGCACGAAGACGAAGGGGAAGATGCTCTGCATCAGCGACAGCGAGCCGGTGCGCAGGGCGATCGCGGACGCGACGCCCCCGATGGCGACGGCGGTGATCGCGGCGAGCGCGATGGTGGCGAGCACGGCGCCGGCGCCGCCCGGATAGCGCGCGCCGAAGATCCAGGCGATGGCGAGGAACAGCGTCGACTGCAGCAGCGCGAGCCCGAGCGTGCCCGCCAGCCGCCCGAGCACGAGGCTCGTGCGGTTCACCGGCGCGGCCAGCAGGCGGTCGAAGAACCCGCCCTCGATGTCGCCGGCGAGGGCGGTGCCGGAGGTCAGCCCCGCCAGCAGCGCGCCCTGGATGATCGTGCCCGGCACGACGAAACCGAGGTAGGACGCGACGTCGGGGAACTCGCGCAGGCCGCGGGCTGCGCTGGTCCCGCTCGCGATCACCGCGAGCAGCATCAGCGGCAGCACGAAGGTCGGCATCAGCAGCTGCGCGCGCCGGAACTGGACGCTCAGCGCGCGGCGCCCCAGCGCCAGGACGACGCGGCCCTCGCGCGCCGGGTCGCGCGTCACCCGGCCACCTCGGCGGCGGGCTGGCCGGCGCCCTCGAGATGGGACCCCGTGACCTCCAGGAAGACGTCGTCGAGCGTCGGCGTCTCGACTTCGACGGACTCGACGGCGATCGCGTGCTCGTCGAGCACGCGCACGATCGGCGCGATGGCGGCCGCGCCGGCGCGGGTGCGCACGGCGACGCGCGCCGGGTCGGCCTCCAGCGGCGGGTCGATCGTCCCGAGGGCGGCCAGCGCCTGCCGCGCCCGCGGAGCGTCCGCGGCGTCGGCGATCTCCACCTGCACGGTCGGCTCCCCGACGCGCGCCTTGAGGTCGTCCGGCGCGCCCTCCGCCACGAGCTTGCCCTTGGAGATGATCCCGACCCGGTCCGCGAGCTGCTCGGCCTCCTCCATGTACTGCGTGGTCAGGAAGACGGTGGTGCCCTCGTCGTTGAGCGCGCGCACCTCGCGCCACAAGGCGAGCCGACTGGTCGGGTCGAGCCCGGTGGTCGGCTCGTCCAGGAACAGCACCGCGGGCCGGTGGACGAGCGCGAGCGCCAGGTCGAGCCGGCGCCGCATCCCGCCCGAGTAGCCGCCGACGCGGCGGTCAGCAGCCTCGGTCAGACCGACGCGCCGGAGCAGCGCCTCAGCGCGCTCGCGCGCCGCCGCGCTGCGCAGCCCATGCAGGGCACCCTGCATCCGCAGCAGCTCGCGGCCGGTCATCAGGGGGTCGATCGCGGCCTCCTGCAGCGCGACGCCGATCGAGCGGCGGACCGCGTCGGCGTCGCGGACGACGTCGTGGCCGGCGACGCGCGCCCACCCGCCGCTCGGGCGCAGCAGGGTCACGAGGATCCTGACCGTCGTGCTCTTGCCGGCGCCGTTGGGGCCGAGGAAGCCGTAGATCTCGCCTTCGTGGACCTCGAGGTCGAGGCCGTCGACGGCCCGCACCTTCCCGAAGTCGCGGACCAGGCCGCGCACCTCTACTGCCGTATCCGAGCCGATCACGGCTCAGAGCCTATGGCCGCGGCGGCGGGCGGTGACAGCCCGCCGCCGCGGCTGGAGGCTCACGTGCTCGGCTGCCGGCCGCGGTCGCGCGCGTAGGAGACCTCGCGCGCGTGCGTTGCGTCACACTCGCCGAGCATCGCCGCCGCCGTGGGGCCGCCGCCGCGGGCGAGCTCGTCCGCGGCCTTCGCCGTCAGCGCGCCGAACTCGGTGTCGCGGAAGCTCGGCCACGACGGGACGTCGCGCAGGATGTCGCCGGCCACGTCCGTGCGGCGGCCGTCGCGCGCCGCGCGCAGCCACTGGCATGCGGCGTTGTGCTCGAGCACGAACTGGATGTCCGCGTCGCTGAGGGTGCCTCCGGCCTCCTCGAAGCGGATGCCGTTGAAGTTGCCGCCGTCGGGCAGCGGCACGTGCGCCGAGGCCCGGTTGGCGGCCGCGCGCTCCTCGGCGGGCGTCGCGTGGCGCCGGCCCTGGTCCGTCCAGGACACCGGCCCGCGAGCGGCCAGCGCCTGCGACTGCGCGCGCAGCGCCGCCGCGGAGCGGTCGCCCGGCTCGGTGGCGTCCGCCCAGCGGGCCTGCGCCACCAACGTGCCGGCCGCGCCGGCACCGGCCACCAGCGCCACGGCCGCGGCCCGGCGGATCGAGATCGGCCTCATCGGCGGAGCCTCCCGTCGTGGTGGTACATGGAGCCGGCGCCGTAGGCCACGCGGCCGCGCAGGACGAAGCAGAGCCCCGGGTTGCCCTGGAAGAGCTTGTGGTAGGAGGTGTTGTGCGCCGGGATCTCGCGCTTGCCGTACAGCGCGAGGTCGATGCAGTTGTTGCCGGAGATGACGGTCGTGTGGTCCGGATCGTCGAGCCACCGGTAGTAGGCGGCGCCGTCGCCCGACGAGCTGATGGTGTACGAGCCGTAGGTCTTCGTCGTCTCCGTGAGGTTGAAGTCGACGATCTCGGCGTAGACCCACGCCCACGCCACGGGGGCGAGCAGCGCCGTGAACGCGAGCGCCAGGCCGGCCGTCAGCGCATGGCGGCCGGGCCGCCGGCCCTGCGGGCACGCGGAAGTAGCGGGGTGTCCCGCTGGGATGATCATGCAGCTCCTCTGGTCGGGAGGTCGAGGCGAGTCGTCGCCGACTCGTCCGCTATGAGCCAGACGTGCGTGTGTTGTGACCGCGCCTGTGCGATGCTGGCCGCGGGACCTGACGTGCTCGGCCGCCTGGGACGACAGAAGAGGCCCGCGATCGAGCGGGCGTGCGGGAACGCCGACGCCTTCGCAGAGTTCTACGCGGGCTACATCGACCGAGTGGTCGTCTACTTCACCCGGCGCGTGCTCAACGCCGAGGTGGCCTTCGAGCTGGCGGCGGAGACGTTCGCCCTCGCGTTCGAGCGCCGGGCCCAGTTCCGCGGCGCCAGCGTCGAGGAGGAGCAGGGCTGGCTGTTCGCCATCGCCCACAGCCAGCTCACCCGCTACTGGCGGCGCGGCTCGGTCGAGCGGGCCGCGCTCGAGCGGCTGGCGGTCGACGTGCCTGCGATGACGGACGCCGAGATCGAGCGCGTCGAGCAGCTCGCGGGGCTGCGCGAGCTGGCGCCGGTGGTGGCCGGAGCGCTCGAGGAGCTGCCGGCCGACCAGCGGCGGGCGGTCGAGCTGCGCGTGATCGAGGAGCTCGACTACGCGGAGGTGGCGGCGAAGCTCGCCGTGAGCGAGCAGGTCGCTCGCGCCCGCGTGTCCCGCGGCCTGCGCGCCATGAGCCGCGTCCTGGAGGCGGCGTGAAGCGCCGCGACAGCGACCTCCCGCCCGCCTTCCGCGCGCTCGGGGAGCGCCTGCACGAGGCGGCGCAGCGGGAGATCGCAGCCGAGGCGCCGCAGCGCCGGCGGGTGCGCCGGCCGCGCCGGCTGGGTCTCGTCGCGTTCGCGGCGCTGTTCGCGGTGGCCGGAGTCGCCGGCGCCGGGACGCTGATCGACATCGGCGCGCCGGTCGAGCAGCGGGCGGGCTTCCCGGAGGTCGCGACGCCGGGAGGGCCGGCGCGCGTGGCCGTGCAGGTGCGCGACCCGGCGGGCGGGCTGCCGTGGGGCGCGGCCACGTACCAGTCGCACGCCGGTCACGAGTGCGTGCTCGCCGGGCGCCTGCGCGGGTCGCAGCTCGGGCGCGTGGAGAACGACGTGTTCCGGCCGCTGCCGCCGGGCGCCCGCGGCGGCTGCCGCGACCTCGGCCCGCGCGGGCTCTTCTACAACACGGCCGTCGGCTCGGAGCAGCCCCTGCGCATCCTCGTGGTCGGGCGCGCGGGTCGCGACGTCAGCACGGTCCGGGTCACCACGCCGGCCAGGACCGAGGCAGTGCGGCCGGGCCCCGGCGGAGCCTTCCTGCTGGTCTACGACCACCGCCTGACGCAGGCCGACGTCCGGGTCACCCCCGTGCAGTGACCGCCGGCGCGCCGCGACCGCACGAATCCCGTCACGCAATCGATCGCCGCGGCTCATCGGATGCGGCATGTCGGAACGTCCCGACGCACGCGGCGTGGCGGCCGCCGGTGACCCGTGGTCGCACGCAGACGGGTGGAGCTGGCTGAGCCGCTACGCGCGGACCCACCTCGAGGGGGCGGAGGTCGCGCGCGCGTTCGTGCTCAGCGTGCTGCTCGCGGAGATCTCGGGGATGCTCGTGCTCGCCGTGCGAGCGGCCGAGCTCGACGCGCCCGCCGCCCGCGCCCGCGCCTGGCGCGAGGTGGAGCGGCTCGCGCCGCTCGTGCGGCACTCGCTGGCGGCGGCGGGCGCCGCCGCGGTGCCCGGCACGTCCGCCGCGACGCGGCGCAGCGCCGCGCTGCTCGAGCGGCTGCTGGATCTCGCGCACGAGGCGCCGCGAGCGGCGACGGGCTCGGGCAGCCTGCTGTCGGGCCCGGCGCCGCCCATGCCCGCGGCCACCGCGGCCACCGCGGCCACGCTGCGGCAGTGGCTGCGCGCCGGGGGGGCGCAGCCGTCGCTGGACATCCTCGCCGCGACCGCGCTCGCGCTGCCGGTGCTGGCGCGCGAGTGCGGCGCCTGGAGCGCCGACCTGGTGGACGCGTGGGAGGCGCTCGGCTGATGCTGCGGGAGAGCGAGTACCCCCAGCGAGAATCGAACTCGCGCTAACGCCGTGAAAGGGCGCCGTGCTAACCGCTACACCATGGGGGCGCACCCCGGATTGTACGGCGCGGGCAGTACCCCCGGCAGGACTCGAACCTGCGCCGCGCGGATTAAAAGTCCGCCGCTCTGACCAGCTGAGCTACGGGGGCGGGCGCGGCGGACTCTACCGGCGCGGTCCGCACTTCAAGCGAAGTTGAGTGGTGAGCCACTGCCGGACGGCGTAGTCTCTCCTGCCATGGCCGTCCGCGAGGACGAGGCGAGGGCCCCCCGGCGGCGCCGGACGCCCGAAGCCGCCCAGAAGGAGATCATCGACGCGGCGCAGGCCCTCCTCCGCGAGCGGCCGTTCCGGGAGCTGACCGTCGACGAGGTGATGCGGCGGACGGGGCTCTCGCGACCGTCGTTCTACGTCTACTTCAGGGACCGCCACGACCTCGTCCTGCGCGTCGTGCAGGACCTCGGGGCCGAGATGCTGGAGGTGGCCAACCGCTGGTACGAGGCGACGGGCGAGGGCCCGGCGCTGCTGCGCGACGCCCTGGAGGGCGCGGTCGGCGTCTACTGCGACCACGCGGCGGTGCTGCGCGCGCTGGCCGACGCCGCCGCCGACGACCCCGACGTCGAGCGCGCCTACGACGGGATGCAGCAGGGCTTCATCGACGCCACGGCGCAGCACATCCAGGGCGAGATCGACGCCGGCAGGATCCTGCCGCTCGACGCTCGCGAGACCGCGAAGGCGTTGATCTGGATGATCGAGCGCTACCTGTACCACGCGTTCGCGCCCGAGCAGCGCGTCCCGGCGGAGCGCGTGATCGAGACCCTGCAGACCGTCATGGTGCGCACGCTCTACGGGGCGCGGAGCAGCTGACGGCTACAGCTCGCGCGCCAGCCAGAGCCCCAGCAGCGTGGACGTCGTCGCCAGCGCCGTCACGCCCGCGACCGCGAGGCGCGGCAGGTCGTCGCGCGAGCGCAGCGTCGCCAGCAGGTCCGCCGCGTCGGACGCGGCGCCGGCGAGCACCCACGGCCGCGCCGCGTCCGGCCCGCCTGCCGTCAGGACGCCGCCGCCGATCGCGGCGTCGCGCGCGCCGAACGCGAGCGCGAACACCTGCACGCCGGCGCGGCGCGCGTCCCGCCCCACCCACGCCGCCGGGATGCGGGCGGGCGCGAGCACGTGCGCGCCGCCGATGAGCACGCGCACGACGCCGTGCAGCCGGGCGAGGGTCAGGGCGTCCACGCCCGCAAGGTATCGCAGCTGCGGTGGCGGGTAGGGCTCGCGCATGAGCGACGACAGCGAGCTGCGCGGCAGCAACACCGAGAAGGACCCCGCCGAGTGGGTCACGGGCGACGAGCCGATGACGGGCGCCCAGCGCTCCTACCTGCAGACGCTCTGCCAGGAGGCGGGCGAGGACTTCGACGAGAACCTGTCCAAGGCGGACGCCTCGCGGCGCATCGACGAGCTGCAGGCCAGGACCGGCCGCGGGCAGGGCTCCGGCGGCGGGGGCAACGCCGCGGCCTGAGGCCGCCCGGCCACCGACACGGGCGACCATCGGGGGGTCGTGAGGGGGGCAGAGCCCCCCTACTAGTGCTTGAAGTGCCGCCGGTGCGTGAACACCATCGCGATGCCGGCGGCGTCGGCGGCCTCGACCACCTCGAGGTCGCGGATCGAGCCGCCGGGCTGGATGACGCACGAGACGCCCGCCTCGATCGCGAGCTGGGGGCCGTCGGCGAACGGGAAGAACGCGTCCGAGGCCAGCGCCGCGCCCTGGAGCTGCGCGCCGGCGGCCAGCGCCTTCTCGATGGCGATGCGGACCGAGTCGACCCGGCTCATCTGGCCGGCGCCGATGCCGACCGATGCGAGGTCGCGCGACAGGACGATCGCGTTGGAGCGCACGTGCTTGCACACCTTCCAGGCGAAGAGCATCTCGCCCCACTCCTGCTCGGTCGGCTTGCGCTCGGTCACCACCTCCATCGCGGAGCGGTCCTCGAGGTCGAGGTCGCGGTCCTGCACGAGCAGGCCGCCGATCACGCGCTTGAGGTCGCGCTCGCCGATGTTGGGGCGGCGGCGCTCGTTGTCCTCGAGCAGCCGCATCTTCTTCTTGCGGCCGAGGATCTCGAGCGCCTCGTCGGTGAACTTGGGCGCGAAGACCACCTCGGCGAACTGCTTGACGAGCGCGCTGGCGACGTCGGCGTCGACCGTGCGGTTGAAGCAGACGACGCCGCCGAAGGCCGACATGGGGTCGCACGCGAACGCCTTCTCGTAGGCCTCCGTCGCGTTGCCGCCGACGGCGCAGCCGCAGGGGTTGTTGTGCTTGATGATCGTGCAGGCCGGCAGCTCGAACTCGTCGACGAGCTGCCGGGCGGCGTTGAGGTCGAGCACGTTGTTGAACGACAGCTCCTTGCCGCCGAGCTGCTTGACCATCGAGAGCAGGTGCATCCGCGCGCCGACCTGCTGGTAGTAGGCGGCGCGCTGGTGCGGGTTCTCGCCGTAGGCGAGGTCGAGCACCTTCTCGTAGGCGCCCATGTACAGGTCCGGGAAGTCGTCGCGCCGCTCGGCGAACCAGCGGGCGATCGCGGTGTCGTAGCGCGCGGTGTAGGAGAAGGCCTCGGCCGCCAGGCTCTCGCGCGTCTGCAGCGACAGGCAGCCCTCGGCGTCCGTGAGCTCCTGCAGGACGGCGTCGTAGCTCTCCGGCGAGGTGACGACGGCGCTGAAGACGAAGTTCTTGGCGGCGGCGCGGACCATCGTCGGGCCGCCGATGTCGATGTTCTCGATGATCTCGTGCTCGCCGGCGCCGCGGCGGGAGGCGGCCGCCTCGAACGGGTACAGGTTCACGCACACGAGGTCGACGAACTCGATCGCGTGCTCCTCGGCCGCGAGCATGTGCGAAGGGTCGTCGCGACGCGCCAGCAGGCCGGCGTAGAGCCGCGGGTGCAGCGTCTTGACGCGGCCGTCCATGATCTCCGGGAAGCCCGTGAAGTCCTCGATGGGGCGGACGCTCACGCCCGCCGCCGCCAGCTCGCGCGCCGTGCCGCCGGTGGAGACGATCTCGATGTCGAGGTCGGCCAGGCCGCGCGCGAAGTCGACGATCCCGGTCTTGTCGGAGACGGACAGCAGCGCGCGCCGGATCCGCACCTCGCCTGGCTGGGTCACGGCGCGGGACCTTACCGTTCCACGACGACGCGCCGCGGGTGCGCCGGATCGCGGCGGATCGCGCCCGCGGCGAAGCGCTCAACCGCCGTGCACAGCAACTCGTGCTCGACCGGCCGCAGCGCCGCGACCACCTCGTCGGCGCTGCGCGCGTCCGGCAGCTCGACCGCGCGCTGGAGGATGATGGCGCCGGTGTCGACGCCCTCGTCGACGAAGTGCACGGTGACGCCGAAGACCTTCACGCCGTAGGCGAGCGCGTCGCGCACCCCGTGCGCGCCCGGGAAGGCGGGCAGCAGCGCCGGGTGGACGTTGATCACCCGGTCGGGGAAGGCGGCGAGGAAGCCCGGCGTCAGCAGCGCCATGTAGCCCGCGAGCACCACCAGCTCGACGCCGGCCGCCGCCAGCCACCCGGCCATCGCCCGGTCGCGCGCGGCGCGGTCGCCGCCGTGCTCGCGCAGCGGGAACGCCGCCGCCTCGACGCCGGCGTCCCGCGCACGCTCGAGCGCCCGCGCGACCGGCTTGTCGGAGCCGACGGCGACCACCTCGACGCCGTCGCGGCCGTGCACGCGGTCGAGGATCGCCTGCAGGTTGGTGCCCTCGCCCGACGCGAGGACGCCGACGCGCAGCGTCAAGTCACACCAGCTCCAGCTTCGGGAAGCGCCCTCCGGTGGAGCGCAGCGTGCCGCTGCCCAGCAGCGCGTCGACCCGCGCCAGGACGTCCGCCGCGGTGAGGTGGCCGAACGTGCCGTACTGCGGGAGGCCGTCGTAGGCGTACTTGACGATCACCTTCGACCGGCCGCCGCGCAGGATCTCGACCGCGCGGGTGCGGCCGACACCGGGCTCGGCGGTCTCCACGACGGCGAGGATCGCCTCGTCGAGCGCGCCGGCGTCGCCTGCGGCGAGCGGGCGTGCGGCGAGCTGGCGCGGGCGCCCGGCGCGGGCGCCTGCCGCGGCCGCCGGCGGGGGAGCCGGGCGGACGGCGGGATCGCAGACGTCGCAGCAGGGCACGCCGGCCGCCGGAGCCGGTGCCGCGGGATCGCCGAAGTGGCGCAGGATCCCCAGGCGGCGGCACTCGCCCCCCTCGACCCACGACCAGACGGCGCGGTACTGGCGCCAGCGCGCCTTGATCCCCTCCTGCGCCGAGACCCGGCAGAGCGCCCGCGCGCGGCCGTCCCATTCGCCGGTGACGCGGCCGAGGGCGCGGTCGGGCGGCGATGGCGCCGGCTGCACCACGCCGGCGCGCGCGAGGTGGCCGAGGATCGAGCGCACCGCCTCCCCGTCGGCGTCGCCGATGGTCTGGGCGAGCTCGTCCATCCCGAGGTCGTAGCGGCCCTCGCGCGCGCGGCCGACGACCCGCCGCGCGACGGCGGCGATCGCGTCGTCCGACACCGTCGAGCGCTCGATGAAGAAGACGTGCAGGCCCTTGTCGCGCGCCGACGCGAACAGCAGGCAGCGGGCGGGGGCGCCGTCGCGGCCCGCGCGGCCGGCCTCCTGGTAGTAGGCCTCGATCGAGCCCGGCACCGACTCGTGGCAGACCGTCCGCACGTCGGCCTTGTCGACGCCCATGCCGAAGGCGTTCGTCGCCACCACCACCGGGACCTCGCCGGCCATGAAGCGCCGCTGCGTCTCCGCGCGCACGTCGCGCGGGAGCCCCGCGTGGTACGGCACCACCTCGCTGTCGAGGGCGCGGGCGAGCCGTCCGGCGAGGCGCTCGCACTCCGACCGGGTGCCGGCGTAGACGATCGCCGGCAGCGCGCCCTCCTCCGCGAGCGCCGCCGCGATGCCGCGGTGCGCGGCCTCCTTGGTGGCCGACGGGACGACGGCGAACGTGAGGTTCGGGCGGTCGAAGCCGGTCGACACGCGCACCGCGTCGCGCAGCCCCAGGCGGTCGACGATGTCGGCGGCCACCTGTGGGGTCGCGGTGGCCGTCGAGGCCACGATCGCCTGCGCGCCGAGCCAGCGCGCGGCGTCGGCGAGGCGGAAGTAGTCCGGCCGGAAGTCGTGGCCCCACTGCGAGACGCAGTGCGCCTCGTCGACGACGAACAGGCCGATGCGGGCGCCGCGCAGGCGCTCGACGAAGCCGGGCGAGGAGAAGCGCTCGGGCGCGACGTAGAGCAGCCGCAGGTCACCGCGCACGGCCGCGTCGAGCGCGCGCCGGTTGGTCGCGGAGTCCTGCTGGGAGTTGATGAGCGCCACCCGCCCCGGGGCGACCCGCTTGAGCGCGTCGACCTGGTCCTGCATGAGCGACACGAGCGGCGACACGACGAGCGTCAGGTCGTCGCGCATCAGCGCGGGCAGCTGGTAGCACAGCGACTTGCCCGAGCCGGTCGGCATCACCACGAGCACGTCGCGGCCGCCGATCGCCGCCTCCACCGCCTCGCGCTGGCCGCGCCGGAAGCCGGGGTGCCCGAACAGCTCGCGCAGCGCCCCCGCCGGGTCGGTCGAGCGCGCCACGGGCGCCGGCGGGTCCGCCCCGAGCCCCGGGAGCGTCAGCGTGTGGTCGAGCAGCGAGGACAACGGACGGCTGACCTTACCGGCGGCCCCGGAGCGACCCGCCCTGTCGCGACGAACGTCCCGCGATGGGTGCTCTGGCACCCACTCCGGGACGTTCAGGCGCGCGCGAGCGGGAGCGCGTGCTCGAAGGCGTCCTTGGCCTGCGCGGACTCCTCGGTGTCCGGCAGCGGGTACTCGCCGGAGAAGCAGGCGTCGCAGTGGGTCGCCGAGGACCCGTCGATCGCCTCGTAGACGCCCTCGAGCGTGAGGTAGGCGAGCGAGTCGCAGCCCAGCTCCGCGGCGACCTCGTCGACCGTCCGGTTGTGGGCGATCATCTCCTCGCGCGTGGACATGTCGACGCCGTAGTGGCAGGCGTGCCGGATCGGCGGCGCGGAGATGCGCAGGTGCACCTCGGTCGCCCCGGCGTCGCGCAGCATCTGCACGATCTGGCGCGTGGTGTTGCCGCGCACGATGGAGTCGTCCACGACGACCAGCCGCTTGCCGGCCACGACGTCGACGAGCGGGTTGAACTTCAGCCGCAGGCCGTGCTTGCGCAGCTCCTGCCCCGGCTGGATGAACGTGCGCGCGACGTAGCGGTTCTTGACGAAGCCGTCGTCCTGCGGGATGCCGCTGGCGCGGGCGTAGCCGCGGGCGGCGGCGTTGCCCGAGTCGGGCACGGCCACGACGATGTCGGCGTCCACGGGCGCCTCGCGCGCGAGGATCTCGCCCATCTTCGACCGCGACGCCTGCACCACGCGGCCCTCGAGCCGCGAGTCGGGCCGCGCGAAGTAGATGTGCTCGAACACGCAGAAGGCGCGGCGCTCGCCCTCGACCACCTGGCGCGTGCGGATGCCGTTCTCCGACAGCGTCACCAGCTCGCCGGGCAACACCTCGCGCAGGTACTTCGCCCCGATGATGTCGAACGCGCAGCTCTCCGACGCGACGCAGTAGCGGTTGTCGTCGAGCATGCCGAGGGCGAGCGGCCGCAGGCCGGCGGGGTCGCGGAACGCGCACACGCGGTCGCCGACCATCACGACCGTCGAGAACGCGCCGCGCAGGCGCGGCAGCACGTCGGCGATCGCGTCCTCGAGCTCCTCGGCGGGGTGCGTCGACAGCAGCGCCGCGATGATCTCGGAGTCCGACGTCGAGCGGAAGTGCACGCCCGCGTCGCGCAGCTCGGAGTGCAGCTGCACGGCGTTGACGAGATTGCCGTTGTGGCCGAGCGCCACCTCGCGCCGGTCCGAGCGCCAGACGGGCTGCGAGTTCTCCCACGAGTTGGCGCCCGTCGTCGAGTAGCGGACGTGGCCGATGGCCATGTCGCCCTCGAGCGCGCGCAGCTTCTGCTCGTCGAAGACCTGGTTGACGAGCCCCTGGTCGCGCACGGTGATGATGCGGCCGGCCTGCGCGGCCGCGATCCCGGCCGACTCCTGCCCGCGGTGCTGGAGGGCGTAGAGCGCGAAGTACGCGTAGCGGGCGACGTCGTGGCCCGGCGCGTACACGCCGAAGACGCCGCACTCGTCGCGTGGCCCGTCGCGGGGATCGAGGAGGTCGGTGGGAGCTTGGGTCACGGGCCGGCCGGGAAGAGGGCTGGCGGCCTTCGAAGGACGCAAGCCAAGGTAGCAGGGGGCCCGGAGCGCTTCCCGGGCGTTCCCGCTCGCAGCGGGATCCGGCCGCCGCGGACATCGGCGCTTGCATCCGGCACACCGAACCGGAGAGGATCGCCCGAACCGCTGTTCCCGGCTCCGGAAAGGCCATGACGCTACCTCGCTCCCTGCTCCTCACCCTGCTCGTCACCGCCGCATGCGCGGCGCCGGCGGACGCCGCCTCGATCTGGACCGAGGTCCCGTCGGGCACCACCTCGAACATCACCGCCATCGAGTACCAGTCCGACGAGCGCTTCTGGTTCGCGACGGCCGACGGCTCGATCTACCGCCGCACCGGCGACGGCTTCACGCGCGAGCACGGCCCGACCGGCGTTTCGATCAACGACATCGAGTTCCAGGCCGGCGCCGGCACCATCGGCATGGCCGTCGGCAACGGCGGGCAGGTCTGGCGGTCGACGAACGGCGGCGACACCTGGGCGAGCGTGACCGGCATCCCCGTCTCCGACGACGAGAGCACCTTCGTCAACTGCAAGGAGACCCGGCCGCTCGGCGACGTGTACTCCGTCCGGTTCGCCGGCAACGACCGCGTCTGGATCTTCGCCCAGGGATCGCAGGTCGCGCGCTCGCAGCCCGCCAGCCCCGCGAACGTCGGCGCGACCGGCACGTGGGTCGACGCCAACCGCGACACGCGCGGCACGGCGACGCCCGACGACGACACCTGCAAGCTCCACACCGGCTACGGCGACGGCTACGCCGACGGCTTCTTCGTGCCGGAGAACCCGGACGTGGGCTACATCGTCGGCGCCTGGGCCTCGGAGGTGTTCTTCACCACCAACAACCTGGCCAGCGCCGGGCAGAAGAAGCCGGCCGACGCCGGCAACGCCGGCGGCACGCGCCGCACCCTCGTGGGCGACCCGGCCAACCCGAACCGGCTGTGGGCCGCAGCGCCCGAGCCGTACGGCCGCTCGACGACGTCCTACACGCAGGACGGGTACGCGACCGAGGACTGGTGGCGGATCGGCAACGCCGACCGGCGCGAGTTCCCGACGTCCGGGCCGTGGGACGTCGACTTCGCAGGCGGCACCGTGCTGTCGGCGGGCGACGCCGGCATGGTGCTGAACTCGATCGACGGCGTGACGTTCTACTACAACGACGCCGACGGCTCGCTGGCCACCCACGACTGGCGAGCGGTCGGTCTGGCGAGCGCGACGCAGGGGGCGATCGGCGGCATCGGCGGCAAGCTGGCGCTGACGACGCAGGCCAACTTCGTCCCCGACCTGATCAAGCCGACCGGGACGATCGCCGGGCCGTCGACGGGCACGGCCGGCCAGCCGTTGACGTTCACCGCGCAGGTCAACGACACCGGCGGCTCCGGGATGGACCCGAACGGCTACTCGTGGACGGTCGAGGGCCTGGCCGGCCAGACCGGCCCGAGCGCGACGTTCACGTTCCCGAACCCGGGCTTCTACACGGTGCGCTTGAGCTTCCGCGACCTGGCCGGCAACACCAACACGGCCACGAAGAGCGTCCAGATCGCGGCGGGCGCGCTGCCGCTGCTGACCCTGCCGTCGAAGGCGCCGGCCAAGGCCAGGCGCAAGGGCAAGCGCGTGATCGTCACGGTCAAGGGTACGATCGGCCGCCCCGCCGGGATGAGCGCGGCGGAGGCCTGCACGAGCGCCGTACGGCTGACCGTCCGCAAGGGCACCCGCACGCTGGCGGTCAAGAACGCCCGCCCGGTCGACTGCGTCTTCAAGAAGAAGATCAAGATCAAGCGCAAGTTCGTCGGCAAGGCGAAGAAGCTCAAGCTCATCGTCGCCGTCGCCGGCAACTCCCGCGTCCGCGGCGCCGCCAAGAGCTACACGGTCAAGGTCAAGCGCCGCTAGAGGCAGCGCCCGCGAGCCGCCTGCGCAGCTAGTGCAGGCGGCTCGCGAGGCCCTCGGCGTGCGCGCGCGCGAGGTCCTCGACAGGCACTGACATCGTGCGGGCGGCGGCGCGCAGCTCGAGCGCGCCGCCGCCCACGGTGCCGATCACGGTGGCGGCGTCGCCGAACGCGCGCAGCGCCTCCGGGTCGCCCGACACCACGAACGCGCCCGGGCCCTCGCCGAACAGCAGCGGCTCGGCGCCGGCGCGGCCCTCGAGCGGCCCGGCGTCCACCTGCGCGCCGCGCCCCGACGCGATGCAGCACTCGGCCAGCGCGACCGCGAGGCCGCCCTCGGCGACGTCGTGCGCGCTGCGCAGGGCGCCGGAGCGGACGCCGCGGCGGATGGCGGCGTGCAGCGCCCGCAGCTCGCCGAGGTCGGCGCGCGGCAGGTCGTCGCTCAGCGGCTCGCCGCGCAGCTTGGCCAGCTCGGAGCCGGCCATGGCGGGCGCCCACGAGCGCGCGGCCACGACGGCGACCGCATCGCCGTCGGCGGCGAAGCCGAGGCGCCCGGCGGCGCGCGCGTCGGGCAGCTCGCCGACCATGCCGACGACCGGCGTCGGGTAGATCGGCCCGCCGCCGCCCTCGTTGTACAGCGAGACGTTGCCGCCGACCACCGGGACGCCGAGCGCGCGGCAGGCGTCGGCGAGGCCGGCGACCGCGCGGGAGAGCTGCCACGCGATGTGCGGCTTCTCGGGGTTGCCGAAGTTCAGGCAGTTGGTGAGGCCGAGCGGCTCGGCGCCGGCGCAGGCGAGGTTGGCCGAGCACTCGACCACCGCCTCGACGGCGCCGCGGTAGGGCTCGCAGGCGACGCGCCGGCCGTTGCCGTCGATCGAGACGGCGATAGCGGGGCGCGGGACGTCCTGCCCCGCCAGACGGCCCTGGTCGAGGGCGAGGACGGCGGCATCGGCCTCCTCGGGCCGCCGCGCCGTCCGCGAGCCGACGAGCCAGTCGTACTGCGAGAACGCCCAGCGCCGCGACGCGAGATTGGCCGACCCGAGGAGCGCGAGCAGCGTCGCGCGCTCGTCGAGGCCGTCCTCGATCGTGCGCGCCGGCGCCGGGTAGATCGGCGCCGCGGGCGGCGCCGGCTCGAGCTCGTAGACCGGGCACTCGTCCACCAGCGCCTCGACCGGCATGTCGCCGACCACCTCGCCGCCGTCGAGCACGCGCAGGCGCCGCGAGCCGGTCACCTCGCCGATGACCGTGCCGTTGACCTCCCAGCGCGCGCAGACCGCCAGCACCTCGTCGACGCGCTCGGGCGCGACCACGCACAGCATCCGCTCCTGCGACTCGGAGATCATGATCTCGAACGGCTCCATGTCGGCCTCGCGCAGCGGCACCCGCGCGACGTCGATGTCGATGCCGACCTCGCCCTTGGACGCCATCTCGCTGCTCGAGCTGGTCAGCCCCGCCGCGCCGAGGTCCTGCAGCGAGACGAGCAGCCCGCGCTCGAGCAGCTCGAGCGAGCACTCGAGCAGCTTCTTCTCCTCGAACGGGTCCCCGATCTGCACGGTCGGGCGCTTCGCCGCGTCCTCCTCGCCCAGCTCGGCGCTGGCCAGCACGGACGCGCCGCCGATCCCGTCGCGCCCGGTGCGCGCGCCGAACAGGATCAGCTGGTTGCCGACGCCCGCGGCGGCGCTGCGGATGAGCTGCTCCGTCTCGATCAGCCCCACGCACATCGCGTTGACCAGGCAGTTCTGCTCGTAGGGGCCCTCGAAGTAGATCTCGCCGCCGACCGTCGCCACGCCGATGGAGTTGCCGTAGTGGCCGATGCCGGCGACCGCGTGCTCGA
>DATLGB010000035.1:0-20591 GCA_035540675.1 Solirubrobacteraceae bacterium | reverse complement strand
GCACCGGGGTCGCCGTCTGGCTGGACGGGATGGCGTCGCCGTCCCGTCCAGCCAGACGGCGACCCCGGTGCCGTTCGACCAGGTGCTCAAGGCGCTCAAGGCTCCGACCCGGGAGGCGGCGCAGAAGACGCTCGGGGAGCTGGCGGAGGCCTACGAGGCCGGCTTCGGGCGCGAGTTCAACCGCTCGCTGGAGGACCAGGCGCCCGCCTTCAAGTTCTCGGCCATCGTCGCCGAGGCGCTGCTCGGGCGGCGGCCGCGGGACCTCTCCGGCATCGTCCGCGACCTCGGCACCGTCTCCGCCGCTCTCGACCGGTCGCCGCCGCGGCTGAAGTCGCTGATCGAGAACTTCAACGTGACCGCCGCGGCACTGGCGACGGAGCGCGACGACCTGCAGGCGGCGATCTCCGAGCTGCCGCGCACGCTGGAGGCGGCCAACCCGGCGCTCGACTCGCTCAACGCGTCGTTCCCCGCCGTCCGGCGGCTGGCGACCACCGCGCTGCCGGGCGTGCGCTCCTCCGGGCCCGCCATCGCGGCGCTGCGCCCGTTCGTCGCGCAGCTGCGCGGGCTCGTGTCCGAGCGCGAGCTGCGCGGCCTGACGCGATCGCTGGCCGGTGCCACGCCGGGCCTGGTCGGCGTGACGCGCGGCTCGGTGCCGCTGGTCAACCAGCTGCGCCCGTTCGCCTCGTGCCTGAACGAGGTCGTCATCCCCTGGAGCCGCGACACGGTGCCCGACCCGAACTTCCCGGCCGCCGGGCCGGTCTTCCAGACCACCGTGAAGTGGCTGCCGGGCCTCGCCGGCGAGAGCCGCTCGCACGACGCCAACGGCCCGTGGTTCAAGGTGCTCGGCTCGGGCGGCATCGAGACGTTCCAGCTCGGGCAGGGCCTGTTCGGCACGTCGATGCTGCCCGTGGCGGGCGTCAACCCGCCCAAGCCGACGTCGCGGCCGCCGCTGCGCCCGGACGTCGCCTGCGAGACCCAGCAGCGCCCGGACCTCCGCACCCGAGCGGGCGACCCGCCGCAGAAGGTGCGCGTCGACCGCGACTCGCCCGCCGTCCGCACCCGCGAGGCGCGCGCCCGCGAGACGGCGATCGTCCAGCTGCGCGAGGACCTCCGCAAGGCGGGGATCGAGATCCCGGTCCTCGACCAGGACGCCACCGAGGCGACGGTGCAGGCGCTCGCGCGCCGCACGGGCAACCAGGCGCAGCTCGAGGTGCTGCGCGACGGGCTCGAGCTGACCACCCGCAACATCCGCAAGGCGGCCGGCAAGTGAAACGAGCGATCCGCGAGCACTGGAAGGACTTCGCCGCGATCGTCGGCCTCATCGCGATCGGGCTGGTGGTCAGCGCGTACATCCTCGAGAACCAGCGCTTCCGCTTCCCGTTCACCGAGGCCCCGCTGCGCCTGCAGGCCGAGCTCGAGAACGCGCAGGCGGTGACGCCGGGCCAGGGGCAGACGGTCGACGTCGCCGGCGTGAAGGTCGGGCGGATCGCCGACGTCAAGCTGCGCAACGGCCGGGCGATCGTCGGCCTGGACATCTTCCCGCGCTTCAAGGACCTGATCCGCGAGGACGCCTCCGCGCTGCTGCGCCCGCGCACCGGGCTGAAGGACATGTTCCTGCAGGTCGACCCGGGGACGCGCGACGCGCCGGTGGCGAAGAAGAACTTCACGATCCCGGTGTCGCGGACGATGACCGACGTCGATCTCGACGAGATCCTCGCCTCGCTCGACGCCGACACGCGCGACTACATCCAGCTGCTGCTGCACGGAACGGCGCGGGGCCTGGAGGGCCGTGGCGGCGACCTCGCCGAGCTGTTCCGGCGCTTCGGCCCGACGATGCGCGACCTGCGGCGCGTCAACCAGGCGGTGGCGAAGGAGCGCGAGGCGCTCAAGGACGCGATCCACGGCCTGTCGCAGCTGACCGAGGAGCTGGGCGGCAAGGACGAGGAGCTCGCCGAGCTCGTCGACTCCTCGGCGGCGGTCTTCGAGGCGTTCGCCTCCGAGGACCGCAACGTGTCGGCCAGCGTCGACCGGCTGCCGGGGGCGCTGCGCGCGACGACCTCAGCGATGGGCCAGGTCAGGCGCCTGGCCGACGAGCTCGGCCCGGCGTCGGAGGCGCTGACGCCCACCTTCCAGCAGCTGGCCCGCACCAACCGCGCCGTCACGCCGGTCGCGCGCCGCCTGACTCCGGTCCTGCGCGACGAGGTGCGGCCGTTCGTGCGCGAGCTGCGCCCGCTGGTCGGGGATCTGCGCCCGGCGGCCACCGGCCTGTCCGCAGCGCTGCCGGACATCGCGTCCTCGTTCGTGCGGATCAACCGCTTCTTCAACATGGTCGCCTTCAACCCCGCCGGCCGCGAGGGCCCGGAGAAGGCCGACCGCCAGGAGGGCTACCTGTTCTGGCTGGCCTGGCTGGGCCACCAGACGTCGAATCTGGTCAACATCGACGACGCCAACGGCCCGCTGCGACCGGTCTTCCTCACCGGCGCGTGCGACACCCTGATCAACCTGATCGAGGGCGAGCCGGCGCTCGAGTTCCTGATGGGCCTCTCCCCCATCCTGGCCGAGCGCTGCGGCGACCCGGCCACGCGCTCGCAGGACCCCGACGCGGTGCGGCGGTCGATCGAGCGCGACCGCAAGCGCGCCGCGAAGGTCTCGACGACGGGAGCGGCCCGGTGAACACGCACGGAACCCGCCCCGCGCAGCTCGCGGCGATGGTGATCTTCGCCTTCTCCTGCTTCGGCCTGCTGCTGTTCCTGTGGCTGTCCTTCGGCGGCCCGATCCCGCTCAAGCCGAAGGGCTACCGCTTCCAGGTCGCCTTCCCGGAGGCCACGACGCTCGCCGAGCAGGCGG
This sequence comes from Solirubrobacteraceae bacterium, assembly GCA_035540675.1. GTDB lineage: Bacteria > Actinomycetota > Thermoleophilia > Solirubrobacterales > Solirubrobacteraceae > DATLGB01. The sequence continues at coordinate 17,744 of DATLGB010000035.1, read as the reverse complement.
ACGTCCGGATCGCCGGCGTCTCCGTGGGCAAGATCGTCGACAAGGACCTCGACCCCAAGAGCGGCCGCACGCTGGCGACGATCCAGCTCGAGCGCCGCTACGCGCCGCTGCGCTCGGACGCCAAGGCCATGCTGCGGCAGAAGACGCTGCTCGGCGAGACCTACGTCGAGCTCACCGCCGGCACCAAGAACGCGCCGCCGATCGCGGAGGACGGGCGCCTGGCCAACGAGGCGGTCAACGAGACCGTCGAACTCGACGAGGTGCTCGAGATCCTGCCGAAGGAGACCCGCCGTGACTTCCGGCGCTGGCAGGCGAGCTCCGCGGAGGTGATCGAGGGCCGCGGCCCCGACTTCAACGCCGCGCTCGGCGGCCTCTCCGGGTTCGCGAGCGAGGGCGCCGACCTGTTCGGCGTGCTCGACCGCCGCCGCGAGGCGCTCGGGTCGCTGGTGCGCGAGACGGGCACCGTGTTCGAGGCGCTCACGCGCGACGAGGACGCCCTGCGGGCGTTCATCGCCGACACGTCGCGGTGGTTCCAGGCCACCGCGGCCGAGAAGGAGAACCTCGCCGAGTCCATCCGGATCTTCCCGACGTTCCTGCGCGAGTCGCGCTCGACGCTGGCGCGGCTGGAGGAGTTCGCCGGCGAGACGCAACCACTGGTGGAGGACCTCGGGCCGGTCGCGCGCGACCTGCAGCCGGCGCTGGCCGACCTGCGCCGGGCCGCGCCGTCGATGCAGAGCGCGTTCCGGGCGCTGCCGGAGCTCACCCGGGCCTCCGAGACCGGTCTGCCGGCGCTGTCACGCGTCCTGCGCGGCCTCGACCCGGTGCTCGAGACGACCGGCCCGCTGCTGCGCCAGCTCAACCCGATGCTCCAGTTCCTGCAGGCCAACGCCTTCAAGGTCAGCGACTTCATCGCGGTGCCCGGCGCGACGCTGGCCGGAGAGCGGCCGAAGATCAACCCGAACTCGCTCGGCTCGGTGCTGCCGCAGGTGATCGTCACCGGCTCGCAGTCGATCATCTGGCCGCAGCGCAGCCCGGACAACCGCGGCAACGCCTACCCGTTCGGCCACATCACGCTCGACCGCTACGAGGAGGGCTTCTTCATCCCGCCGAACTGGGACTGCAACAACACCGGCGGCGAGAAGAAGGCCCAGGAGAACGACCCCGGGTGCGAGTTGACCGAGGAGTTCCCGTTCGACGGCGAGAGCCTGCGCTACCCGCACGTCGACGAGAGCGACGGCCGGGCGCCGTAGTCGCCCCGCCGGGCGCCATAGGCGCCGGGCGGGCTGCCGTTAGAAGCCGGAGTGGTGCGGGTTGATCGGCGGCCGCGGGTCGTCGCGCGGGGGCTCGGCGGCGCCGCGCTCCTCGGTGGCCAGCGGCTTCGGCGGCGGCGGCATCCCCGGGATCTTCAGCTTGACCTTGCGGCCGTCGCTGGTGGTCAGTGCCTGCTCGGAGGAGTCGTGCGGCTTGCCCGGGATCGCGGCCATGGGATGAGCTTACCGCCGCCGGGCGTGCGCGACCAGCGGCTCGGCCACGGGGCGCGCATGGGACGCATGAAGGAGCGGATGCTGCGGGGCGAGCTCTACGTGGCGGGTGGTGAGGGAAGGGGTGGCGGTTTCGCGCCAGCTGCCGGCAGCCGATCGCGCTCAGGTGCCGTCTGTCGCAGCCCGTGGCGATCCGAGGCCGGCTGCTGGCGCCGGATCGCCGTACCCCGCCGCCATGCGACGTGCGCTGTGGGCGGGCGCGGGCGCCGTCCTAGCCGGCCGCGCGCCGCGCGATCTCGCGCACGGCCTGCGCCGGATCGGGCGCGCCGAAGACGGCCGACCCGGCGACGAAGCTGTTCGCCCCGGCCCCGGCGCACGCGCCGACGGTGCCGGCGTCGATGCCGCCGTCGACCTGCACGACGACGTCCGCGCCCACCAGCGCCCGCAGGCGCCGGATCTTCTCCGGGGATGAGGCGATGAACGGCTGGCCGCCCCAGCCGGGGTTGACCGTCATGCACAGCACGAGGTCGATTGCCTCGGCGACGGCGGCCACCGCCTCCGCCGGGGTGCCGGGGTTGAGCGCGACCCCGGCGGTGCAGCCGGCGGTGCGGATCGCCTGCAGCGCGTAGAGGACGTGCGGCGTGGCCTCGACGTGCACGCTGACGTGGTCGGCCCCCGCCGCGGCGAAGGCCTCCACGTGGCGCTCGGGGCGGTCGACCATCAGGTGCACGTCGAGCAGCGCGCCCGCGCCGTGCACCTGCTCGGCGAGCGCGGTCACGACCGGCGGGCCCATCGACAGCGTGGGGACGAAGTGCCCGTCCATGACGTCGACGTGGATGACCGTCGCCCCGGCTTCGAGCACGCGGGCGACCTCCTCGCCGAGGCGCGCGAAGTCCGCCGCCAGGACGGAGGGGGCGACGCCGGCGAGCCGGCTCATATGGTTCGCAGCATCGAGCTCTGGCAGTGGTTGCACTGGTACAGCGCCGTGCTGGACATCCGCACGATGGTCGAGTGCTCGCCGCAGTTCGGGCACACGGACTGCAGCTCGAAGCGCGCCAGGCAGTTCACGCAGCGGTAGCGGCCGGGCAGGTTGGTCGGCCGCAGCCAGGGCTCGTGGCAGGCCGGGCAGACCGGCCCGAGATCGAGGTCGTCGGCCCCGGCGGTCACGCGAGCCTCCGCAGGCGGGCGACGAAGAAGCCGTCGGTGCGGTCGCGGTGCGGGAGGGTCTGCAGGAAGCCCGGCACCGTTGGATGGTCCCACGCCGGCAGGTCGGACGTCCGCTCCGCGTCGATCTCGAAATCGGCGCGCTCGGCCAGGAACGCCCGCAGGACGCCCTCGTTCTCGGCCGGCGAGATCGTGCACGTCGAGTAGACCAGCACCCCGCCGGGCCGCAGCGCCGCCGCGCCGGCGCGCAGGATCGCGCCCTGCACCGCCGCCAGCCGCGCCGGATCGCCGGCCTGCTTGCGCCAGCGGGCGTCGGGCCGCATGGCGAGCGTCCCGAGGTCCGAGCACGGGGGGTCGACGAGGACGCGGTCGTAGGCGTCGCGCTCGCCGGCGCGAGCGGCGTCGCCCCGGCGCACCTCGACGTTCGCCGCACCCAGGCGGCGCGCCGTCTCGACGAGGTGCGCGGCGCGCGTGGGGTCGCGCTCCACCGCCACCACCCGGCCCTCGCCGCCCATCAGCGCCGCCAGGTGGGTGGTCTTGCCGCCGGGCGCGGCGCAGAGGTCGAGCACGCGCTCGCCCGGCCGCGGTCCGAGCACGCGCGCGACCGCCTGCGCCGCGCGCGACTGCGGCATGAACAGCCCCTCGGCGTGCAGCGGCGAGCCGTGCGCGTCGAAGGGCGCCTCGAGCACGAGCGCCTCCGGCAGCCCCTCGGCCGGCCGGCTGGGCACGGGCAGGCGGGCGGCCAGCTCGTCGCGGTCGATCTTCAGCGTGTTGGCCCGCAGCGCGGCCTCCGGCGCCTCGTTGCCGGCCGCCATCAGCGCCCGCGCCGCCTCGGCGCCGAGCGCCTCCCACCACAGCCGCGCGACCCACTCCGGGTGCGAGTGCCTGAGCGCCGCCTGCTCGGGCGTGCCGTCGGGCAGCGCCGCGACGAGGCCGCGCGCCTCGCGCGCGCCCCGCCGCAGGACCGCGTTGACCAGCCCGGCCGCACGCGGGCTGTCCGCCTTGACCAGTTCGACCGACTCCCCCACCGCGGCGTGCGCGGGGACGCGCTCGAGGAAGGCGACCTGGTAGAGCCCGAGCCGCAGGGCGGCGCGCACGCCGGGCTCGAGCTTGCCGGGCGGGCGACCGGCCAGCCGCGCGATCAGGAAGTCCAGCGTGGCGGCGCGCTGCACGGCGCCGAACGCGAGCTGCGTGGCCAGCGCGCGGTCGCGCGCGTCGAGGCGCCGGCGCCGCACCTCCGCGTGCAGCGCGCGGTCGGCCCACGCGTCGTGCTCGAACACCCGCAGGAGCACCGCGAACGCGCAGGCGCGGGCGGGGCTGACGCCGGACGGGTCGCTCAAGCCGCCGGTTCCAGCGCGAAGTCGGTGAGGCCGGGGTCGGGCCGGCCGCGCAGCCACTCGGCGGCGGGCATCCGCCGCCCGCCCGGCGGCTGGACCTCGGCGAGCTCGAGCGCGCCGCCGTCGCAGCCGAGCAGCAGCCGCTCGCCGTCGCGGCGGACGCGGCCGGCGGCGACGTCGCCGTCCGCGGGCCGCGCGGCCCACACGCCGAGGAAGGTCCCGCCCGGCAGCGGGATGCGCGCACCGATGTGCGGCCGCAGCGCGCGCACGACTCGCTCGAGCGCGTCCGGCGGCCGCGCCGGGTCCAGCGAGCGGTCCGCGGGGCCGATCTTCTCCGCGTAGGTCACGCCGTCCTCGGGCTGCTCGGCGAACGGCGGGCGCTCGTCCAGCGCCCGCACCAGCAGGTCACCGCCGAGCCGCTCGAGGCGCGCCGCCAGCGTGCCGTAGTCGTCGCCGGCGCCGATCGGCTCCCGTGCCTGAAGGCAGACGGGGCCGGAGTCGAGGCCGGCGGTGAGGCGCATGATCGAGACGCCGGTCTCCGCGTCGCCGGCCATGATCGCGCGCTCGATCGGCGCGGCGCCGCGCCACCGCGGCAGCAGCGACGGGTGGACGTTGAGGATCTCGTGGGCGCTGAGCAGCGGCTCGCGAATCAGCGCCCCGTAGGCGCAGACCACCAGCGCGTCCGGCTGCGCGGCCGCGATGCGCTCGAGCACCTCGGGCGCGTGGAGCTTCTCCGGCTGCAGCAGCTCGATGCCGAGCGCGCGCGCCGCCTCCGCGACGGGCGGCGGCGCCAGCCGGCGCCCGCGCCCGCGCGGCCGGTCGGGCCGCGTGATCGCGAGCACGGGGCGGTGCGGCCCGTCAGCGAGCCGCTCGAGCACTGCGACGGCGAACGGCGAGGTGCCGAGGTAGACGGTCCGCACGAGCGGGCTACGCCGCCGCGCTCTCCTCCTCCGCGAGCCGCTCGCGGAGGTCGCGCATCGCCTGCTTGCGCTCGGCGCGCGAGGTGCGGTCCAGGATGAGCACGCCGTCGAGGTGGTCCATCTCGTGCTGGATGACCCGCGCCTCGAGGCCGGACGCCTCGATCAGCAGCCCGTCCCCGCGCTCGTCGAGCCCGCGGACGCGGACGTGGACCGGGCGCTCGACCTCGACGCGCACGCCGGGCAGCGACAGGCAGCCCTCCTCCATGACCTCGGTCTCGGCGCTGGTCCACTCGAGCGTCGGGTTCACCAGGCCGGCGACCGGCGCCTCGGGCTCGACGCGGTAGACCAGCACGCGGTGCATGACGCCCACCTGGGTCGCCGCGAGGCCGATGCCGAACGCGTCGTGCATGAGCTGGCCCATGCGCCGCACCTCGTCGAGCAGGCGGGCGTCGAAGCGGTCGACCGCCAGCGCGCGGCTGCGCAGGACGGGGTCGCCGTAGCGGCGGATCAGGCGCAGCGCCATGTCGCGCCGCAGGCGCGTCTCGGCGTCGAGCTCGGGCTCGACCTCGACGTCCTCGATCTGCTCGGACTCGGCGGCCATCGCTCGCCTCAACTCTACTGCGGGTCGACGTCCACGGAGAACGCAACGTCGCGGAACGACTTCTCGCCCGCGGCGCGCTCCACGGCGGCCCCGACGGCGCTCACGGCGGCCTCGCGGGCGGTCGTCTTGAGGACGAGCTGGACGCGGTCGCGGCCGCGCAGCCGGAACAGCGGCGCCGGGCCGAGCAGCTCGGTGGCGGGCGCCCCGGCGCCGGCAGCCACGGCCTCGGCCGCCGCCCGCGCCGGCCACGGCGACGGCGCCGAGCACACGACGCGGATCAGGTCGGCGTAGGGCGGGTAGCGCAGCGCCTCGCGGCGGACGAGCTCCTCGCGCAGGAACGCCTCGGCGTCGTGCCGCGCCGCGTGCTGGATCGACGGCGCCTGCGGGCTCAGCGTCTGGACGATGACCCGGCCGCCGCCGGGCCCGCGGCCGGCGCGGCCGGCGAGCTGGGCGACGAGCGCGAACGTCCGCTCCTCGGCGCGGAAGTCCGGGAAGCGCAGCGTCTGGTCGGCGTCGACGACCACCCCCAGCGTCACGTCCGGGAAGTCGTGTCCCTTGGCGACGAGCTGGGTGCCGACCAGCAGGCCGCTGGGGGCACGGGCGAACGCGTCCAGCAGGCGCGGGACGGCGTCCTTCGCCGCGCCCACGTCGGCGTCGAGGCGGAACACCGGGGTGTCGAGCCCCTGCGCCAGCTCGGCCTCGAGCCGCTCGGTGCCGGCGCCGTGGCGGGCCACGGCGCTCGAGCGGCAGTGGTCGCAGACCGTCGGGACGCGCTGGCGGTGCCCGCAGTGGTGGCAGGCGATCTCGCCCGCCGCCCGGTGCAGCACGAGGGCGACGTCGCAGTTGGGGCAGACCCACACCTTCCCGCAGTCGCGGCAGGTGAGGAAGTTCGACCAGCCGCGGCGGTTGAGCAGGACGATCGCCTTGCGGCCGGCGGCGGCCACCTCGGCCAGCGCGGCGCGGGTGTCCGGGTGCAGCGGGTGGTGGTGGCCGCGCATGTCGACCACCTCCACCGGCGGCAGCGACTGGCCGTCCACCCGGCGCGAGAGCGTCAGCCGCGGCAGCTCCGCCCAGGTCTCGGGCCGCGGGGTCGCGGTCCCGCACAGCAGCGTTGCGCCGTGGTAGGCGGCGCGCCAGCGGGCGACGCGGCGGGCGTCGTAGCGCGGATCGCCCTCGTGCTTGTAGGACGGGTCGTGCTCCTCGTCGACGACGATCAGCCCGACGTCGGCGACGGGCGCGAACACGGCCGATCGCGGCCCGACCGCCACGCGCGCCTCCCCGCGGCGCAGGCGCAGCCACTCGTCGTGGCGCTCGCCCTCCGACAGCGAGGAGTGCAGCAGCGCGACCGTGTCGCCGAAGCGGGCCTGGAAGCGCCCGACCGTCTGCGGCGTCAGCGCGATCTCCGGGACCAGCACGATCACGCCGCGCCCGGCGGCCAGCGCGGCCTCGGCGGCGCGCAGGTAGACCTCGGTCTTGCCCGAGCCGGTCACGCCGTGCAGGAGGAAGCCGCGGCCGGCCTCCAGGGCGGCCAACACCGCCTCCTGCTCGCCCGTGAGCTCGACGGCGCGATCCGCGGCCGGCGTGGTCAGCGGCGCCCGGCGGCGCACCCGCTCGACGATCTCCACGAGGCCGCGGGCCTCGAGGCGGCGCAGCACGGGCAGGTCGTCGCCGGTGCGCGCCGGCAGGCGCTCCAGGGCGGCGCGCTGGCGGTCGGTCAGCCGCTCGCCGTCCAGGGCCGCCGCCGTGCGCTGCGCCCACAGCTCCGTGCGCGGGCGCCCGGGCGGCGGCAGGACGAGCGAGAGCGCGCGCGCCGGCGTGGAGCAGTACTCGTGGGCCATCCAGCGCGCGAGGTCGACCAGCTCCGCGGGGATGGACTCCGGCAGCACCTGCGTCGGCGCCACCAGCCGCTCCTCGGGCAGCTCGCTCGTCTCCGCCAGCTCGGTGACGACGCCGGTGAGCTTCTGGTGGCCGAACGGGATCCGCACGACGGACCCGACCTCGAGCGGCTCGTCCGGCAGCGCGTAGTCGAACGGGCCGGAGAGCCGGCGCGTCGTCGTCAGCGGCTCGATCCGCGCGATCACGGCCGGGCACGCTAATAGGGTGACCGGCCGTGGAAGGGATCCGGCTCGGCGACAACCTCCCGCTGCTGCGCGAGCTGCCCGACGCCTGCGTCCAGATGGCCTACCTCGACCCGCCGTTCAACACGGGGCGCACGCAGGAGCGGCGGACGCTGCGGTCGGTGGCCGACCCCGACGGGGCGCGGGTCGGCTTCGGCGGGCGCCGCTACCGCAGCGAGCTGCTCGAGCGCTCCTCCTACCGCGACGCGTTCGAGGACTACCTCGGCTTCCTCGAGCCGCGCCTGCGCGAGCTGCGGCGCGTCCTGCACTCCACGGGGACGATGTACTTCCACATCGACTTCCGCGAGGCGCACCACTGCAAGCTGCTGCTCGACGAGATCTTCGGCCGCGAGTGCTTTCTCAACGAGCTCGTCTGGGCCTACGACTACGGCGGCAAGCCGCGCGACCGCTGGCCGCAGAAGCACGACACGATCCTCGTCTACGTCCGCGAGGCTGGCCGGCACTTCTTCGACGCCGAGGCGACCGACCGCGAGCCCTACATGGCTCCCGGCCTGGTGACGGCGGAGCAGGTCGCCCGCGGCAAGCGACCCGTCTCGGTGTGGTGGCACACCATCGTCTCCCCCACCGGGCGCGAGAAGACGGGCTACCCGACCCAGAAGCCCGAAGGCATCGTGCGGCGGATGGTGCAGGCGTCGTCCCGGCCGGGCGACCTGTGCCTCGACCCGTTCGCCGGCTCGGGCACGCTGGGCGCCGTCGCCGCGAAGCTGGGGCGACGCTACCTGCTGATCGATTCCAACCCGGAGGCCGTGCGCGTCATGCGCGAGCGCCTGGCGGCGATCGATCCGGCCGCCGCGGCGGGCTGACGCCCGAGCGGGGGGTCCGGAGGTGTGGCCTCGGCCCGCGCCCGCCGCGGGCACCAGGCCGCCCACGTCGCCGTCGCCGGGTACGTGGGCGGCAGAACCCTCGCGAGGCGGGGGAGAACGCCGCCCACGTCACCGACGCCGCGCACGTGGGCGGCAGAACCCTCGCCACCGCCACCTCAGCCGCCGTCGACGCCGCCTTCCGGCGTCCCCAGCGGCGGTCCCGGCCAGCTGCTGCGGCGGCCGACGAGCGCGAGCAGCGCCGGGACCAGCAGCGTGCGCACGAAGAACGCGTCCAGGATCAGCCCGACGAACATCACGAACGCGAGCTCGCGGAACGGCCGCAGCGGGACGAGCGCCAGCAGCGCGAACGACAGCGCGAGGACGATGCCGGCGACCGTGATCGCCGACGCGGCGCGCGAGCCGCCCACGGCGACGGCCTCGCGGATCGGCCGGCGCTTCGCCTCCTCCCAGACGCGGCCGGCGAGGAAGACGTTGTAGTCGGATCCGAGCGACAGCAACAGGACCGACGAGACGAACGGGACGTAGTACGTGAGCTCGCCATGGTCGAGCAGGCCCTGGAACACGTAGACGGTGATCCCGAGCGCGGCCGCGAGGGCGAGCGCGCTGGCGGCGAGCAGGTACAGCGGCGCGACCAGCGCGCGCAGGAAGACGACGAGCACGAGCCCGACCACGATCAGCGCGATCGGCGCGATGCGGCCGAGGTCCTCCCGGGTCCCGGCGACGATCTCGGCCGAGACCGCCGTGTCGCCGGCCAGCGACGCCCGGCCGGTGACCGCCTGCGCCGCCAGGAAGCCGCCGGCCTCGCGGCGCAGGCGCTCGAGCGTGTGGATGGCGCGCGCGCCGAGCGGGTCGCTGTCGAGGAAGACCAGCATCCGCGCGGCCGTGCCCTCGCGCGACAGCACGACCCCGAACTCGCGGTTGAAGCGCTGCTGCCGCGGCCCGACCACGAGCGCCACCCCCGGCACGTCCTCCACCCGCCGCTGCACCTGCGCGAGCGCGGCGCGCCGGCCGCCGAGCCGCGGGCCCTCGACCAGCAGCAGCGTCGGCGACAGCACGCCAGGCGTGAAGCCGCGGGCGGCCTGGTGGTAGGCCTGCCGCGGCTCGGCGTCCGCCGGAAGGCCCCGGATCAGCGTCTGGCCGACCTCGAGGTGGCGCAGGCCGCTGGCGCACGCGAGCAGCACGAGCGTGCAGCCGATCACGACCACAAGCGGCCGGCGCGCGGCGAGGCGGACGCTACGCGAGCGCACCGGCCGGGCGCCCTCGGCGCGCTCCTCGGCGGCGAGCGGGTTCACTCCCTCGCCCGGGCGCGTCGGCCAGAACGTCCGCCGCCCCAACGCGGCCAGCGCGGCCGGCAGGAAGGTCAGCGCCACGAGCAGCCCGATGCCGATCGAGACCGCGACGCCCGGCCCGAACACCTGGAAGAAGCTCAGCTGCGCCACCAGCAGCGACGCGCACCCGCCCATCACCGCCAGCCCGGCGGCCGCCACGATCCCGATCAGGTCGGCGATCGTCCCCTCGGCCGCGCTGCGCGGCTCCTCGCCCTCCGCCAGCCGCCGTCGGAACCGGGTCAGGAAGAACAGGGCGTAGTCGGTGAGGATGCCGAACAGCAGGACGACCATGACCGGCTCGACCTCCTTGGGCACCGACAGCCCCGCGTCGCGGCCGATGCCGGAGACGACGCCGATCGCCACGACGTAGGAGATGCCGACGGAGACGAGCGTCAGCAACGGCGCGACCAGCGCGCGGAAGTGGATGGCGACCGCCAGCCCCACCAGCAGCACCGTCGCGAGCTCCACCAGCGGCAGGTGGTCCTTGATGGTCTGCGCCTGTGCGGCGTGGGCCGGCACCGTGCCGGTCACGCCGGCCACCGCGCCGGCGGGTCCGAACGACTCGCGCACGAAGCGCCGCGCGATCCCCGTCTGGGTTCCCGTGCCGAGGTCGGGGTCCAGCAGCAGGTAGGTCAGCGCTGTGGTGCCCGGGTCGCGCAGGAACTCGGACGCGCCGCCCTCGCCGACGATCGGGAACGCGCCGAGGACCCTCGAGAACTGCGGCAGGCGGCCGAGGTTGACGTCGGCGGCGCGGTCGAGCGTGCGCAGCTTGACGGCACCCGGCAACCCGCCCGGGTCGCGCTGCACGATCGCGACGCGGCTGAGGACCGGGAAGCGGAAGTGCTCCGCCGAGCGGCGCTCGGCCTCGATCGCCTCCGAACGCGTCGGCACGAGAGCGCCCAGCGAACCGCCGCCCGCCTCATCGACGCCCGGCAGCCACAGGGCCGACGCCACGGCTGCCGCGATCCAGGCGACGATGATCGGCCAGCGGGCGCGGATCACGATCGCCGCGTAGCGCCGTCGCATCAGCCGACCTCCCGCGCGATCAGGTCCTCGAGCAGCCGCGCGATGTCGCTGCCGGGCTTCGACAGCACGGCGTCGACGAGCAGCGACAGCGGCGCACGGCGGAGCGCCTGCCGCAGCGCGACCGCTTCCAGCGCGGAGATGCGGCCGGAGCGCTGTGCGTCGGCGGCCGCGCGCTCGAGGCCCGCGCGCAGTGCGCGCTCGATCTGCTCGTCGCCGATGTGGTGCTCGCGGGCGAAACGGACGCGGGCCTCCGGCGTGGCCAGCGCCAGCGCGAGCTCCTCGCGCGTCACGCGCAGCCGGCAGGCGGCGCCGTCAAGCGCGGACAGCGCGAGCTGCTCGGCCAGCGCACCGCCCGCCCGCAGGTCCTCGACCGGCCGCGGCTCGCACGGGTCCCTGAGCTCGAGCGGGCGGTAGTCGCCGCCGCCGGCGACCAGATAGCCGCCGATCACGGCGACCGCGCCCGCGAGCGACAGCACGAAGGCGACGCGCGTGCTCACGCCGCCCCTCCGACGGCCGGCCGGCGGCGCCGCGCCGCGATCGCGAGCGGGACGAGAGCCAGCAGGCCGAGCAGCGCCGCCACGATGAACGAGCGGCTGAACGCCTGCGTCGCCGCGCGCTGGAGCTCCTCCTCCATCGCGGCGCGCAGCCGCGCGTGCTCGCGCCGCACGTCCGCGGGCGGCGGGACCGCCTCGAAGGCCGGCCCGAGGCGCGGGAGCCGCCCCTGCGCTCGCTCGATCTGGTCGGCGATCGCCTGGCCGAGCTCGATCTTCGTCGCCGGCGGCAGGCGGGCCTCGAGCAGCAGCGCCGTTCCCGCCCGCTCCGCCGCGTCCTGCTGGCCCTCGAGGTCGGCGCTGAACAGCGGCACGAGGAGCAGCAGCCCGAGCACGATGCCCGCGTGCCGCACCCACAGCGTCCCCACGGCCGCGCCGGAGCGGCCGCCCGCCAGCGCCTGGTCGGTGAGGACCGGCATGGCAAGCCCCAGGCCGAGGCCGATCAGCGCCTGCGGTGCGACGGTCCAGCGCCAGTCGGCGCCGGGGAGCAGCCCCAGCGCCGCCAGCCCCCCCGCGGCCGCGACGATGCCCGCCGCCGCAAGCCACGAGTCGGAGGGCAGGCGCCGGGCCAGCGGCCCCGCGACGAGCGTGGCGAGCGCCATCAGCGAAACGATCGCCGCCGCCGCCAGCGGCGAGTGCTCCCAGCCGCGGGTCAGGAGGATCACGAGCAGGAACAGGGCGGCAGTCAAGGCCGCCGACAGCAGCGCGAGCGCGATCCCCGGCAGGAGCGGCGGCCGGGTCCGGCGATCGAGCGCCGCGCCGGGCTCCAGCGAGGGGCGCCCCAGCACCAGCAGGGCGACCGGCACCTGCACCGCGAAGATCGCCTGCCAGCTCAGCAGCTCCGTGAGCAGCCCGCCCGCGACCGGCCCCAGCGCCAGGCCGGCGACTCCGGCGGGACCCCATACGCGCGCGCCGGCGGCGTCGGATCCGCGCGCCTCCGCGAGGGCGCCGACCGCACCGGCCAGCACTGCGGCGCCGCCGGCCGCCTGTGCGACGCGGCCGACGAGCAGCAGCGCCAGGGACGGCGCGAGCGCGCAGGCGGCCGAGGCTGCGGCCAGGACGAGGACGCCGGCGGCCCACACCCGTCCGGCGTCCACGCGCCCGCCCGCGGCGGCGACGGCCGGCAGCGCCGCGGCGAGGACGACGTTGAACGCGATCAGCACCCACGCCGCGCCGGCGACGCTCGTGTCGAACTCGCGCAGGATGTCGGGGAGGCCGAGCGTGACGATCGAGGAGTCGGCGAGGACGATCGCCACCGTGAGCGCCAGCGCCGCCTCCCGGGGTGCGGCACCCCGCGTCATCGCGCACGCGAGCGGTTGACGGCGACGAGGACGAGCACGAGCACGACCAGCAGCACCCACCCCGCGAGCAGCGCCTCGCCTCGGGTCATCGGTTCGGCCGCTCCAGCTCGTCCTGCGGCACCGCCAGCCGGATCGTGCCCGGCCCCCACTCCGCCACGGCATCCGCCGGCGCCACGCGCACGGCCTCGACCGCGTCGCGGCACAGCCGTCGCAGCAGCCACGGCCCCTGCACGCGTCCCTCCGCGACGCCCGTCGCGTGCGCGAGGCCCGCGAAGCGGCCACCGCCGACCACGAGCGCCGTCACCTCGAAGGCCCCGTCCAGGAGTCGAACCCGGACGTCGCGCAGCGGCCCGAGGTCGGCGCCGCGCGCGTCGACGACGCGGCAGGCCAGCAGCTCAGTCGCCCGCATGCCCGGACCTCGGGAAGGGGCCGACGACGTGCTCGGCGAGCCAGTGCTCGAGGCCGGCCACGTGCGGGAGGTCGCGCAGCGGGAGCGCGAGGCGCAGCTCCCATCCGATCTCGTCGATCGTCTCGCAGCCGACGGCGGTGGGCCCGGACCCGGCGGCGGGCGCGCGCAGCCGCCGCGCCACGGCTGCCATCAGCCGGCCCCGGCGGCCGCCGAGGCGTTCGCCGATCGCCTGCGCGCCGGTCAGGATCGACGTGAAGCGAAGCGCTCCCGCGCCGGCCGTGTCGGCCAGGAGGTCGTCGACGCGCCCGATCGGGATGTCGTCGGCGTCGACCATCTGCCGGTCGATCACGTCCAGGCGCAGGCTGAGGTCGTCGCTCATCCGCTGCCTCCGCGGGTGATGATCAGCAGGGGGAGCGCGGCCGCGGAGACGAGCACGCAGACCCCGATCATCACGCTGCCGACGAGATTCGCGAGGCGGCCGTTGGCGAGATCGCCCATCACCTTGCGATCGTTGGCCATGAGCATCAGCGGGACGAACATGAACGGCAGCAGCATCCCGCTGATGACGACGGCGACGATGGTCACGGTGATCGGGTTGATCGTGGTCAGCGCGAGGGCGCAGGCGGCGACCACGAGGATCGCGATGAGGGTCATGAAGCGCGAGGCGCGCACCGGCTTCTGGAGCTTGCCGTACGACCAGCCGAAGTACTGCGACACGTCGTAGCCGGCCGCGAACAGGGTCTCCAGCGTCGCGCCGAACGTGACGGCGAAGACGCCGACGATCGCCACCACGAGCCCGAGCTTGCCCAGCGCGACCGCGACCGGCAGCGTCGTCTGGGACAGGTGCTCGACGTGCACGCCCGGCTCGAAGAACACGAGGTAGGCGCAGGCTTGGATGGCGATCGCGATCAGCGCCCCGAGCGGGAATCCGACGAACACGTTGACCCGCATCTCCGCCTTGTCCTTCGGCCGCCAGCGGCTCTCGACGGCGCCCGAGCCGAAGAAGTCGCTCTCGTAGGGAGTCATCTGCGCGCCGATGAGCGCGCACAGAAAGAACAGGTAGACGGCCCACGACTCGTCCGCGGGCGGCACCGGCGTCGTCGCCGACTCCCACAGCTGCGACCAGTCCGGCCCCAGCTTCCAGACCGCGAGGATGAACACGGCGGTCGTGAGGCCCATGATCCCGTAGACGCGCTCCATCGCCTCGAACGGCGTCAGCCAGACGAGCACGAGGACGAACACGCCGACGACGGGGATCCACAGCAGGTAGTGCACGCTCGTGGCGAGCTCGATCGCGAGCGCTACGCCGCTGATCTCGGCCATGATCAGCAGCCCGGTGATCGCCACGGAGGCCAGCATCGTCGCCAGGCCGTAGCGCGGCCCGAGGCGCGAGCGGGCGACGCTCATCGGCGGGCGGCGGGTGCGCATGGCGATCCGGCCGGCCATGTCGGCGAAGCAGACGATGCCGATCGCCGACAGCACGGTCACCCAGGCGAGGCCGAGGCCGAAGCGCGCGCCGACCTGCGCGTCGGTCACGAGGTCGCCGATGTCAAGGAAGCCGCCGGTGGCGGACATGACGCCGAGCGTGAACGCGAAGATGCGGCTCACGGCGACAGCCCCGCGATCGTCTCGTCGAGGCGGCGGAACAGCCCGTCGAGGTCGTCGCGCGCGAGCGGCACCGCCTCCCACTCGTCGCGCCGCGCGGCGATGTGCAGGCGCCCCAGCGAGTCGGAGGTCTCGGCCGCGACGGCGCCCACCGTGCTGCGGATCTCGGCCTCGCCGCGCGGCGGGACCGTGGCGTCGAACGTCGAGGCGGTGGTCTGCGCGCCGCGCGAGGCCTCCTCGAACGCGATCGCGGCCGCGGCGCGCGTGGCGTCGCCCTCTGCCAGCTCGCGGGCCCACAGGCGCGTGGTGCCGACGTGGGAGCGCAGCGACTCGAGGGTCTTGACCGCCTCGTGCCGGTAGGCGGCCGAGGTGCGCGGCGGATGCTGCAGCCACCAAAGCGACAGCGCCGCCAGCGCGACGAGCGCAGCAACCACATGGGACGTCCGTCGCCGCCGCGCGGGCATCGCGTCAGCAGATGCCCGCAGGAGCGGCCGGCTAACCGCCGCGGGTGATCCGTTGCGCGCTCAGCAGCCGTCGCCGCAGGCCTCGCCGCCCGCGACGACCGTGATGGCCGGCTCGGGCCGAGCGTGGCGCAGCAGCTCGAGCAGCTGCTCCGGCGGCTGCGCGCCGGCGGCGCCGTAGGCGCGGTCGACGACGAAGAACGGGACGGCGGTGATGCCGAGCGCCCGCGCCGTGCGCTCGTCCTCGCGGACCTCGGCGGCGAAGCGGTCGCTCGCCAGCACGTCGGCGACCTCGTCGTCGGGCAGCCCGGCGTCGACGGCGAGCCGGCGCAGCGCGTCGTGGTAGCCGATCGGCTCGCCCTCGGTGAAGTACCCGCGCAGCAGGCGCTCCTTGACGGCGTCCTGGATGCCGTGGGCGGCACCGAGGTGGATCAGCCGGAGCGCGTCGAAGGTGTTGCCGCCGCGGACGCGGTCGAAGTCGTACGCGAGCCCCTCGGCGGCCGCGGTCTCCGTCATGTTGCGGTGCATCGCCTTCGCCTGCTCGAGGCTCGTGCCGTACTTGGCGGCGAGGTGTGCGTGGTGGCTGCCCTGGCGCTCCGCCGGCGCCGCGGGATCGAGCTCGAACGAGCGCCACGTGACGGTCACCTCGTCGCGATGCTCGTACTGCGCCAGCGCCGTCTCGAACCGGCGCTTGCCGATGTAGCACCAGGGGCAGGCGATGTCCGACCAGATCTCGACGTGCACGGCTCTCGAGTCCTCCACAGAAGAAGCTTGCTCAGGCAACTACCTCACCTTAGCGGGCAACTCAACAATCGTGCTCAGAGCAACTTCATAAACCAGCACAGAGCAAGTTCATGAACGAGCACAGAGCAAGTTCATGAAGGAGCACAGAGCAACTTGGCGAGGGCGGCCGGGCGGGCGGCCATCGGGGCGTGGCTGCCGGGGAGCTCGACCGGCTCGGTGCCGAGGCGGTCGCGGGCGACGCGGCGCGAGAAGCCGGGCTCGACGAGGCGGTCGCCCGTGCACAGGACGTAACGGGTCGGGACGGCGGGGTGCGCGCGGGTCCTCCAGGCGGCGCGGTACGGCCGGGTGCTCTGCGGGCGGCTGCGCTCGAAGCGCTCGCGGGCGACGGGCTCGCTGCAGTCGTGGCAGCTGACGCGGTGATAGACGTCGAAGTCGACCCAGCGGCTGAGGCCGGCCTCGTCCGGGCCCTCGATGCCCGCCTCGTAGTCGCGCAGCAGCATCCGGTCGCCGCGCGCGAACTGGTCGTTGAGGCTCAGCCCGGGCTCGGGGATCATCGCCGCCACGTAGACGAGCTCGCGCACGCGGCGCCGCGCCGCCACGCGCGCGGCGGTGTGGCCGCCGAGCGAGTACCCGACGACCACCACGTCCTCCGCGTCGCCCAGCGCCGCGAGCACGACGTCGGCGTAGTCGTCGAACGTCGCCGCCGGGTCGTCGCACGGCAGGTCGGGCGCGACCACGTCGTGACCCGCCCGCCGCAGCTCGTCCGGCACCGCGGCCCAGTGCCAGCCGCTCCCCCAGGCGCCGTGGATCAGCGCGAACGTCGCCACGGCGCCCGAGCGGCGCCCGCTAGGCGACCGCCGGCGCCTCCGACAGGCCCGCCTCGTCGCGCAGCGTGGCCGCCTTGTCGGTCCGCTCCCACGTGAAGTCGGCGTCGTCGCGGCCGAAGTGGCCGTAGGCGGCGGTCTTCTGGTAGATCGGCCGGTGCAGCTTGAGGTACTCGCGGAAGGCGCCCGGACGCAGGTCGAAGTGCTTCTCGACCAGCTCGGCGATGATCGCGCGGCTGACCTTCTCGGTGCCGAAGGTCTCGACCATCACCGACACGGGGTGCGCGACGCCGATCGCGTAGGCGACCTGGACCTCGCAGCGTTCGGCGAGGCCGGCGGCGACCACGTTCTTGGCCACGTAGCGCGCGGCGTACGCGGCCGAGCGGTCGACCTTCGACGGGTCCTTGCCGGAGAACGCGCCGCCGCCGTGGCGGGCCATGCCGCCGTAGGTGTCGACGATGATCTTGCGCCCGGTCAGCCCGGCGTCGCCCACCGGCCCGCCGATGACGAAGCGGCCGGTCGGATTGACGAGGAAGTTCTTGCGCAGCTTGCGCTCGTCGTAGAGGTCCTTGGGCAGGATCGGCTCGACGACGTGCTCCCAGAGGTCGTCCGGGATCAGCGACTCGGCGCCCTCCTTGTGCTGCGTGGAGATCAGCAGCTTCTCGATCTCGACGGGGCGGCCGTCGCGGTAGCGCACGGACACCTGCGTCTTGCCGTCCGGGCGCAGGTACGGGACGACCTCGCCCTTGCGCACCGCCGCCAGCCGCTCGGCCAGCCGGTGCGCCAGCGAGATCGGCAGCGGCATCAGCTCGGAGGTCTCGTTCGTCGCGTAGCCGAACATCATGCCCTGGTCGCCGGCGCCGGCGACGTCGAGCTCGTCCTCGTCGGCGGGATCCGTGCGCGACTCGTAGGCCTTGTCGACGCCCTGCGCGATGTCCGGCGACTGCTTGTCGATCGCGTTGATGACGGCGCACGAGTCGGCGGAGAAGCCGAGGTCGGCGTCGGTGTAGCCGATCTTGCGGATCGTCGA
>DATLGB010000034.1:0-22419 GCA_035540675.1 Solirubrobacteraceae bacterium | reverse complement strand
TGGTGCCCGCGCGCGCTGAGCCCCTCGCGGTCGTGGGCCTCGTAGAGCAGCCGCATCGCGCTCGGCGTGACGCGCGCGAGCCTGCGCAGCGCCGCCCCCGTCAGCTCGCCGTTGCAGCGGATGCCGGTGCCGGCGTAGCGGCGCCGCTGGCGCTCGCGCGCCTCCACGACCTGCGCGCGCACCACCGCCGACCGCGGCGCGACCTGGTCGCGCAGCGCCTCGGCGCTCGGGCGGTGCACGCCGAGCGTGATGTCCAGCCGGTCGAGCATCGGGCCCGACAGCCGCCGCCGGTGCCGCGCCAGCTCGGTCGCGCTGCAGCCGCACCTGTCCTCCTCGCGGCCGCACGGGCAGGGGTTCGACGCCGCGACGAGCATGCACCGCGTGGGGAAGGCCAGCACCCGCTGCGCGCGGACGATCACGATCCGCCCGTCCTCGAGCGGGGTGCGCAGCGCGTCCAGCGTCGACCGCGGGTACTCGGAGAGCTCGTCGAGGAACAGCACGCCGTTGTGGGCGAGGGTGACCTCGCCGGGCTGCGGCGTCGCGCCGCCGCCGACCAGGCCCGACGGCGAGATCAGGTGGTGCGGGGCGCGGAACGGCCGCTCCTCGATCAGCCCGTCGCCGTCGTGCAGCCCGGCGACGGAGTGGATGCGCGTGACCTCGATCGCCTCTTCGCGCGTCATCGGCGGCAGCAGCGTGGGGATCCGTCGCGCCAGCATGGTCTTCCCGGTGCCGGGCGGCCCGTGCAGATAGAGGTTGTGCGCCCCGGCCACCGCGATCACCAGCGGCTCGATCAGGCCGTTCTGGCCGCGCACGTCGGCCAGATCGGGCGCGTCGGCATCCTCGCGCGCCGTGTCGGCGGCCGGCGGCGGCAGCGGTGGCGGCTCGGCACGGCCGCACAGGACGTCCACCGCCTCCCGCAGCGACTCGACGCCCACGACCTCGACTCCCTCGACGAGCGCCGCCTCGCGGGCGCGGCCGCGCGGCAGCATCAGCCGCCCCACGCAGTGCCGCCGCGTCCCCTCCGCCAGCGCCAGCGCACCGCGTACCGGCCGCAGCTCGCCCTGCAGCCCCACCTCGCCGCCGAACGCCCAGTCGGCGAGATCGGTGTCCACCTGCCCGCTCGCCGCCAGCACCGCCACCGCCAGCGGCAGGTCGAACGCCGGCCCGACCTTGCGCAGGTACGCCGGCGCGAGGTTGACCGTGATGCGTTTGGACGGGAACTCGAAGCCGGAGTTGACGATCGCCGCCCGCACCCGCTCCCGCGCCTCGCGCACCGCCTTGTCCGCCAGCCCGACGACGTTGAACGCGGGCAGCCCGCCGCGGATGTCGGCCTCGACGGTCACGCGGCGGCTCTCGACCCCGTCGAGCGCGAAGCTCGTCACCTGCGCCAGCATCAGAAGGCGTCCTCGAGGTGGTCGAGCGCCACGAGCCGCCCGCGGGCGTCGATGGTCACGCCCACGGCGTCGAAGCGCAGCTCGGCCGCCCGCGGCCGGTCGCGCACCTCCATCAGCCACGCCGCCGCCATCCGCCGCACCTGCGTCTGCTTGGCCTCGCCGAGCGCGTCCCACGGCCGGCCGGACCCGGCGCGGCGCGCCTTGACCTCCACGAACACGATCGAGCGCTCGTCCGCGACGATCAGGTCGATCTCCCCGAAGCGCGTCCGGTACCGGCGGGCGAGCACCCGGTAGCCCAGCCGCTCGAGATGCGCGGCCGCCAGCTCCTCCCCCGTCCTCCCCAGCTCCTGGCGCAGATCCGTCATGGCGCCCGAAGCTACGGACGCACCTGTGACGGAACCAGACGCGGGTGTGAAGGCTGCGTGGCAGAAGCGCGCCGAGTCAGCAGGCGCCCGCCCGCCGCCGCGCGCCCCCGACGCCGCTGCGGTCGCGCAGCCACCGCGCCATGGCGTCGAGCGACGCGATGCCTCTGGCGTGCCCGGGCGCCGCGCTCGCGATCGCGACGCCCAGCTCCCGGCCCCGCACGCGGACGACGCCGAGCTGCCGCTCGAGCCAGCCATCGGCCGCGCCCGCGGTGCGGCCCGGACCCCAGCCGCCCTTGAAGCGAGCGCCGGCGAGCCTCCCCAGCCCCCACCTGTGCTCGCGCCGGATCCGGTGCATCTGCGTGAGCACCCGGCGTCCCGCCCGGCGGCAGCGCAGGTGGGCCGAGAAGCGCGCCGCTGCGCGCAGGCTCCACATCGTCTGGCCGAAGGGCGCGAAGCCCGGCCGCACTCGCCGGTGCTCGACCCTGGTGCGTCCGTCGCCGGCCCTTCGCAACACCGCCTCGACCCGTCGGCCGGCTGCGGCGGGCGGTCCCAGCGCCGCCCACAGCCGTTCGGCCGCCGCGTTGTCCGACTGCCTGATCGCCAGCACCACGTCGCGACGGTCTCCGGCCCGCCGGCGGAGCGCCGCCACGGCCAGCGGCACCTTCACCGTCGACCACGCGACGCCGGTGCGCAGGCTCCCGGCGTGCTCGACGCGGCCGCCCGCGGCGATGGCGAGGCCCTGCCGCCCCGGCAGCCGCGCCATCAGCCGCCGCAGGCTCGCCCGCGCCCTCCTCGTCAGAAGGCTCTGCGGACGCGCCGGGACGGCTCCGGCGGCCCGCGCCGGCGCCGCGGCGGCGCTCCCGGGATGCCCGTGGGCGGCGCCTTCGCCGGAGCAGCCTGCCAGCGCCACCGCCGCGAGGGCGGCCAGCGCGCAGCGGCGCCTACAGCGCAAGCTGCGAGTACGCCACGGACTGAAAGCTCAGCCGGTGCAGCGGCGAGATGCCGTGGCGCTCGATCGCGGCGCGGTGCTCCGGGGTCGAGTAGCCGACGTGGGCCTCGAACTCCCAGTGCGGGTACTGCTCGGCGGCGCGGCGCATGAAGCGGTCGCGCGTGACCTTGGCGATCACCGAGGCGGCGGCGATGGCGGCGCTCGTGGCATCGCCGCCGACCACCGGGCGCTGCTCGAAGCCGGTGGCGGGCACCGCGAAGCCGTCGGACAGGCACAGGCAGCCCGGGACCGCGACGCGGCGCAGCGTGTCGCTCAGCGCCGCCAGGTTCGTGCGGTGCAGGCCGCGCTCGTCGATGCCGCGCACGCAGCGCGAGGTGACGGCCACGCGCGTCGCCGCGCGCAGGACGCGCGGGTAGAGCTCCTCGCGCATCTCGAGGCTGTGCTGCTTGGAGTCGTTGAGCGCGGTCAGCGCTCGGAAGTCGCCCAGCGACAGGCGCTCGTAGTCGAACAGGACGGCCGCGGCCACGAGCGGGCCGGCGAGGCAGCCGCGGCCGGCCTCGTCGGCGCCCGCGACGAAGCGGTGGCCGAGCCCGCGGTCGAAGCGGAACAGGCGCGAGCCGCTCGAGCGGCGGCGCTTCTTCCTCGCGGCGGTCTTGGGCTGGCGGACCACGGCGGCGGCCGTCGGAACGGCGTGCGGCTCAGAGGAGCCCGATGCGCTGGGGAGGCCAGTAGGTGGCGAAGGCGCCACCGATGATCCACTTGTCGGGGACGGGTCCCCAGAAGCGGCTGTCTTGGGAAGAGCCACGGTTGTCGCCCATCATGAAGTAATGGTCGGCGGGAACCGTGATCTCGCTGGGGTAGTCGCACCCGTCGCTGGTCCCGCAGGGCTGCACGAAGGGCTCCTTGGCGCGCTTGCCGTTGCGGTAGACGCGGCCGCCGACGATCTTGATCCGGTCGCCCGGACCCGCCACCACGCGCTTGATGAAGTTCACGTCGGCGCGGCGGCCGACCGGCTTCGGGCACGGCGCGTTCGCGGGCGGGGTGACGCCGCACTGGTTGTCCTCCTCGGCGCCCACGGGCGGGTGGAAGACGACGACGTCGCCCACCTCGGGCTTCAGGAAGGAGTGGCCGATGCGGTTGACCAGCACCCGCTGGCCGATCTGCAGGGTCGGCACCATCGACTCGCTCGGGATCCGGTACGGCTTGACGAGGAACGCCTGGATGCCGAGCGCCAGGCCGAGCGCCACGGCGACGATCATGACCAGCTCGAGCAGCGAGCCGCCGGCTGACTGCGTCTTCTTCATCGGCGCGCCGGGCGGCTACGCGGCGTCGCCGGCGGGGGCGGCGGCCTCGGTGTCCGCCTGAGCCGGCGCGTCCTCGGCGGGCGCGGCGGCGGCCTCCTCGGCCTCGGGCGCGGGGGCGTCGGCCGCCGGGTCGTGCAGCAGCCCGGCCTCGACGACCTCCTCCGGGCCGATGTAGCGGCGCTCGCGGACGCGTGCGGCCTTGCCGACGCGGCCGCGCAGGTAGTACAGCTTCGCCCGCCGGACGTCGCCGCGGGCGGCGACCTCGATGCGCTCGATCTTCGGCGAGTGCACCGGGAAGGTGCGCTCCACGCCGACGCCGAACGACTGCTTGCGAACGGTGAACGTCTCGCGGACGCCCTCGCCCTGGCGCTTGATCACCACGCCCTCGAAGACCTGGGTACGGCGGCGGTTGCCTTCCACGACCTGGAAGTGCACGCGCACCCGGTCGCCGGGCTGGAACTTGGGGACGCGCCGCAGCTGCTGGCGCTCGAGGGTGTCGATGACGGTGCTCATGGCGAAGAAAAACCGCGAAGGCAGGCGGCCGTCCGCGGGCTGCGGCTTATGGTAGCGGACGCCTTTCGGCGGCAGCCCCTCGCTCCCGCGACTGCTCCCGCCGCCACTCGCGCACCCGCGCGTGGTGGCCCGACAGCAGCACCTCGGGCACGTCCCAGCCGCGGTAGGACGCGGGACGCGTGTAGTGCGGGTACTCCGGCAGGCCCTCGAGCGCGGCGCTGTAGGACTCCTCGACGGCCGACTCCTCGTCGCCGAGCGCGCCCGGCAGCTTGCGCATGACGGCGTCGAGCACGACCATCGCCGCCAGCTCGCCGCCCGCCAGCACGTAGCGGCCGACCGACACCTGGTCGGTGCAGAAGTGCTCGAGGATGCGCTCGTCGAAGCCCTCGTAGCGCCCGCACAGCAGCGTCAGGTCGTCCTCGGCGGCCAGCTCGCCGGCCAGCGCGTCGTCGAGCAGGCGCCCGGACGGCGTCAGCGCGACCACCCGCCGCCGCTCGCGCAGCTCGAGCGGGTCGACGCCGTAGCGGCCCTGCAGCGCCCAGTCCACCACGTCGACGCGCAGCACCATCCCCGCCCCGCCGCCGAACGGCGTGTCGTCGACCGACCGGCCCGACAGCGACGTGAAGTCGCGGTAGTCGACGGTGTCGAGCGCGTGGCCGCGCGCGAGCGCGTTGCGCACGTGCCGCTGCTCGCGGAACCAGTCGAACCACTGCGGGAACAGCGTGAAGACGTCAGCCCGCATCGCCCAGGAAGGCCAGGTCGATCTCGACGCGCCCGGCCTCGAGGTCGACTTCGCGCACCGCGTCGTCGACGAGCGGGACCAGCAGGTCCCCGACCACCAGCACGTCGCAGGAGGGCAGCGACAGCACGCGATCGACCGTGCCGACCTCGCGCTCGCCGTCCACCACCGCCAGCCCGACGAGGTCGTCCGCCCAGAACTCGTCCTCCTCGAGCGGCGGCGCCACCGCGCGCGCCACCCACAGCGGCTCGCCCCGCAGCGCCTCGGCGGCCTCGCGCGTCGCGCAGCCCTCCAGGCGGACGATCGGCTTCACGTCGGTCCCGGCGCGGCGCGCGATCGCCGTGTCGCGGCCGCCCGCGCGCACCGGCGTGCCGAACGCGAGCAGCGACGGCTCGGCGCCCGTCACGTAGAAGGAGCCGTCGAGGCCGTGCGGGCGGCCGACGCGGCCGGCCTGCACCGGCGGCTCACTCGACGATGTCGATGAGGACCCGGCGGTCCTGCCGGGACCCGGCGGCCTTGACGACCGTCCGGATCGCGGAGGCGGTCCGCCCGCCGCGTCCGATGACCTGCCCGTAGTCATCCTCGCCCACCGATAGCTCGAGCACCAGGGGCCCGCCCTCCTCGTCGAACTCCTCGACCTTCACCTTCTCGGGGTGGTCGACGAGCGCCTTCGCGAGGTACTCGAGCAGGTCGCGCGGCATCGCGGCGCTGCCTCAGCGCTCGATGCCCTGGGTGCGCAGGAGCTTCTTGACGGTGTCCGAGGGCTGCGCGCCGCGCTCGAGCCAGTAGCGCACGCGCGCCTCGTCGAGCACGATCGTCGACGGCTCGGTCTGCGCGTTGTAGCGGCCGATCGTCTCGATGAACCGCCCGTCGCGCGGGGAGCGCCGGTCCGCCACGACGACGCGCCACACCGGGTCCTTCCTCCCGCCCACGCGGGTCAGTCTCATGCTCACGGCCACTTGTCTCGATACCTCTCGAAGTCTTGGTCTTGGTCCCGCGGGAAGCCTAGCGACCCCGCATCATCGCGCCCAGGTCGGGCATCTTGCCCTGCTGGAGGCCCCGCATCAGCTTGCGCATCTCGCCGAACTGCTTGACGAGCTGGTTGACCTGCTGCACGGACGTGCCCGAGCCGGCGGCGATCCGCTGCCGGCGGCGGCCCTTGATGATGTCCGGCCGGCGTCGCTCCTCGGGCGTCATCGACAGGATGATCGCCTCGATGCGGTCGAACTCCCTCTCGTCGACCTTGAGCTTGGACAGCTGGTGGCCCGCCAGGCCGGGGATCATCCCCAGCAGCGAGGTCAGCGGCCCCATCTTGCGCAGCTTCTTGAGCTGACCGAGGAAGTCGTCGAGGTCGAACTCGTTGCGGCGCATCTTCGCCTCGAGGCGCTTGGCCTCGTCCTCGTCGACCTGCTGCTCGGCGCGCTCGATGAACGACAGGACGTCGCCCATGCCGAGGATCCGCTGCGCCATCCGGTCGGGGTGAAAGGGCTCGAAGTCGCCGAGCTTCTCACCCGTGGAGGCGAACAGGACCGGCTTGCCCGTGACCGCCTTGACCGACAGCGCGGCGCCGCCGCGCGCGTCGCCGTCGAGCTTGGACAGGATCACGCCGTCGAAGTTGGCGACCTCGGCGAACTGCTCGGCCACGTTGACGGCGTCCTGGCCGGTCATCGCGTCCACGACCAGCAGGACGGTGTGCGGCTTGACCGCCTTCTTGATGTCGGCGAGCTCCTGCATGAGCTCCTGGTCGACGTGCAGGCGGCCGCTCGTGTCGACGATCAGGACGTCCTTGCCGGCGCGCGCCGCCTCGTCGCGCGCCCAGCGCGCGATCTCGACCGGGTTGGCGTCGGTGCCCTGCTCGTAGACCGTCGCGCCGGCCTGCGCGCCGACCTTGATCAGCTGCTCGACCGCGGCGGGGCGGTAGACGTCGCAGGCGGCGACCGCGACCGACGAGCCGTGCTTCTCGCGCAGGTGCCGGGCCAGCTTCGCCGTGGCCGTCGTCTTGCCCGAGCCCTGGAGGCCCGCCATCAGGATCACCGTCGGCGGCCGGGGCGAGAACGTGATGCCGGCGGCCTGGCCGCCCATCAGCGCCGTCAGCTCCTCGTTGACGATCTTGACGACCTGCTGGCCCGGGTTGAGCTGCTTGGTCACCTCGACGCCGAGGCAGCGTTCCTTGACCGTCGCCGTGAACTGCTTGACGACCTTGAAGTTGACGTCGGCCTCGAGCAGCGCGAGCCGGATCTCGCGCATCGCCTTGGCGATGTCCTCGTCGGTGAGCGCGCCGCGCTGGCGGACTCCGGCCAGCGCGCCCTGGAGCTTCTCGGAGAGCGAGTCGAACACGTCTCGCTGATCCTAGTCCTCAAGCCGCGCCGCGCCGCGGGCGATACGAGGCCCATGGGCATCGCCCGCAGCCACGACGGGCGGCTCTCCGCGCGCATGCGCGAGGAGGTCGAGGCCGTCATCGCCCGCGACGAGCTCGCGCCGGTGTTCCAGCCGGTGATCGACCTGCGCACCGGCCTCGTCGCCGGCTACGAGGCGCTGGCGCGCTTCACGCGCGGCCGCCGCCGCCCGACCGCCGAGTGGTTCGCGGAGGCGCATCGCTGCGGGATCGGCCTGCGGCTGGAGGCGCACGCCGCGGCGACGGCGCTGTCGGTCGGGCGCCGCCCGTTCGGAAGCTTCCTCGCCCTGAACCTGTCGCCGGCGGCGCTCGCGTCGGCCGACGTGCAGGCGGTGCTCCCGGCGCGCCTGGACGGCATCGTCATCGACGTCACCGGCCAGGGTCCCGAGCAGCCCGACGAGGTCCTGCGCTCGCTGCGGCGCGACATCCGCTCGCGCGGCGGCCGGCTCGCGCTCGACCTCGCCGGCTCCGACTACGCGGGGCTGCGCCACCTGATGTGGTCGGCGCCCGACGTGCTCAAGCTCGACCGCGCGCTGGTGCACCGCATCCACGCCGACCCGGCCAAGGCGGTGCTGGTCGAGGTGCTCGTCCGCTACGCCCGCGAGCTGGGGGTCGCGGTGTGCGCGGAGGGCGTCGAGACCCTCGAGGACCTCGAGCGCCTCGCGGAGCTCGACGTGGTCTACGCCCAGGGCCACGCCGTCGGGCGCCCCGCAAAGCCGTGGCAGAGCGCAGACCCCGCCGCGGCGCGGACGTGCACGTCCTCGGTCGCCGCGTCGGTCACCGGCTCCCACGGCGACCCCGGCGCGCTCGGCATCGACGGCCGCCTGCAGTGGCTGGCGTGGCGGCTGTCGGAGGCGACGACGTACGGCGAGCTGAGCGAGGCGGTCGCCGCCATCCAGCAGGAGCTCGCGGCCGACGACCTGCTGATCTCGATCATCGACGGGGGCGAGCTGGTCGTGGTCGGAGCCGGCGGCCCGGACCGGCTCGACGACCGCTACGTCATCGAGCACTATCCGGAGACCGCGCGCCTGCTGCGCGAGCAGGACACGTCGCAGGTGCTGGTCTCGGACCCCGACGCGGAGCCGAGCGAGATCGAGGTCCTGCGCAAGGTCGGCTACCGCTCGCTGCTGATGCTCCCCGTGTCGTGCGCCGGCCGGGCGATCGGGCTCTTCGAGGCCTACCGGCGCGACGAGATGCCGTGGAGCCGCTTCGAGATCGGTCGCGCGCGCATCATCGCGCTCCAGCTCGGGGCCGCGCTGGAGCGCATCTCCCGCGCGTAGCGACCCGCCGCCTCAGACCGTCGGCGCGGCCGGCGGCTGCGGCGGCTCCTCGGCGGGCGGCGCGGGCGGGGTCGGCGGCGGCGTCGCGCCGGTCACGCCGGCCGTCGCTCCCTTCGCCTCGGCGGTCGCCTGGCGCGCCGCACGGGCGGCATCCTCCGCGTCGCGCTGCGCGGCGGCCGCCGCCTCTTCGGCGGCCTCGTTGCGCCCGCGCCGCGGCGGCGGCGGCGGCGCCCCGTCGCCGCCGCCGCGCCCCAGGCCGGAGAGCGCGCCGCCGACGTTGCCGAGCGCCTGCGAGAACTCGCTCGGGATCACGAAGATCTTGTTCGCCTCGCCGCGCGCGAGCTGCGGCAGCATCTGCAGGTACTGATACGACAGCAGCCGCTCGTCGGGCGCGCCGTCGTGGATCGCCTGGAAGACGGTCCCGATCGCCTTGGCCTCGCCCTCGGAGCGCAGGATCGCGGCGGTGCGCGCGCCCTCCGCCTTCAGCACGGCCGACTGCTTCTCGCCCTCGGCGGTCAGGATCTGCGACTGCTTGACGCCCTCCGCGGTGAGGATCGTGGCGCGCCGGTCGCGCTCGGCGCGCATCTGCTTCTCCATCGCCTCCTGCACCGTGCGCGGCGGCTCGACCGACTTCAGCTCGACGCGGTTGACGCGGATGCCCCACTTGCTCGTCGCCTCGTCGAGCACGGCGCGCAGCTGCGAGTTGATCGTGTCGCGCGAGGTCAGCGTCTCCTCGAGCGTCATGCCGCCGATGACGTTACGGAGCGTCGTCACGGTGAGCTGCTCGATCGCCTGCAGCGGGTTCGCCACCTCGTAGGTGGCGGCCTTCGGGTCGGTGACCGTGAAGTAGATGACGGTGTCGATCCCGACGACGAGGTTGTCCTCGGTGATCACGGGCTGCGGCGGGAAGGAGACCACCTGCTCGCGCAGGTCGATCAGCGGCTTGACGCGGTCGACGAACGGGATGATCAGCGCCAGGCCGGCGTCGAGCGTGCGCGAGTAGCGCCCGAGGCGCTCCACGATGCCGGCGCGCGCCTGCGGGACGATCCGGACCCCCGACGCGGCGACGATGAACACGAAGACCGCCAGGATGATGAGGGCGATCACGGAAGCGGTCATTGGGTCGGGCTCCTATTCGGTCACGAGCGCGATCGCGCCCCTGATCTCTACGACTTGCACGCGCGCGCCGGCTTCGATGACCTGCTCGTCGTCGTAGGCGCGCGCGGTCCACGCGTCGCCGTCGATGCGGACGAGGCCGACGCCCTCGTGGTTGGCGATGCGCTCGATCACGGTGGCCGGCTTGCCCACCAGCGCAGCGGTCCCCGTCCTGATCTGCGCCGGCATCCGCTTGTGCGATCGCGCGATGGGCCGTAGCGCGGCCAGCAGCACGATCGACACGACGAGGAAGGACGCCCACTCGAGCAGCCCGCCCGCGCCGAGCCCCGATACGAGCGCCGCGACCAGCGCGCCGCCCGCGAACGGGGCCAGGAAGAAGCCGAGGGTGAGGATCTCGCCGACGGCGAAGATCACCGCCGCGAGCAGCCAGAGCAACCAGGGGTCCATGCCGCGAACATACAGGCGCGCGCGGCGCAGGTAAATCGAGAACCCTGCTGCTGGGCGGCGTCAGGCGGCCGCGCAGCGGCGCACGCCGACCTTCAGCCGGTGCCGGATGGTGGTGGCACCGGCCGTCACCGCGATGTCGTAACAGCCCGGACCGGGGGCCGCCAGGATCAGCGGGAAGCCGCGGTCGCCGAGGTCCGGGAACGTCCGCTGATCTGCCGGCACCGGGACGCACCCCGGGAACTCCACCACCCGCCGCCGCGCCGTGATCGGCACGGCTGCGAAGGCCGCGCGCGCGGGCGCGGTGGGCTCGAGCGAGAGCCTCGCGCTCGCCCCCGGCCGCATCAGCGTCCGGATCTTGAGCTCCCCCAGGACGTCGTCGGGCGCCCATCGAAGGCGCCGCGCGTTGAGCAGCGTGAGCGGTCCGAGCCGGATGCTGTTCCGGCGCCGTTCGCGCGCGGCGAAGGTGCGCCGATTCGGGATCCAGCTGTCGTCGCAGGTCAGGCGGATGGCCGCCGGCTCCGCCGCGGCCGCGGACGCCGGGGCGCGATGCCCGCGGTCGCCGCAGCCGGCGACGACCGCCGCGAGTGCGGCTGCGCCGATCGCAGGTCTTGAAGCGCTCAGCAAGGCTTCTCCCGTGCAGGCGATCGTACCGCCGGCGCGGGCGCGGCGGTAGGTCCAGCCCGGGATGTGCGTCGCGCTAAGGCATCGGGGCGCTGCGCGCGCGGCCGCCGCGGCGCCAGCGTACGGTGGTGCGCGTCGCCGAGAACGACCGCGGCTCGATGTCCGGGCCCGTGTCGACCACTTCGGCGCGCTTCGGCGACGCGACGACGACGTCGTAGACCGGTGCGCCGAACGCGTCCGTGTCGTCGGACGCCTCGTAGGCGCCGATCATGAACGCGTAGGCGCCGCTCGCGAGCAGCTTCTGGCCGCGCATCCGCAGCACGGCGTCGCCGCTGCCGGGGTGCCCGTAGAGCGCGTAGCTCCACGAGTGGGCGATGCGCGGGCGCACCGCGTCGAGGAGGCGGACCGTCACATGGGCGTCGCCGCAGCAGCGCATCGTGTACTCCTCGCGGTAGGCGACGTAGCGGCCGGCCGCCCGGAAGCCGGCGAAGCCCGTGTCGAGGTTCTCCTCGCCCAGCTTGATGGTGCGGCCGGTGCGGCGGGCGCAGGCGAAGAACTCCCGCTCGCCCTCCGGGCCGCGGCGGTAGACGCGCACCTGCTCCGTCTGGACCACCGTCACGCGCGGCGGCGACTGCGGCGGCGTCCGGTGGCAGCGGGGCGCGGCGGCGGCGGGCGGCGCCGACGCCGCGACGACGGCCAGCACCAGGACGAGCGGCAGGAGCCTCATGCGATGGGAACGTCCGCCGCCCGCGGAAGTCGCGCCCGCAGCGCCGAACGTCCCGGAATGCGGGCTATAGCGCGCATTGCGGGACGTTCGTCAGCGCAGCTGCGCGAGGTAGGCGACGAGCGCGTCGAGGTCGGCGTCGCCGATCGACGCGTAGGAGGGCATCGGCGGCTCCGGGTCGACGAGCGCGCGCCGGATCGCCGGCTCCGGCAGGGCCGCGCCGACGCGCGTGAGGCCGGGCCCCGGGCCGTCGTTGCCGCTGGAGCCGATGAGGTGGCAGGCGAGGCAGCCGGCCTGCGCCACGAGCAGGCGGCCGCGCTCGGCGCGCGCGCCGCGTGGGTCCGGCAGCCCCTCGACGCGGGTCGGCGAGCCCGGCGTCGGCTTCGTGATGTCGACCCGCTCCGGGTCGACCGCGATGCGGCCCTCGTCGCCGCGGAACTCCCACCCCATCCCATTGCCGTACTCCCACCGTTCCACGTCGCCCCGGCGGACGATCCGCAGCGGCCGGCCGCGCGCCGCGCAGACCTCGGCGCGCGTGGCGGTGAAGCCCAGCCGCGCGCCGCTCGGCTCGGTGTTCTCGCAGGCCGCCGCGCGGCGCTCGTCGCCGTCCCCGCAGCCGGCGAGCAGGACGAGCGCGACCGCCGCGAGCCGCTTCAGACGATCCCCTCGCGGGCGAGGATCCGGCGCACGATCGCGACGGTGCTCGCGTACGTGGAGTCCATGCCGTAGTAGTCGAGGCCCTGCGCGCCGAGCGTGCGCGCCTGGGTGTACGGCGTGTCGGACGCGTAGTGGATCATCCCGAAGTCGATCGGGAGCTTGGAGAAGTTCACCGACTCGTCGGTCGGATGGCGGTCGGCCTCGGTGATCTCGTAGATCGCGTTGCAGAACGGCCCCGCCTCCATCTCCACCACCGTGAACGCCTCGCGGTAGTAGAAGTCGAGGTACTCGCGGTTCTGCAGGAAGGTGCTCTTGACCGTGACCGCCCGCTGGTTGTCCAGCCCCGAGCCGAAGCGCAGCCAGGGCTGGATGTCCTGGAAGGTGAAGACGTTGTCGAGCCAGTACGTGTTGCCCGAGTGCTCGTCGTGGACGACGCTCGAGATCATCACGTCGCCGACGTCGGCGTTGAGCGTCGCGGCCTTGCCGAGCACGTAGACCCCGCGCAGCCCGGCGGTCGAGACCGCCACCTCGCGGAGGATGTTGTACGCCGCGAGGCCGAGCGGGTACTCGATGTTGACAATCCGCGCGGTGCTGCGGGCGAGCTTCTCGCGGTCGGCGTCGGCGATCCGCGGGTCGAGGCCGTCCGGGTCCAGGCGCGCGAGGTCGATGACCTGGGCCGACACGCGCAGCGCGGTCCGGCTCGACAGGTGGCGGACGCCGATGCGGCGCTCGTACTCGCGCCGGCGGTCCCACAGGCTGCCGTCGGGCTGGGAGTCGTAGAAGCCGCGGGCCGCGTAGTAGAGGAAGTTCTCCCAGGAGCCCTCGGCCTCGCCGGTCTCGAAGCGGGCGAGCTCGTCGCGCAGCACGGGCGGCGCGGCGGCGGTCACCCAGCCGCGGATCTCGTCCTCGTGCGCGCGAGCCCAGCCGGTCAGCACGTTCACCAGCGAGTGCGAGTTCGACGACACGAAGTACAGCGGGCGGTCGTCGAGCTGGTCGGCCCCGAGCTCGTCCTGCACGGGCTTCCACCAGCGGCGCGTCATCCGCGCGTAGCCGACCTCGCTGCCGCCGAGCAGCTGCACCCGCAGGTTGAGCCGCTGGCCCGCGACCTTCCCGAGGCGCTCGGCGAGGCGCCCGTCCCAGGTCTGGTCGAGGCGCGCCCAGTCCTCGGGGGTGCCGCCGAGCGCCTCGGCGGCGGCCGCGGCGTCGCCGGGCACCGACCCGAGCGCGCGCAGCCGCGCGCGCAGCTTGTTCCACTCGATCTGGTAGGCGACGAGGGTCGGGATGACGTCGTCGAGGTCCGACGTCGAGGCGAGCAGCACGGCCAGCCGGCCGTCGCCGGACGCGTACCAATGGCGCCGGCGCGCGGGCGCCTCCAGGCGCGTCCAGTCCGGCGTGACGCCGAGCGCCTCGGCCTCCTGGCCCATGACGATCACGCGCGCGTCGCCGATGACGTCGGGCAGGCGCCGGGTGGCGTAGATGAACGCGCCGAGGTCGGGTTCCGGCGACCCCGCCAGCGGATGCAGGCTCGAGCCCATCGTCCGGTGCGCGCTCTCGAGCACGCGCAGGAGCGTCTCGCCGGATGACCGCAGCAGCGTGGTGTACGTGCGGTGGTAGAGCTCGACCTCGTCGGAGAGCTGGCCGTCGCGGGTGAGAGGGGTGCGGATGGCGGTCATCAGTGCCGTTCGTAGGGGATGCCGTCCGCCGCCGGGGGACGCGAGCGGCCGACGAGACCGGCGACGGCGACGAGGGTGAGCAGGTACGGCAGCGCCTGGAACAGCGTGGCCGTCGACGGCGACAGCTCCGGCAGCCGCTGCGCCAGCGCGCTGGAGAAGCCGAACAGCAGCGCCGCGGCGAGCGCGCCGCCGGGATACCAGCGGCCGAAGATGACCGCCGCCAGCGCGATGAAGCCGCGACCCGCGGTCATGCCCTCGTTGAAGGAGTGCACGAAGCCGATCGACAGGAAGGCGCCGCCGAGCGCGGCGAGCGTGCCCGAGCCGATCACCGCGAGGTAGCGCGTCCGCGTCACCGAGATCCCGGCCGTGTCGGCGGCCAGCGGGTTCTCGCCGACGGAGCGGTGGCGCAGCCCCGCGGCCGTGCGGAACAGGTAGACGGACGCGCCGGCCACGCACAGCAGCGCGGCCCACACGAGCAGGTTGAGCTGCTCGAGCGCCGCGCCGGCGAACGGGATCCAGCCGACGGGCAGGTGCAGGTCGGGCACCGCGGGCAGCTGGTCGGGGGTGCCCTGGTCGCCGTAGATCTTCACGAACAGGTAGCCGGTGATCCCGAGCGAGAGGAAGTTGATCGCTGTGCCCGACACGATCTGGTCGGCGCGCAGCGAGACCGCGAACAGCGCGTGCACGGCGCCGAACACCGCGCCCGCGGCCATCCCGATCAGGATCCCGCCGACCCAGCCGTTGGTGACGTCGGCTCCCCAGGCGCCGAAGAAGGCGCCGGCCAGCATCATCCCCTCGAGGCCGATGTTCACCACGCCGGCGCGCTCGGACATCACCCCGCCGAGCGCGCCGAAGATCAGCGGCGTCGCGTAGCGCAGCATCGCCGCCGCCAGCGCCGACCACACGAACACGCGCTCGAGCTCGGCCTCGGGCGAGCTGGTGAAGACGATCGCGAGCAACCCGGCGACGGCCGCGGTCACCGCCGCGGCCCAGCCCAGCCGCTTCTCCCCCTCGCGCGCGGCCACGACCCCGGCGGCCGCGCCGGCGAGCGCGAGCACGATCGAGGGCAGCGCCGTGCGCAGCGTCAGCGGCGGCACCGCGAGGTAGGCGGCGAGGGCGGCCAGCGCGAAGCCGGCGAACGCGATCCGGCGCGGCGTCACGCGGACCTCGCCATCCGCGCGCGCAGGCCGAACAGCCAGGTCGCGATCACGGGCGCCGACACGAGCAGCACGATCAGGCCCTGGATGATCGTCGTCAGGTTCCCGGCCAGTGCCGGCGGGAACACGGTCGGATCGAGGTTGCGCACCGACGTGCCGTTGACCAGCGCGCCGAACAGCAGCGCGGCGGCGACCGTGCCGCCGGCGGTGTTGCGCCCGAGCAGCGCGACGGCGATGCCGAGGAAGCCCACATCGGAGGTCTGGATGTCATTGGTCGCCAGCCGGAACTGCCAGCCGAGGATGTCCATCGCCCCCGCCAGCCCGGCCAGCAGGCCGCAGATCGCCATCGCCTTGATCTGCTGGCGCCCGGCGTTGATGCCGCCGTACTCGGCGGCGTCCGGGTTGTAGCCGACCGCCTTGATCTCGAAGCCCGCCACCGAGCGGTTGAGCAGCAGCCAGGCCGCGCCCGCCGCCAGCAGCGCCAGGAAGATCCCGATGTGCAGGCCCTGCAGCTCGGGGTCGCCCCAGAACACCGGCAGCCGCGCCGACGGGTGGACGTCCGCGGAGACCGGCACGGACGGCTGCGTCGTGTTCTGCAGCGGGCCCTCGAGCCCGAACAGGTAGACGCCGAGCCAGACCGCGATCCAGTTGAGCATGATCGTCGAGATCACCTCGTTGGCGCCGGTGCGCGCGCGCAGCCAGCCGGCGATGCCCGCCCAGGCGGCGCCCGCGGCCATCGCCGCGAGCACGGCCGCCAGCACGTGCAGCACGGCCGGCGCGCCCTGCAGGCGCGCGCCGACGAAGACGGCCGCCATCGCGCCGACGAGGTACTGACCCTGGCCGCCGATGTTGAACAGCCCCGCCCGGAACGCGATCGCGACCGCGAGCCCGACCAGGATCAGCGGCGTGGTCAGGATCAGCGTCTGCTGGAGGTTCTGCGCCGCGATGATCCGGTCCTCGGCCGAGATCCACGGCAGCAGCCAGTTGAGGCCGGTGCCGTCGAAGATCGCCTTGTAGGTGGACAGCGGGTTCGACCCGGTGGCGAGCACGACCAGCCCGCCCGCCACGAACGCGATCAGCGCGGTGATGACCGGCACGGCGACGCCCCCGCCGCGCATGAACCCGCCGAGCCGCGACGCGACCGTGACGCTGCCGCCGCCCGGGGGCGGCGGGACCTCGGCCGGCACGCTCACGCGGCGCCCCGCGTCATCGCCAGCCCGAGCTCCTCGTCGGAGGCGTCCGGCGCGAACTCGCCGACGATGCGGCCCTCGGCGATCACCAGCAGCCGGTCGGCGACGGCCCGCAGCTCCTCGAGCTCGAGCGAGACGAGCAGCACGGCGCGGCCGTTGGCGCGCTGCTCGAGCAGCTTGCGGTGGACGAACTCGATCGCGCCGACGTCGAGCCCGCGCGTCGGCTGGGCGGCGACCAGCACGCGCGGGTCCTCCGCCAGCTCGCGCGCGATGACGACCTTCTGCTGGTTGCCGCCCGACAGGGCCATCGCGGGCGTGTCCGGCTCGCCGCCGCGCACGTCGTACTCGCCCAGCAGCGGCGAGGCGTACCGGCGCAGGCGGCCGGGCGACAGCAGCCCGCGGCGCGCCAGCGGCGGCCGGGCGTACTCGCGCAGCGCGAGGTTCTCCGCCAGCGTGAAGTCGAGCACCAGCCCGCGCCGGTGGCGGTCCTCGGGGATGTGCGCGAGGCCGGCCGCCAGCGCGCCGCGCACGCCGCGGCCGGCGATCTCGACGCCGCCCGCGCGCACGGACCCCGCGTCCGGGCGGCGCAGCCCGGTCACGCACTCCACGAGCTCGGCCTGCCCGTTGCCGTCGACGCCGGCGATGCCGACGACCTCGCCGGCGCGGACGCTGAAGGAGACGCCGCGCAGCGCGGGCAGCCCGCGCTCGTCGGTCGCCTCGAGGTCCTGCACCTCCAGCAGCGGCTCCCCCGGCGAGGCCGCCGGCTTGTCGAGCCGGAACAGGACCTCGCGGCCGACCATCAGCCGCGCCAGCTCGGCCTCGCTGGCGTCCGGGGCGTCGAGCGTCGCGACCTTGCGGCCGCGCTGGAGCACCGTGATGCGGTCGGCGACCGCGAGCACCTCGCCGAGCTTGTGGGTGATGAAGACGACGGAGGTCCCCTGCGCGCGCAGCTCGCGCATGACCTCGAAGAGCTCCTGCGTCTCCTGCGCGGTCAGCACCGCCGTCGGCTCGTCGAGCACGAGCACCTGCGCGCCGCGGTAGAGCGCGCGCAGGATCTCCACCCGCTGCTGCTGGCCGACGGTGACGTCCTCGACCAC
Organism: Solirubrobacteraceae bacterium; assembly: GCA_035540675.1. Taxonomy (GTDB): domain Bacteria; phylum Actinomycetota; class Thermoleophilia; order Solirubrobacterales; family Solirubrobacteraceae; genus DATLGB01. The sequence continues at coordinate 4,798 of DATLGB010000034.1, read as the reverse complement.
CGCGTCCGGGTCGACCGCCAGGCCGTAGCGGTCGGAGATCTCGCGGACCTTCTCGCGCGCGGCGGCGCGGTCGAGCAGCGCGCCCTTGCGCGGCTCGGCGGCCAGGACGATGTTCTCCGCCACCGTCATGACCGGGATGAGCATGAAGTGCTGGTGGACCATGCCGATCCCCAGCTCGATCGCGCGCCGCGGCGAGTCGATGCGGACCGTCTCGCCGCGCACGCGGATCTCGCCCTCGTCGGGCTGGTGGAGCCCGTAGAGGACGTTCATCAGGGTCGACTTGCCGGCGCCGTTCTCCCCGAGCAGCGCGTGGACCTCGCCTGGGCGCAGGTCGAGGTCCACGCGGTCGTTGGCGACGAGCGCGCCGAAGCGCTTCGTTACGCCGCGGAGCTCGAGGGCGAGCGGGTCGCCGGCCAAGTCGCTACTTGCCCGGAACCGTGTCGGGGATGTCGGAGATCTCGCCCGAGGCGATCTGCTGCTGGATCTCGTCCACCTGCTCGGCGTACTTCTCGCCTTCGGCGTTGGTCTTGCCGTAGCCGACGCCCTCCGAGGCGAGGTCGAACACGTTGTCGGTGCCGCCCTTGAAGGCGTCGCCCTGGACGTCCTGGACGGTCGCGAACACGGCCTCGTCGATCTTCTTGAGCGCCGAGGTCAGGATGTGGTCGCCCAGGAAGCTCTGGTCGGCGTCGACGCCGATGCCCTGGACGTCGTTCTCCTTGGCGGCGTCGAGCGCGCCCAGGCCGCACTGGCCGGCCACCTGGAAGACGACCTGCGAGCCCTGCTCGATCTGGTTGAGGGCGATCTCCTTGCACTTCGCCTGGTCGACGAAGTCCTGCGAGTACGCGTTGAGCGTCTTGATCTCGGGGTTCGCCGCCTTGGCGCCGGCCTGGAAGCCCGCGATGTAGTGGTCGACCGGCGGGATCTTCTGGCCCCCGACGGACGAGACGACCTGCTCGCCGCCCTGGTCCTTGGCGTACAGCCCGGCCATGTAGCCGACGAGGTAGCCCGCCTGCTGCTCGGCGAAGAGCAGGCCCTGCACGTTGGACGGCTTGCTCTTCATCGCCGCCTGCGAGTAGTCGATGATCGCGAAGTTCGTCTCCGGGAACGACTTGGCGACCTTCTCGGTGGCCTCGGCCATCAGGAAGCCGACGGCGATCACGAGGTCGTACTTCTGGCGCGCGAGCGTCGAGAGGTTGGGCACGTAGTCGGCGTTCGACGACGAGGTGAGCGCGCGGATCTCGGCGCCGAGCTCCTTCTCGGCCCGCTGCAGGCCCTTGTAGGCCGACGAGTTGAACGAGCGGTCGTTGAGGCCGCCGATGTCGGTGACCATGGCGACGCGGATCTTCTTCTCTTCGGGAGCCGCGGTCGTGGTCTCGCCGCCGGCGGTGGGCGACTCTTCCTCGCCGCCGCAGGCGGCCAGGCCGAGGGTCAGCGCCGCGAAGGCGGCGAGCAGGAGCATCAATGCGCGGGATGGTGTCCGGTCCATGGCGCGAGCCTACCTAGCAGATCGGCGCGGACGCCATCTGAACAGAACGCCGCCTCCAGCGCGGTTCGCGTGACCTCGAGCAGGTCGGCCTCGGTGAGCCCGAGCTCGTCGCGCGCCACCGCGTACTCGCCGCCGATCGTCGTGGCCCAGTAGGGCGGGTCGTCGGAGCCGAGCGTCACCCGCACGCCGGCCTCCCGCAGCGCCCGCAGCGGGTGCTCCGCGTAGGAGCCGAAGACGCCCAGGACGACGTTCGACGTCGGGCATACCTCGAGCACCGTGCCGCGCTCGGCCAGCTCCGCCACGAGCGCCGGATCCTCGATCGCGCGCACCCCGTGCCCGAGGCGGGTGACACCGGGCAGCGCGAGGGCGCCGCGGATCGAATCGGGGCCGCCCCACTCCCCGGCGTGCGCGGTGCAGCCGAGGCCGCCGTCGTGCGCGATCGCGAAGGCCCGCGCGAACGGCGCGGGCGGGAAGCTCGCCTCGTCGCCCGCGATCCCGAAGCCGGTCACGTACGGGTGCGGCACCGCCACCGTCCGGCGGGCGACCTCCTCCGCGCGCTCGACGCCGTACTGGCGCACGCAGGTCATGATCACGCGCGCCTCGATCCCGCTGTCGCGCCGAGCGTCGTCGATGCCGCGGGCGAGCGCCTCCACGTGCTCGGCGTCGGACAGCCCGGCGCCGGCGGCGTGATCGGGCGACGCCGTCAGCTCGACGTAGATCGCGCCCTCGGCGGCGCAGCCGAGGAGGTACTCGTAGGCGAGGTCGCGGTAGTCGTCGCCGGTGCGCAGCACCCCGACGGCCGCGTCGTAGAGCTCGAGGAAGTGCAGGAAGTCGCGCCAGGCGTAGCGGTCGTCGGCGCCGATCAGCCCGGGCGGCACGTCGAGACCGTTGCGGCGCGCGATGCGCCGGATCAGGCCGGGGGGCGCGGCACCCTCGAGGTGGACGTGGAGCTCGGCCTTCGGGATCACGTGCGGAACGCCGCCTCGAGCCGCCGCGCCGCCCGCTCGGCGGAGGCCTCGTCGCGCGCGTGCACCACCGCCAGCGTCCCCGCGTCCTCCCCCAGGCCCGCCACCTCGGTGAGGCCGACCGCGTGGTCGACCGGCTGGTCCTCGCGCGTCCGGCCGCCGCCGAGCTCGACCACCGCCAGCCCGACCGCGCGCACGTCGATGGCGGCGACCGTGCCGCTGCCGCGCACCGGCAGCACCACCGGCGCCGACGGCAGGTGGCGGTCCGGGTCCTCCACGAGGTCGGCCGGCCCGCCGAGCGCGACGATCATGCGCGCGAAGCGGTCGGCGGCCGCGCCGCTGCGCAGCGCCGCCTCCGCCCGCTCGCGGGCGCGCTCGACGCCGCCCAGCTCGAGCAGCGCCTCCGTGAGGTCGAGCGTGACGCCGTAGAAGCGCGGCTCGGTCGGGTCGCCGCGCAGCATCTCGATCGCCTCGCGCACCTCCAGCGCGTTGCCCGCGGTGCGCCCGAGCACCTGGTCCATGTCGGTCAGCAGCGCGCGGCACGGCAGCCCGGCGCCCTCGGCCGTCTCCACGAGCGCGTCGGCCAGCTCCTGCGCGCGGTCGAGCTCGGGCAGGAACGCCCCGGACCCCGTCTTGACGTCCATGACCAGCCCGCCGAGCCCGGCCGCGAGCTTCTTGGACAGGATCGAGGCGACGATCAGCGGCAGGCACTCGACGGTCGCCGTGGCGTCGCGCAGCGCGTACAGGCGGCGATCGGCCGGCGCGAGGTCCGCGGTCTGGCCGACGATGGCGCAGCCCGCCTCGGCGATCGCGGCGCGCAGGCGGTCGAGGTCGGGCTGGCTGGTGTAGCCGGGGATCGAGTCGAGCTTGTCCAGCGTGCCGCCCGTGTGGCCGAGCCCGCGGCCGGAGATCATCGGGACGACGCCGCCGCACGCCGCCACGAGCGGCGCCAGCACGAGCGAGACCTTGTCGCCGACCCCGCCGGTGGAGTGCTTGTCGAGCACCGGCCCGGGCGCGTCGGCCCAGTCGAGGACCGTCCCGGAGTCCCGCATCGCCAGCGTCAGCTCGACCGTCTCGGCGCGCGAGAGGCCGCGCTGGAAGGCGGCCATCGCCCATGCCGCCACCTGGGCGTCCGAGAGCCCGCCGTGGGTGATGCCGTCGACGAGCGCCCGCACCTCGTCGCGCGCGAGCGGTTCGCCGTCGCGCGTGCGGCGGATGAGCTCCTGCGCGATCACAGGTCCTCCAGGAAGCGGCCCAGCAGGGCGGTCAGCGACTCGGCGCCGCGGGCGGCGACGGCCAGCGTCTGCTCGTGGGAGAGCGGCTCGCCGCCCATCCCCTCGGCCAGGTTGGTGACCACCGCGATCGCGGCCACCCGCAGCCCGGCGTGGACGCCGACGATCGCCTCCGGGACGGTCGACATGCCCACGAGGTCGGCGCCGAGCGTCCGGAAGGCGCGGATCTCCGCGGGCGTCTCGAAGCTCGGCCCGGCGACGGCGAGGTAGACGCCCTCGGCGAGCGCACCGTCCGCCGCGGCCTTCAGGCGCGCGCGCAGGTCGGGGTCGTAGACGGCGGCGAGGCTGGGGAAGCGGGGCCCGATCGCCTCGTCGTTGGGGCCGGTCAGCGGGTTGAAGCCCTGCAGGTTGATGTGGTCGCTGAAGGCGACCAGCGAGGCCGGTCCGTATTCCGGCCGCAGCGACCCGGCCGCGCAGGTGAGGACGAGGATCTCGGCGCCGAGCGCCTTGAGCGTCCGGATGGGGGTCGCGATCTCGGCGGCGGTGGCGCCCTCGTAGACGTGCGCGCGGCCCGACAGCACCGCGACGGTCGTGGCGCCGGCGCGCCCCAGGACGAGCCGGCCGGCGTGGCCGGGCAGCGTGGAGACCCGGAACCCGGGCAGGTCCGCGTACGGGATCTCGACGCGGTCGGCGAGCGCGTCCGCCACCCCGCCGAGGCCGCTGCCGAGCACGAGGCCGACCCGCGGCTCCAGGCCGCCGGCGCGGGCGGCGACGACCTCCGCGGCGGCGGTCACGGCAGGTCGTCCCGGCCGAAGGCCAGCGGCAGCAGCTCGGCGAGCGTCGTCGCCCGGTGCACGCGCGCGCCGTCGGACAGGAACACCGGCGTCGCGGCCTCGCCGAACTCGGCCAGGCGCTGGCGGCAGCCGCCGCACGGGGCGACGGCCGCGTCGGAGACCACCACGACCTCGGCGATGCGCTCGCCGCCGGCGGCGACCATCGCGCCGATGGCGGACGTCTCGGCGCAATGCCCCTCGGGGTAGGACGCGTTCTCGACGTTGGCTCCGGCGAAGGTGCGCCCGTCGGCGGTGCGCAGCGCGGCGCCGACGCGCAGGCGC
>DATLGB010000033.1:0-13442 GCA_035540675.1 Solirubrobacteraceae bacterium | reverse complement strand
TACGAATGCGCACCCTGGCACCCAGCGCCGGGCCGGTCCCTCGCGGTGCGAGCCGCGTCGCCGCGCCCGCGGCCGGGCAGGTGCCGAGGGCGCTCATGCTCCAGCGCACGATCGGCAACCGCGCGACCGTCGCGACGCTGGCGCGCGCGCCCACGGCGACGGCGGGCCTCGAGTTCACGCTGCTCTACAAGGACGAGTACGGCGACTTCACGGACGAGGACGGCGACGTCCAGTGGCGGCCGATCAAGCTCGACGACCCGGAGTTCCAGCACAACTACGTCGACTACGGCATCGACCGGGCGACGGTGGCGGTCACGCTGGACACCGGCGAGTACCGGCACATCGTCGTGCACTACCGCGACGGCCGCCGGCTGGTGTTCGACAAGGACGACATCCCCAGCTACCGCAGGCGCGCGCCGCGCAAGGGCGTCAGCGTGACCACGATCGATGCCTTCGAGCGTCACGAGAAGAACGGCTTCGTGTTCCCGAGCTACAAGGGCGAGTGGACGCTGAGCGACCAGCTCACGCCGAACCTCGTGTCGCTGCGCGAGCAGGCCGACGAGAAGGCCGAGCAGTTGGCGAAGCTGCGGGAGCTGATGTGGGTCGCCGGCGCGTTCGCGAACATCGTCGCGATGTACGGCGCCGTGGCGGGCCAGAGCCCAGGCGCGCCCCGCCGCCCGACGATGACGCTGCGCAGTCCCGGGATCCGGCGCCCGAGCCTGCAGCACGTCGTGCCGGCCAAGCCGCCGCCGTCGCGGCCCCAGCCGGCCGGCGGGCCGCCGAAGCCGAAAGTCCCGATGGCGCTGCCGGAGCCCGGCGCCCGGCCGCAGGCGCCGCGGCGCCGCCCCGGTCACGAGCCCGCGGACGGCAAGGGGGCGCCGAAGACACCGCGACGGCCGCACTCGCGGCCGCGCCCGAAGCCGCCGAGCAAGCCGGGCAAGCCGTCGAAGGAGGCCCCGGAGGACGACCGGCAGACCGTCAGCGCCCGTGACGAGGACAAGAGCACGGGGACGGCACCCGCGCGGCCGCAGCGGACGGACAAGATCGGCGCGCGCGGCTATCCGTTGGGCTTCAAGAGCCGCGGCCAGTTCAAGCAGTTCGGCGAGTCGGCCAGGGGGACGCTGAAGAAGCTCGGCTTCGACGACGTCGAAGTGGGCATGCAGGGCAGCGCCGTGACCGGCCGCAGCGCGTCGGACGGCGCTCCCTTCGACGGCGGGCGCATGGTCAGCGACCTCGACCTCGCCGTCGTCAGCCCGAAGCTGTTCGCCCGCGTCCGTGACGCAGGAGTCCCCGTCCGCGACGGGCATACCCGCTTCGCGCTCAAGCCGGAGGACGCGGCGCGCGTCGGCATCGGCGAGGTGCCGGGGAAGCTGTCCCGGCTCGCCGACGGGCGGACGGTCAACGTGATGGTGTTCGAGAGCCGCGCGGCCGCCGTGGCCAAGGAAGCCGCCACCATCTGGGCGCGATGAGCGCGGTCTTCGACCTCTACGGCATCCGGCACGAGACGATCGAGGCGGCGCGCGAGGCGGTCGAGCGGGCCTTGGGCGTCACGCTCGTGCCGCACGAGAGCTCCTACCTCGGCGAGTACTACCGGGCGGGGGGCGCCGCCGGCGAGGAGCTCGTCCTGCAGCCGAACTTCCATGAGGGCGAGCGGGAGTTCCTCGAGCCCGAGCACCGCGACTCGCCGTTTCTCCTCTACGTCAACCACGCGCGCACGCCCGAGGAGACGAGGGCGAAGCTCGAGCGCGAGCCCGGCGTCGCCCGCCTGCGCCACCGCGAGCGGTGAGGCGCGCGCCGGCGCAGATCGTGCGGTCGCGACCGTGGGCAGGTACCGTGAGCGGGGTGAATCGCCAGCTCGTCCACGTCGATCGCGTCGGGGTCGAGGAGCGGGCCGCCTCGCTCGGCCGGCGCTCGATCAAGCACGACGCCAAGCGCCAGGGCATCCGGCTGGCGATCTCGATGATCGACCTCACGACGCTCGAAGGCGCCGACACGCCGGGCAAGGTCCGCCACCTGTGCGCGAAGGCCGTCGTGCCGGACCCGGCGCGCCCCGAGGTCCCGTCGTGCGCGGCGATCTGCGTGTACCCGGCGCTCGTCCCGGTCGCCGTCGAAGCGCTCGACGGCTGCGGCGTCGCCGTCGCCTCCGTCGCCACCGGCTTCCCGGCCGGGCAGGTGTCGCTCGACGCCAAGCTGCAGGACACCCGCGACGCGGTCGCCGCCGGCGCGACCGAGATCGACATGGTGATCTCGCGCGAGGCCTACCTGCGCGGCGACGACCGCCGCGTGCGCGGCGAGATCGAGGCGATCAAGGACGCCTGCGGCGACGCCCACCTGAAGGTGATCCTCGAGACGGCCGAGCTGCCGACGCTCGCGCACGTCCGCCACGCGTCGCAGCTCGCGATCGACGCCGGCGCCGACTTCATCAAGACGTCGACCGGCAAGGCCAGGACGGGGGCGACGCCGGCCACGGTGCTCGTGATGCTCGAGACCGTCCGCGACCATTCCTGGCGCACGGGGCGGATCGTGGGCGTCAAGGCCGCCGGCGGCGTCGGGACCACCAAGCAGGCGCTGCACATGCTCGTGCTCGTCAAGGAGACGCTGGGCGACGAGTGGCTCACGGCGGAGCGCTTCCGCATCGGCGCGTCGTCGCTGCTCAACGACCTGCTGATGCAGTACGCCAAGCTCGAGAGCGGCCACTACGGCCGCGCCGAGGACTTCTCGAAGGAGTAGCGACCGCATGACCGTCGTCACCGGGCAGCGCACCCCCGTCCGCTGGGACTACGCGCCCGCGCCCGAATCGCGCGGCGCCGCGTCTTTGCGCGACCGCTACGACCTGTTCGTCGGCGGCGCGTTCGTCGCGCCGTCGGACGGCACCGTCGTCACGACCACCAACCCGGCCACCGAGGAGCCGCTGGCCGAGGTCGGGTTCGCCGGCCCGGCCGACGTCGCCCGCGCCGTCGACGCCGCCCGCGCCGCGCAGCCCGCCTGGCAGGCGCTGGCGCCGCTCGAGCGCGGCAAGGTGCTGTTCCGGATCGCGCGGCTCATCCAGGAGCGGGCGCGCGAGCTGGCGGTGGTCGAGACGCTCGACGGCGGCAAGCCGATCAAGGAGTCGCGCGACTTCGACGTCCCCGCCGCGGCCGCGCACTTCTTCTCCTACGCCGGTTGGGCCGACAAGCTCGGGCACGCGCTCGGCGGGCGCGAGTGGCGCCCCCGCGGCGTCGTCGGCCAGATCGTCCCGTGGAACTTCCCGCTGCTGATGGCGGCCTGGAAGCTCGCGCCGGCGCTGGCCACCGGCAACACCGCGGTGCTCAAGCCGGCCGAGACGACGCCGCTGACCGCGCTGCTGCTGGCCGAGATCTGCCAGGAGGCCGGCGTCCCCGACGGCGTCGTCAACATCGTGCCGGGCGCCGGCGACACCGGCGCCGCCCTCGTGCGCTCCGGCGTCGACAAGGTCGCCTTCACCGGCTCGACCGCCGTCGGCAAGGAGATCCAGCGCACGCTGGCCGGCACGGGCACCGGCCTGACGCTCGAGCTCGGCGGCAAGTCGGCCAACATCGTCTTCGAGGACGCGGCGATCGACCAGTCCGTCGAGGGGATCGTCAACGGCATCTTCTTCAACCAGGGGCACGTCTGCTGCGCCGGCTCGCGGCTGCTCGTGCAGGAGTCGGTGGCCGAGGAGGTCACGCGCAAGCTGTGGGACCGGATGCAGCGCCTGCGCGTCGGCGACCCGATGGACAAGAACACCGACGTCGGCGCCATCAACAGCGCCGAGCAGCTCGAGCGCATCCGGGCGCTGGTGGAGGTGGGGGAGGCCGAGGGCGCCACGCGCCGCTCGGTGGCCTGCGAGCTGCCCGAGCGCGGCTACTGGTTCACGCCGACGGTGTTCCTCGACGTCGCGCCGGCCAGCCGGATCGCCGTCGAGGAGATCTTCGGCCCGGTGGTGACGGTGACGACCTTCCGCACCGTCGCCGAGGCGATCGAGCGCGCGAACAACAGCGCCTACGGCCTGGCCGCCGGCGTCTGGACCGACACCGGGGCGAAGGCCTTCGAGGTCGCCGCGCAGCTGCGCGCCGGCGTCGTCTGGCAGAACACGTACAACCGCTTCGACCCGACCGCCGCGTTCGGCGGCTACAAGGAGAGCGGCTTCGGCCGCGAGGGCGGCCCGTCCGGGCTGCTGCCCTACGTGGTGGTGTGAGCATGCGCCGTTCGCTCGTCGCCAAGACCTACAAGCTCTACGTGGGCGGCAGGTTCGCGCGCTCGGAGTCGGGCCGCAGCGACCCCGCGACGAGCGCCGACGGCGCGCAGCTCGCGAACGTCCCGCGCTCGTCGCGCAAGGACGTGCGCGACGCCGTGAAGGCGGCGCGGGCGGGCGCGGGGGCGTGGGCCGGCGCCACCGCCTACAACCGCGGCCAGGTCCTGTACCGCTTCGCCGAGGCGCTCGAGTCGCGCGCGGAGGAGCTCGCGCGCGCCGGCGTCGCCCAGCGCGCGCTGGACGCGGGGGCCGCGCGCGCGGAGCTCGACGCCGCGATCGACACGCTCGTGCACTACGCCGGCTGGACGGACAAGCTCGCCGCCGTGATGGGCGGCATCAACCCGGTCGCCGCGCCCTACCTGTCGTTCTCGGTGCCCGAGCCGACGGGCGTCGTCGCGGTGCTCGCGCCCGACGAGCCCGACCTGCTGGGGCTGGTCGAGGCGGCGGCGCCGGCGCTGGCGGCGGGCAACAGCGTCGTCGCGATCGTCTCGCGCCGCTGGCCGCTGCGCCCGCTCGACCTCGGCGAGATCGCCGCGGTCTCCGACGTGCCGGCGGGCGTGCTCAACCTCGTCTCGGGCCGGCTCGACGAGCTGCTCGAGCCGCTGTGCGGGCACCGCGACGTCAACGCCCTCGTGGACGCGACCGGCGACGCCGGCGTCGCGGAGCAGGTCGACCGGCTGGCCGCCGACACCGTCAAGCGGGTCTCGCGGCCGGACGGCGCGGGCAGCCTCACCCGGCTCGAGGCGCTCGTCGAGATCAAGACCGCCTGGCACCCCGTCGGGACCTGACGCGGCGCGCCGCCCGCCGGCGCCCGATCGCGCCGCGGGTGGTTCACTTTGCGGGCATGCGTCGCCTTGCCGCTCGTTCGATCGTCGTCGTGCTGCTGGTCCTCCTGCCGGCAGCGGCCGCCGAGGCCGCCGCCACGCCGTTCACCGCGCGCGGGAGCGTCGAGCAGGTCTACGTGACCGGGCTCGAGCCGGGCGCGCGCGTCGTGCTGCTCAACCGGCGCGGCCGGACGGTCAAGCGCAAGCGCGCGAACGAGCTCGGCGGGCTGCTGTTCCGCAACGTCCGGCGCGGGCGCGGCTACCGCGTCCGCCTGGCGGCCGGCGGACCCGCGTCGGCGCCGCTGCGGGTGCTCTCGACGCGGCCCGAGCCGCCGACGACGTCGATCTACGAGCAGGAGATCCCGTCCGACGGCTACGGATACCTCACCACCCGCGACGGCACCAAGCTCGCGTACTCCGTCCACCCGCCGCCCGACGTGTCCAACGCGGGCGGCGCCGACCCGCCGCGGTCGCCGGGCAGCGACGTGCCGACGCCCACGCTGATCGAGTACTCGGGCTACGGCTACGCGCGCCCGTCGGGGCCGCAGAGCGGCATCGCGGCACTCGCCAACGTCATGGGCTTCACCGTCGTCGACGTCAACATGCGCGGCACGGGCTGCTCGGGCGGAGCGTTCGACTTCTTCGAGCCGCTGCAGAACCTCGACGGCTACGACATCATCGAGACGGTCGCCCGCCAGCCGTGGGTCAAGCACGGCAAGGTCGGGATGCTCGGCATCTCCTACGGCGGGATCTCCCAGCTGTTCACCGCGCAGACCCAGCCGCCGAGCCTGGCCGCGATCACGCCGCTGTCCGTGATCGACCAGACGCAGACGACGCTCTATCCGGGCGGGATCCTCAACACCGGCTTCGCGGTCAACTGGGCCAAGGAGCGCCAGCACGAGGCGCGGCCCGCCGGCCCCGACGCCGGCCAGCCCTGGGCCTACGAGCGCATCCAGCAGGGCGACGAGACCTGCAAGGAGAACCAGGTCCTGCACCCCGAGGCCGCCGACCTGATGAAGAAGGTGCGGCGCAACGACCACTACCGGCCCAAGGTCGCGGACCCGCTGTCGCCGCTGACCTTCGTCAACAAGATCCGCGTGCCGGTCTTCATGGCCTGCCAGTGGCAGGACGAGCAGACGGGCGGGCACTGCCCGACGCTCGCCGCGCAGATGAACGGGACCGCCAGCAAGTGGTTCACGTTCACCAACGGCACCCACGTGGATTCGCTGTCGCCGGAGGTCTTCAACCGCCTGTACGACTTCCTGAAGATCTACGTGGCGAAGGAGGCGCCGGCCACGGGCGCCGCGGCGCTGCACGCCGCCGCGCCGGTCGCGTTCGCCGCGATCTTCGGGATCGAGGGCATGTACCTGCCGCCGGACCCGATCCAGATGCAGCCGAGCTACGAGGCCGCGCGCGCCGCGTTCGAGGCGCAGCCGCCCGTGCGCATCCTCTTCGACAACGGCGCGGGCAGCGACAACCCGGGCTGGCCGTACCCGGGCTTCGAGCAGTTCTTCGCGCGGTTCCCGCTGCCGGGGACGGCGGCGCGATCGTGGTACCTCGGCCGCGGCGGTGCGCTCGGCGAGCGGCCGGCCCGCCGCCGCCGGGCCGACGCCTTCACCTGGGACGCCAGGGCGCGGCCGCTGACGAACTTCTCCGGCGACACCGGCGCGGGCGAGGACGGCCTGTGGACCGCCACGCCGCCCTACAAGTGGCAGCACCCGCCGGGTCGCACCGGCCTGTCGTACACGACCGAGCCGCTCGACGAGAACGTGGTCTCCGTCGGCGCCGGGCGGGTCAACCTGTGGGTCCGCGCCTCGGTCCGGGACGTCGACCTCCAGGTGACCCTCACCGAGGTCCGCCCGGACGGCAAGGAGACGTTCGTCCAGAACGGCTGGGTGCGGACCCGGGTGCGCAAGCTCGACCCGCTCAAGAGCAGCTTCCTCGAGCCGGTGCTGAGCCTGCGCAAGCGCCACCGCCGCCCGCTGCCGCGCCGCCGCTTCGCCAAGGTCGCCGTGCCGCTCTACTACCACGGCCACGCCTTCCGCACGGGCTCGCGCATCCGCGTGCACGTGACCGCCCCCAACGGCGACCAGCCGGTCTGGTCGTTCGGCGAGACGCGCCCGAAGGGGCGCGCGCGCGTCCGGATCGCGCACGGCCGCCGCGCCCCGTCGCGGCTCGTGCTGCCCGTCGTGCGCGGGGTGGACGTCCCGACCGGGCTGCCGCCGTGCCCGGGGCTGCGCGCGCAGCCGTGCCGCGACGCCGCGGGCTGAGCGCGGCTAGATGAAGGGCCCGCGCTCGAGGCACCCGTCACCGGGATGCCCGAGCGTCCCGCCCTGCCGGCGGACGGCCGGGCGGAAGGCGCGCCGGAAGGCCTCGGCATCGCGGCCGCTCTCGCCGGATTCGAATGTCACCGACACCCGCCTGCCCCGCCGCTCGAGAGCCATGTCCGCGTCAGGTGCCGTCCTGCGAACCTCGGCCAGCGCGGCTTCGGCCCGGGCCCGGGAGTCGAAGCGCGCATAGCACCAGGTGAACTCCGAGTTCACCCACGCCGTCGCACCGATGCCGGCCGCGACCACCACGCCGACCAGTACCAGCAGCACGACCCCGGCGCGCTTCACGGCAGCCGGACGCCGGCTCGAGCGGGCAACGGCCCGCCGCGCAGCGGTCGTGCCTCGGCCGTGCGGGCCTCGTTGTCGCGCACGCGCGGCTCGTAGAAGGAGAAGAAGACCTTGCCGACGAGGTCGCGCCGGCTGCGGACGCCCGTCTTCTCGAAGATGCTCTTGAGGTGCTGCTGGACGGTCTGCGGCGCCACCACGAGCTGCTCCGCGATCCCGGCCGTCGACTCGCCCTGGAGCACGAGCCGCGTCACCTCCTGCTCGCGCCGGCTCAGGCCGTAGGCGTCCATGAGCAGCGGCGTGATCCGGGCGGGATGCGCCGGCTCGACGATCACCGCGACCCGCTGGTCCTCGCCGCCGACGAGCGTCGCGCCGTGCAGCACGATCCAGGTGCCCGACCGCGACAGCACGCGGGCGAACGCGACCTCGCCGGGGCGGCTCCGCCCCTCGGCGGTGCGCAGGGCCTGGCCCGCGACGGCGAGGACGGCGGCGGGCAGGCGGCCGGCGCGCCATTCGGTCCCGGGCAGGTCGTCGAGCCACCGCTCGACCCCCGGCGTCGCCGACTCGATCTCCCACGACGACGACAGGACGAGCAGGCCCGGCCCGTCCGGGCGCTCCGGGTCGCGCGCCTCGCCGATCAGCAGCGCCCGCCGGGTTCCCTCCGCGAGGTCGGGGGCGACGGCACGCAGCAGCGCGATCTCCTCCGCGCTGAACAGCGGGTCGCCGGGCTCCCGGTAGAGCCCGACGGCGCCCCAGCAGTGCCCCTGCGGCGTGCGCAGGACGGCGATCAGCTCCTGGTCGCCGCCGAGCTGCATGTTCGCGTGCCAGCGCCGGCTCGAGCTCGGATCGCCGCCCGTCGCCTCGTGCAGCGTCGAGACGCCCGCAGCCGACCGCGCGACGTCGACGAGCCGGTTCACGTCGTCGCCGTAGTACTCCTCGGCCAGCGCTTCGTCGGGCAGCTCCGGCATGTACTCGTTGAAGTGGCTCGTGATGAGCAGCGACGCCGGGTCGACCGTGTACCAGCAGGGGCCCATGTAGTGGGGCACCACCGGCGTGAGGACGGCGGTGACCTCGCGCCAGAACGTGACGACGTCCATCCCCTCGCGCGAGAGGGCGCCGAGCTGCTCGCGCGCCCGCTGCTGCGCGTACGGCTTCATGCTGCGGAATCTACGCCCGCGCGGGGGAATCCGGAAATGCCAGATATGTGGAATGGCCGCGGGAGCCGGCCGCGCGTAGCTTCGCGGTCGTGAGCGAAGGAGCCGCGACCCCGGAGGAACTCGAGACGCTGTTCGAGGACGCCTTCGTGGTGCGCGATGCCGCCGGGCTGTGCGCGCTGTTCGGCGCCGGCGGCGTCCTGGTGCGCGGCGAGGGGCCGGAGGCGCGAGGCCCGGGCCAGATCGCGGCCGCAGCGGAGGCGATCTGGCGCGACGGCCGGACCTACGTCGGCGGCAGCCCGCGCGTCCTGCAGGCCGGGGAGCTCGGGCTGCTCACCGGGCGCGCCGGCATCCACGTCGTCCGCCGCGACCCCGATGGCACCTGGCGGATGGCGATCGCGCTTCTCGACACGACGACACGACCAGCAGAGGAGGCAGGATGACCCACGACACACAGACGCTCGCGCCGGCGGTGACACCGGCCGGGGAGGGTGAGGCACGGTGGTGGTTCCAGGGGCTGGCCGAGGTCAAGCTCACGGCCGAGCAGACCGGTGGCCTGCTGAGCATCATCGAGATCACCGAGCCGCCGAACCCCGAGGGGCTCAACGGCCCGCTCCACGTCCACTACCGCGAGGACGAGACCTTCTGGATCCTCGAGGGCGACGCGACCTTCACCGTCGGCGACGCCACGTTCGCGGCGCGGACGGGCGACTGCCTCTTCGGGCCGCGCGGGATCCCGCACGCCTACACGCCCGGCCCCGACGGCTGCCGGATGCTGTTCATCATGACCCCGGGCGGCTTCGAGAACCTCGTCCGCGACATGAGCGTCCCGGCGCAGGCGCGCACGCTGCCGCCGCCCTCCGACGACGAGCCCGACTGGGGCCACGTCGCCGCGGTCGCGCGGGCGAACGGGTGCGAGCTGCTGGGCTGAAAGCGACGCCTACAGCCGGAACGTGCGCCGGATGGTGGCCGTGTTGCCCTTGCCGTCGGTGAGGACGATCGTCACCCGGTAGCGGCCGCGCTTCAACCGGCCCTTGAGGGTGATGGTCCGGCCCGGGCGGCCGCTGCCGCGCGCCAGCGTCCGGCGGCCCTTCTTGATCCGGATCGAGACCTTCACGGCGCCCGCTGCGGTCACGCGGCACGTCCGCCTGGAGCCCTTGCGCTTGCAGGACGCCTTGGCGGTCCGGGCCATGCGCGCGGCCGGGCTCTCGGTCGTCGTGGTGGTGCCGATCGTGCCCGTCGCGCCACCGGTGGTCCCGCCCGTCGAGGACGCGGGGAGGGTCGAGAACGTCGCGTCGGCACCCGGGAACTGCTCGCTGCCGCGCACGGCGACCAGGCGATAGTGGTACCGCGTCCCGGGCGCGAGGCCCGTGATCGCCGCCGATGCGGCCACGGCCGACCGGCCGCTGCCCGCATCCACCAGCGGCGTCTGCTGGCCGTAGCTCGGCGTCGGCCCGAACTCGAACCGGTACTGGGTCGGGACGCCGCTCGGGTTCACGCTGCCGCCGAGGGTTGCGGCGGTCTGCAGGACCCCCGTGGCCGGGCCCGTGCTCACCTCGGGCAGCGTGTCGACCACCATCAGGGACTTGTTGACGTTCAGCCGCGCGCCCGTGGCCACCTTCCCGGCCAGGCTGGGCCGGACGTCGGCGTCCGGCGGCGACAGCAGCGCCGCCCGCAGCTGCGCAGCCGTGAGGCTCGGCCGTGCCGACAGCAGCAGGGCGGCCGCGCCGGCGACGTGCGGCGCCGCCATCGAGGTCCCGTCGAGGAACTGGTAGCTCTGATTCGAGTACGTGCCCGTGCAGGTCGTCCAGAGGGCGTCGAGCCAGACGCCGTCGTACTGGATGCTGTCGTCGCTCTCGAAGCGGAATCGCACCTTCGTGTTCGCCGCGCCGTCCGCGCGGAGGTCGATCTGCTCGATCAGGGCGAAGTTGCCGGCGCCGTCGGACACCAGCCCGTAGAACAGCGCCACCGGCTCCCACGTGGAGCCGCCGTTGGTCGAGCGGTCGACCCAGAGCGCGTCCGTCAGCTCGCCGTTGAACGGCTCCTCGATCTCCGTGTAGAGCCACATGTTCAGGGTGCAGCCCGTGCGGCCGGAGAGGTTGATGCTGCCGTCCATCGTCATGACGTCCGACGCGTTCGGCGCGTAGTCCCCGACGTGCGACGAGTCGAGGGCGGCGCCGTCGGTCCCGAGCTTGGCCCAGGTCCAATTGCCGGACCAGCCGCCGAGGCCGGTGGTGAACAGGCTGGCCGCGAACGGATCCGAGCGCTCCGCGAGCGCGGAGGCGATGTTGACGCCGGGCGCCGCGAGGTCGACCGCGGTCGCGCCGTAGTTGGAGAAGCCCGCCAGCTCGTCTGCGGAGTTGGTCGCGGCGACGCAGACGAGGTTCGGCGCCTCCGCGTCGCCGTAGCTGCAGGGGAAGGACCTGTCCGGGAGGTCGTTGCCGTTGCCGTCGGCGTCCGAATCGTTGTCGACGGACTCGTTGCCGGCGGCGACGACGAAGAGCGTGTTCGGATGGGCCTGGATGACCTCGAGCATGAGCTGCGAGTGACCCTCCCCGCCGAGGGACGCGTTGGCGATCCGCGCACCCATGCGCCCGGCGTAGTCGAAGCCCTCGGCCACGGAGACGTCCGAGCCGCCGCCGCCCAGCACGCGGACCGGCATGATCTGGGCGTCCCAGGTGACGCCGGTGATGCCGAGGCGGTTGTTGCCCTCGGCGGCGATCGTGCCGGCGACGTGCGTGCCGTGGCCGCCGAAGTCCCGCGGGTCGCCGTCGCCGTCGAGGGTGTCGACCCCGCGGACGTCGTCGACGTAGCCGTTGGCGTCGTCGTCGACGCCGGGGCTGCCGGCGGCCTCCGCGGCGTTCGTCCAGAGGTTGTCGTTGAGGTCGGGGTGATCGTAGGCGACGCCCTCGTCCACGACGGCCACCACGACGCCGCTGGAGCCGGTGGTGCGGTCCCACGCGTCCGTCGCGTCGATGTCGGCGTCGATCGTGCCGGTCTGCGTCCCGGGGAGCAGCAGGTCCTGGTTGGTGTTCTTCAGGCCCCAGAGCTGGTCGAAGTAGGTGTCGTCGGGCGTCCGCTCGTACGCCTGGCGCGGCCGGTTGGGCTCGGCGTAGCGGACGTGCGGGTCGCGGTTCAGCGAGGCCAGCGCCGCGCGGCGCGACTGGCCGCGGTCGACTTCGAGCAGCTGCGCGCCGGCGATGGACAGCCCGCGCTTGAGGCCGGCACGCGCGTTGCGGCGTGCGGCGGCCCGCTCGCTGCCGCCCGTGCCGCTCCGGAACCGGACGACGATCTGCCGGTCGAGCGAGGTCATCCCGGGCGTGCGCTTCGCAGCGTCGCCGGCGGTGCTCTTCTTCGGCGCCGCCTGGGCCGGCACGGCCGCGCAGGCGCTCGCGCAGACCAGCGCAGCCGTCACCGTCATCCACCGCTTCATGTTCCGAGCTGCTCCCACGTCGTCTCAGCGCCTGCCGTCGATCCAATCAGACAACGGTCGGCGGGTGGGGAAACTTGGCGGCGGTGTGCGGCCGCTGACGCGCTCGCGGGCGCCGCCGCGCTTATCGCGCGCGGAAGCGCAGCGTCTCCAGGCGCCGCTTCGCGATGGCGTTGCTCGGGTCGACTTCGAGCACGCGCTCGAACGCTTGGACGGCCTCGGCGTCGTGGTGGAGATCCACATGGGCGCGACCCAGGCGGATCAAGGCCACCACCTCCTCGGGCGCCATCTGCACGATCTTGCTGTTGATGGCGACGGCATCCTCGGGCGGCGGGTCGGCCTCGGCCAGCCGGCGCAGCTCGACGAGGTCGTCCGGCAGCGCGGCGATCTTCGCCGTGGGGTTCTTCCTCTTCGCGATCAGCTCGAGGTGCGGGCCCAGCCGCTCCCGCGCCGCCGCGCGGTCCTCATCGCTGAAGAGGTGCGCGTACGGCTTGTCGGGATCCGCCACCAGCGCCTCGCAGGCGAGGTCCAGCGAGTTCTTCTCCTCGAGCTTCTTGAAGCCGTCGCTCGGCGGCTTGTAGAGGTAGCCCCGCACGAACTCCACGACGGCAGGGCCGCCGCGCGCCACCGCGCTCTTGAGGCCCCGCTTGTAGTAGCTCGCGGTGTAGGGGTTGCCGGCCTTGTCCTTGATCCCCCGCGGCTTGAGCTGGTCGATCTGCCACTGGAGATCGCTTACGAGGGCGGCTACGGCTGCGCGTTCATCGAGGCTCACCCGTCGAACCTATCGTGGCGACGCCGATGGGGCAGTCCCCGTGGTGGCGTGTGACCGCCGCGCGCTCGCTCGGGACGCTCGAGCGGAACGCTCGCGAGCCCGACCGAGCGCCGCCGGCGGGCGTCAGCGACGGCGCTTCGACAGGCGCTTGGGCACGCAGGTCCGGTAGGTGCGCTTCGACAGCGCCTTGCGGCCCGACTTGGTGACGCCCACGATCCGCACGACGACCTTGCCCTTCGGCAGGCCGCGGAGGTCGACCGTCGCCGTCAGCCGCTCTCCCCTCAGGGCCTTCACGCGCTTCTTGCCGACGAAGACGTCGGCGCTCACGAGCGGGTCGTCCTTGGACTGGCGCAGGCGGATCGTGAACTTGCGCCGGCTGACGCACTTCCTGTTGG
>DATLGB010000032.1:0-23249 GCA_035540675.1 Solirubrobacteraceae bacterium | reverse complement strand
GTTCGACTTCACCGCCGGCCGCTTCTGGCTGTCGCTGCTGCCCGGCGCCGTCGCCGTGCTCGGCGGCCTGATGCTGATGGCGAGCGCCAACCGCGCGTCGGCCACGCTGGGTGCGCAGCTCGCACTGGCCGCCGGCGTCTGGTTCGTCGTCGGCCCCGTCGTGAGCATGCTCTGGAACGGCGGCGAGCCGCAGACGGGCCAGCCCCTCGGCGGCACCGGCCAGCAGGTGCTCGAGCTGCTGACCTACTTCTACGGACTCGGCGCCGCGATCATCGCGTTCGCGGGGATCGCGCTCGGTCGCGTCACCACCCGCAGCGTCCGCGACGTGGAGCGCCTGGCGCCGGACACCGCGGCGCCGCCGCCCCCGGACCCCGCCGAGCGCACGGGTCGCTTCGGCCGCGACGGGGAGCAGCAGCCGGCGACCCGGCAGTCGACGTCGAGCTAGCGGACCCGGAAGCGGCGCACCGCCGGCGTCGGGTCGAACCGCAGCCCGGCGCCACCGGCTCGCACCTTGAGCCGGTGGCGTCCCGGGCGCAGCCGCGGCAGGCGCCCGTCGCGCGGGCACAGGATCACCCGGCGGTCGAGCCGGCAGACGAAGACGCGCGCCCGCGGATCGTCCGCCGCCAGGCGGATCCGCGGCCGCCGCTCGCGGGTGACGCCGCGCGGGCCGCGCACGATCCGCCCGTCGGCCGCAGCGGTCCGGCGCACGAACACGTCCTCCGCCCGATTGCGGTCGGCGCCGGTCAAGGGTGCCGTGCTCGTGAACGCGACGCGCCCGGCGTGGACCGCCAGCGCCGGCCGCCGCAGCAGCTGCCGCTGCGCCTCGGCGCCGCGACGCCGGCCGTCCGCCGTCGCCGTGAGCAGCGTCGTGATGCCGAGCCGGCGGTCGTGCACGAACACGTCCTCGCCCGCCGCGTCGCCCGGCCACAGGTTCCCGGCGAACGACGAGAAGCCGACGTACCGGCCGTCGGGCGAGATGGCCGGGAAGTAGGAGTCGTTGTCGCCCTGGCGACCGCGCACGGTCAGCGACACGCGCTCCGTGCGCCCGAAGTGAAGGTCGCGCACGAAGACGTCGGTGTCGCGGTTGGTGTCGCGGCGCACGAGGTTGTCGGCGTCGGAGTCGAAGACGACGAAGCGCCCGTCGCGCGAGACATCGGCGACGATGAAGAACGGCTGCGCGACCGCGCGGTTCTGCTGCACGCCGCGCGAGGACACGCTGACGCGCTCGATCCTGCCGGTGCGCAGGTCGCGCAGGAACACGTCGGCGACGCGGTTGGTGTCGCCGCGGACGAGGTTGGTCGCGGTGGAGTGGAAGGTCACGTAGCGGCCGCGCGCGGCGATCGCCGAGGCGCGCGAGCGGCCGTCCGGCTCCACGCCCGCGCGCGCGGACACGCGCCGCGTCGTGTCGGCGACGGTGTCGCGCACGAAGACGTCTTCGACGCCGTTGCGGTCGCCCGGGACGAGGTTGTCGGCGGCCGACGTGAACGTCACGAAGCGGCCGTCCATCGAGACGTCGGGCTCCGCGGACGGCCCGTTGGCCTGGCCGCCGTCGGCGGCGACGCTGATGCGGCGCACGGGACCGCCGCCGGCGCGGGCGAAGATGTCGCGCACCCCGTTGGTGTCGCCTTCGACCAGGTTCGTGGCGTCGGACTCGAAGACGACGAGCCCGCCGCCGGAGGCGATCGTCGCGCCGCCGCTCGCGCCGTCGGCGCCGCCGCCGTCCGGCGTCACCGACACGAGCTGGGTGGAGCCCGCGGCGAGGTCGCGGACGAAGACGTCGCGCACCGCGCCGTTGGGGTCGGCCGCGAGGTTCGTCGCCGTCGACTCGAACGTCAGCAGCCGGCCGGCGGCGCTGAGGTCGGGCCGGCGGCTGGCGCCGTCGGGGTCGGCCCCCGCGGCGGCGTCGACGCGCTCGAGCCGCGGCGCGTCCTGCGCCGGCGCGACGCCGGTCGCGGCGGCCGCCGCGGTCAGCGCGAGCGCGACCGCGGCGCGGCGGGTCCGGCGGGGCGGGCGCATGGCGCGGGCACGATAGGTGCTCGCGCCCGCTTGCGCGTCACTCGCGCTTGTCGGCCGGGACCTCCTCGCGCGTCGTGCGGCCGTGGCGCCCCTCGTCGCGGTTGAGCGCGGTGTCGTTGCCGACCGGCGCGCGCGTGGCGCCCGAGACGGTGCCGCCGGCGACGGGCGCGTCGACGCCCTTCCGGCGGCCCTGGCGGCGGCGCCGCTGCTCGCCCTTGGTCGTCGGCGAGGCCAGCGCCGCGGCGATGGCGGCCGCGGAGAGCAGCAGGTGCAGCACGTTGTCGGCGCCGTTGACCGGCAGCAGGCCGAAGACCGTCTCGCCGTCCACCAGGCCCCACAGCGTGACGAGGCCGTAGACGACGCCGAAGGTCAGCGCGATCGTCTTGGCCGTCGGCCGCGTGTTGGCGGCGGCCAGCAGCAGCAGTCCCGACACGATGTGGACGAGGTTGTGCCAGCCGTTGACCTCGAAGACGATGAAGTTGTCGCCGTCGATGTCGCCGCCCGTGTCGAACGTGGCGTCGGCGGCGAAGCCGAGGACGCCGGCCAGGAGCAGCGTGGCGCCGCCGATGATGCAGTACCACTGCGCGAAGGTGCGCGGCAGGCGCGCATCGGATGCTGTAGCCATGCTGACGCACTGCCCGCCCGCGGGCACCCGCGAACGCCTGCGAAGGCAAGTTCCCGGGCAGGAGGACGTTGGGATCCACGTGCTCCGCAAGCTCTCCCTCCCCATCGCAGCCGCCGCCCTGCTGGCGCTCGCGCCCGCCGCCGCCGCCCAGGACCAGCAGCTCAAGCCGGAGAACCCCGTGGGGCCGGTCAGCTTCCACCCGTACAAGCTGACGGCGCCGCTCCCGGCGCCGGCCGGCCAGGGCGAGCCGCGGCCGGCCGAGCCGCAGTCCGCGCTCGCGCCCTACGACGGGCCGCCGCTCGTGCTGCAGAAGTCGTTCGTCGGCCGCAAGGCCGCCGAGCCGACGATGGGCGTCGACGCCGATGGCGTCGCCTTCTACGCGGCGGGCGCGTTCGACGGCCTCGGCGGCCAGGCCCGCACCGAGGTGCTGCGCTCCAGCGACGGCGGCCTCACCTGGAGCGACACCACCTTCCAGCTCGCCAACGAGGACTTCCCGCCCAACACGCTCGACCCGTACGTGTACGTCGACCGCCTGAGCGGCCGCGTGTTCTCGATCGACCTGCTCCTGGCGGGCTCGTTCCTCGCCTACTCCGACGACAAGGGCGAGACGTGGACGCCGAGCGCGATGGAGGCGCCGGGCGTCAACGACCACCAGACGTTCTTCACCGGCCCGCCGCCCGCGGGCAACCCCGCCATCCGGCCGCAGGACACGTTCCCGAACGTCGCCTACTACTGCGTGAACTCGCTGACCGCCGCCACCTGCTCGTACTCGGACGACGGCGGGCGCTCCTTCCGGCCGATGGCCTCGCCGCCGTTCGCGCCGTGCGTCGGCTGCCTGCACGGGCATGGCGTCGTCGACTCCGAGGGCCGGATCTTCCTGCCCCGCGGCGACCTCGCGGGGATGCCCGACCGCAACCTCGGCCCCACCGTCTCGATCACCGAGAACGGCGGGCTCACCTGGGAGGTCGTGCGCGTCTCGCCCGAGTTCGGGCCGGCGCCGTCCGACCGCCACACCGCGGTCGCCGTCGACGCCGCCGACAACGTCTACTACGTCTGGTGGGACCAGCAGATGAAGCTGCCGTGGCTGTCGGTCTCGCGCGACCACGGCAAGACCTGGGGCAAGCCGCTGATGGTCGCCCCGCCCGGCGTCCACGACGTCAACTTCCCGCAGATCACGGCGGGCGAGGCGGGCCGCATCGCGATCTCGTTCCCGGGCTCCTCGGTCGACGACCAGACCGACGAGACGCGCCCGTGGCACGCGTGGGTCGTCGTGAGCACGAACGCGCTCGACGAGAACCCGCTGTTCGTCGGCGCCATCGCCGACAACGGCGACGACCCCGTCCACCGCGGCACCTGCGACGGCCGCTGCGCCGGCATGTTCGACTTCCTCGACATCGAGAGCTCGCCGAAGGACGGCACCTTCTGGGCGACCTTCACCGACACCTGCACGGACGACAACGAGTGCAACACCACGCGCGACACCGGCCTCGCCACCGACGCGCAGGGCCTCGCCGTCCGCCAGCTGTACGGGCCGCGCCTGTACGGCGAGCCGCTGACCGGCCCGGGCGGCAACGTCCAGACCGGCAGCCCGGCGCCCGGCGGCGCGAAGGCGCGCGACAGAAAGGCGCCGAAGGTGCGCTCGCTGCGGGTCACGCGGCGCGGCCGCGTCTCGACGCTGCGCTGGAAGCTCTCCGAGCGCGCCAGCGTGAGGGTGCAGGTCAAGCGCGGCCGCAAGACGGTCACCCGCGCGCAGACCGGCCGCCCGGCGCGCGAGGGCTCGCTCAAGCTCGGCAAGCTGCGCCGCGGGCGCTACGCGGTGGCGCTGACGCCGACCGACCCGGCGGGCAACCGGGGCAAGGCGAAGCGCCTGAAGTTCCGCCGCTGACGCGGCGCACGCTCGGCACCTCCACTCCCCGCGCCAGAGGGAGTGGAGGTCGTTCACGTCCGCATACCCTCACCGGCGCACGCAGTGCCGGGCCCGCAGCCACCCGTGCGAAACCTTGACAGGGTTCTGTCAAGGTTTCGCTATCCTGGCGGCGATGCGCGATTTCCTGGCGGCCGTCCGTGACCACGTCGTCGTCTTCGACGGCGGGATGGGCGCGACGCTCGAGCAGTTCGACCTCTCGCTCGAGCGCGACTACAAGCTGCCGGGGCGCTGCCACGAGGCGCTCGTGCTCAACCGCCCGGACGTCATCGCAGGCGTCCACGAGTCGATGGTGGCCGCGGGCGCCGAGGTCGTCGAGACGGACACCTTCCAGGCCTCGCGGCTGAAGCTCGAGGAGTGGGGACTGGCCGAGCACACGCTCGAGATCAACCGCCGCGCCGCCGAGATCGCGCGCGCCGCGGTGGGCGAGCAGCGCTTCGTCGCCGGCTCGATCGGCCCGACCGGCTTCCTCCCCGCCTCCGACGACCCGACGCTGGGCTGGATCCGCTTTCGCGACCTCGTCACGGTCTTCGAGGAGCAGGCGCGCGGCCTGCTCGAGGGCGGCGTCGACCTCGTCATCATCGAGACGGCGCAGGACATCCTCGAGGTCAAGGCCGCGATCTTCGGCGTCCGCGGCGCGTT
Organism: Solirubrobacteraceae bacterium; assembly: GCA_035540675.1. GTDB lineage: Bacteria > Actinomycetota > Thermoleophilia > Solirubrobacterales > Solirubrobacteraceae > DATLGB01. The sequence goes on along the minus strand of DATLGB010000032.1, from coordinate 18,042 downwards.
CAAGACGACCGGGCGCACCGTGCCGATCCAGGTCAGCGTCTCCCTGCTGCCCAACGGCGGCAAGATGCTGCTGGGCACGGACATCGACGCCGTCCTGACGACGCTCGAGGCGCTCAAGGTCGACGTCATCGGCCTCAACTGCTCGACCGGCCCCGAGGACATGCGCGACGCGATCCGCTTCCTCGGCGAGCACGCGTCGGTGCCGATCCACTGCATCCCGAACGCCGGCCTGCCCGTCCAGGGTCCCAACGGCGAGACGATCTTCCCGGAGGAGCCCGAGCCGCTGGCGGCGACGCTGGGCGAGTTCGTCGAGCGCTACGGCGTGAACATCGTCGGCGGCTGCTGCGGCACGACGCCGGATCACATCCGCACGCTCGCCGAGCGCGTCCGCGGGCTGGAGTCGTCCACGCGGCCCGCGCCGCGGCCGCCGCGGGCGTCGAGCATGATGACGGCGACGCCGCTCGCGCAGGAGCCGCGGCCGACCCTGGTCGGCGAGCGCGTCAACTCGCAGGGCTCGCGCAAGGCCAAGCGGCTGCTGCTGGCCGACGACTACGACGGCATCGTGCAGATCGCCGAGGACCAGGTCGACGGCGGCGCCCACGTGCTCGACCTCTGCGTGGCGCTCACCGAGCGCGCCGACGAGGCCGAGCAGATGCGGCTCGTCGCCAAGAAGGTCTCGCTCACCCAGCCGGCGCCGATCCAGGTCGACTCGACCGAGCCCGACGTGATCGAGACGGCGCTCGAGCAGATCCCCGGCCGCGCGATCGTCAACTCGGTCAACCTCGAGGCGGGCCGCGACAAGCTCGACAAGGTCGTGCCGATCGCGATCCAGCACGGCGCGGCGGTCATCGCGCTCACCATCGACGAGGTCGGGATGGCCAAGACGCGCGAGCGCAAGCTCGAGGTCGCGCGGCGCATCCACGACATCTGCTGCGGCGAGCACGGCCTCGACCCCGAGCTGCTGATCTTCGACGCGCTCACCTTCACGCTCACCACCGGCGACGAGGAGTGGCGGCCGTCGGCGATCGAGACGATCGAGGGCATCCGGCTGATCAAGTCCGAGCTGCCCGGCGTGCTCACCTCGCTCGGCGTGTCCAACGTCTCCTTCGGCATCGGGCTTCCCGCGCGCTCGGTGCTCAACTCGGTCTTCCTGCACCACTGCGTCGAGGCCGGCCTCGACCTGGCGATGGTCAACCCGAATCACATCACGCCGTACGGAGAGATCGACGCCGCGGAGCGCGGGCTGGCCGACGACCTCGTCTTCGACCGCCGCGAGGACGCGCTGGAGCGCTTCATCGCGCACTTCGAGTCCAAGGGCCCCGAGGACGCCGCCGAGGCCGCGGACCCGACCGCGGGCATGGAGCCCGAGGAGGCGCTGCACTGGCACATCCTGCGGCGCAAGAAGGACGGCGTCGAGGACCAGATCGACCGCTCCGTCGAGAAGATCGGCGCCGTCCCCACGCTCAACGACGTGCTGCTGCCCGCCATGAAGGAGGTCGGCGACAAGTTCGGCGCCGGCGAGCTGATCCTGCCGTTCGTGCTGCAGAGCGCGGAGGTGATGAAGCGCGCCGTCGCGCGGCTCGAGAAGTACCTCGACCGCATCGAGGGCTACACGAAGGGCACGGTCGTGCTGGCCACCGTGTTCGGCGACGTCCACGACATCGGCAAGTCGCTGGTCAACACGATCCTGACCAACAACGGCTACACGGTCGTCGACCTCGGCAAGCAGGTCCCGATCGGCACGATCCTCGAGGCGGCGCAGGAGCACGAGGCGACCGCCGTCGGCCTCAGCGCGCTGCTCGTCTCGACGTCCAAGCAGATGCCGCTCGCCGTGCAGGAGATGCACCAGCGCGGCATGGAGGTCCCCGTGCTGATCGGCGGCGCGGCGATCAACCGCAACTTCGGCCGGCGCATCCTCTTCCCGGGCGGCCTGGACTCCGAGGACGTCTACGAGCCCGGCGTCTTCTACTGCAAGGACGCCTTCGAGGGCCTCGCCGTGATGGACCAGCTCGTCGAGGCCGACCAGCGCGAGCGCCTCGTGGCGAAGATCCGCGAGGAGGCGCGCGTCCTGCGCGAGAAGGGCCCGGAGCCCGAGGAGCTGCCGACCGACGACGACTCCGTCCGCTCCGCCGTGCGCACCGACGTCCCGGTCCCCGACCCGCCCTTCCTCGGCGTCCGCGAGGTCGAGATCGACATGGACGAGGTCTACCGCCACCTCGACACCCACGTGCTGTTCAAGCTGCACTGGGGCGGGCGCGGCGTGAAGGGCGACGCCTGGCGCAAGCTCGTCGAGGAGGACTTCCTCCCGCGCCTGGAGCGCATGTGGCGCGAGCAGGACTACCTGCACCCGCGCGCGCTGCTCGGCTACTTCCCGGCCGCCTCGGTCGGCAACACGGTCGAGGTCTACGACCCCGACGACACCTCGCGCGTCCTCGAGACCTTCGTGTTCCCGCGCCAGCCCAAGCACGACCGCCTGTGCATCGCCGACTTCTACCGCCCCAAGGAGTCGGGCGAGCTCGACGTGGTCGCCTTCCAGGCGGTCACCGCCGGCGCGCGCGTGACCGAGCTGATGGCCGAGCTCGAGGCCGAGGGCGAGTTCGCCGAGCAGCTGTTCGTGCACGGCCTCGGCGTGCAGGTCGCCGAGGGCATGGCCGAGTGGCTGCACTGGCGCATCCGCAACGACTGGGGCATCCCGGCCGACCAGGGCCGCCGCTGGGCGTGGGGCTACCCGGCCTGCCCGGACCAGTCCGAGCACGAGAAGCTCTTCCGCCTGCTCGGCGCCGACTCGATCGGCCTGACGCTCTCCGGCGGCCACGCCGTGGAGCCCGAGCAGTCGACGGTGGCGATCGTCTCCCACCACCCGCAGGCCATCTACTTCGGCATGAAGTCCGGGCGCCTGCTGCCGCCGGAGAAGTCCGGCGACGAGGTCATCCGCGGCACGGACAAGGATCCGACGCTGCGGGGCGTGCCGGCCGACGCCTGAGGCGCGGCGGCCCGCCCGCACCCCGCGTCGATCCGGCGCCAGGGGCCGGCGCCGTTCCGCCACGGCCTGCGCAGAAACACACCTGTGTGCGATCCGGCCGCGGCTCCGGCGTGAGTCCGCGCCGCGGGCCCGCGGCGGCTCGGGATCGCACACGGGGGCCGCTTTGCGCAGTCCGAGGCGATCCGGAGCCAGGGGGTGGCGCCGGGTCGACACGGGGGCGGCCGGGGCGCGGCGGCGGCGGCGGAGCGGAGCGCGGCGCGGCGCGGCGCGGCGGCGTTAGGGTGCCGCCGCGGTGAGAGTCCTGGCGATCGACGGCGGCGGCATCCGCGGGCTCATCCCCGCGCTCGTCCTCGCGGAGGTCGAGCGCCGCACGGAGCGGCCGGTCGCCGACCTGTTCGATCTCATTGCGGGCACGTCGACCGGCGGGATCCTCGCCTGCGGCCTCACGCTCGCCGGCGCCGGCGGCCGCCCGCGCTACGCGGCAGAGGAGCTCGTCGACCTCTACGAGCGCGACGGCCCGCGGATCTTCCACCGCGACCTGGTCAAGCGCATCACGTCGGCGGGCGGCTGGATCGACGAGCGCTACGACGACGACGGCCTCAACGACGCGCTCCGGCGGGCGCTCGGCGACGCGCGGCTGAAGGACGCGCTGACGCCGGTGATGATCACCGCGTACGACATCGAGGGGCGCTTCGCGTTCTTCTTCCGCTCCCAGCGCGCGCGGCGCGACCCCGCCTACGACTTCGCGCTGTGGGAGGCCGCGCGCGCGACGTCGGCGGCGCCCACGTACTTCGAGCCGTACCGACTCACGGACGCCGCGGGCGCCCGGACATACAGCCTGATCGACGGCGGCGTGTTCGCCACGAACCCCGCGATGTGCGCGTACGTCGACGCCGCGCAGGAGGGCCCGGTGCAGCTGCTGGCGTCGCTCGGGACGGGCAGCCACACCCGCCCCTACCGCCACGACGACGCCCGTGGCTGGGGCCAGATCGAGTGGGCCCGGCCGCTGATCGACATCGTCTTCGACGGCATCGCCGACACGATCGACTTCCAGCTCGGAGCGCTGCTTCCCCGCGCCGCGTTCCGCCTGCAGGCCGAGCTGACCGACGCCTCCGACGCCATGGACGACGCGAGCCCCGCCAACCTGCGCGCGCTGCGCGCCACGGCCGAGCGCCTGATCGCCGAGCGCTCGCGTGAGATCGACGACCTCTGCGAGCGCCTGACATGACCAAGATCCGCCATCCGATCTTCGCCCGCGTCTACACGCTGCTCACGTCGCTGCCCGACGAGGAGGCCGCCGGACACCGGCGCGAGCTGGTCGCCGGGCTGCGCGGGCGCGTGATCGAGGTCGGCGCCGGCAACGGCATGAACTTCGCGCACTACGAACCCGGTGTGGACGAGGTCGTCGCCGTCGAGCCCGAGCCGTACCTGCGCGAGCGGGCGCAGCGCGCGGCGGCCGATGCGCCGGTCGCCGTCCGGGTCGTCGAGGGCACCGCGGAGGCGCTGCCGGCGGCCGACGGCGAGCTGGACGCCGCGGTCGCCTCGCTCGTGCTGTGCTCCGTGCCCGACCAGGCGCGCGCGCTCGCCGAGATCCGGCGCGTGCTGCGCCCCGGCGGCGAGCTGCGCTTCTACGAGCACGTGGCCGCGCGCGACCCGCGCCTGCGGCGCACGCAGGCGGCGCTCGCGCCGGGCTGGCCGCGCTTCGCCGGCGGCTGCCACCTCGACCGCGACACCGCCGGAGCCATCGAGCGCGCCGGCTTCGAGCTCGTGCGGGTGCGGCACTTCGCGTTCGCGCCGTCGCTGCTGATGAAGCCGGTGACGCCGCACGTGCTCGGCGTCGCCCGCCGCCCTTAGAACCCGTGGTGCGATGTCGAGAAGCTCCGACCGGCTCCGCTCACCAGGTGAAGGGCGGCGAACCGCGCGGCCCGCAACAGACACCAGGAGACCATCCATGCCGAAGTACCTGCTCCTCAAGCACTACCGCGGCGGCCCCGAGCCGCACCATCCCTTCCCGCCGATGGACCAGTGGGCGCCCGAGGACGTGGAGGCGCACTTCGCCTTCCTGCGCAACGTCCGCAGGCTGCTCGAGGAGAGCGGCGAGTACGTCGACTCGCAGGCGCTCACGCCGGCGCAGACGTGGGTCCGCTACGGCGGCCCGGACGCGGCGCCGGTCACCACCGACGGCCCGCACCCCGAGACCAGCGACCTGATCGCCGGCTGGTACATGGTCGACGTCGAGTCGCGCGAGCGGGCGCTCGAGATCGCGGCCCACATCTCCTCGGAGCCCGGCCCGGGCGGAGGGCCGCTGCACGAGTGGATCGACGTCCGCGAGGTCATGTCCCACGGGTCGTCGCAGGACTGACGCGCCGTGACCGGTCAGCCGGCGCGAGGACTGGACGAGGGCGCGCTGCGCGGGGTCGGGCGGGACCTGATCCCGCGGGTGCTCGCGGCGCTGGTCCGGCGGGGCGAGGACTTCGATGCCGCCGAGGACGCCCTGCAGGAGGCGCTGCTGGAGGCGCTGCGGGCCTGGCCCGAGCACCCGCCGCGCGACCCGCGCGCGTGGCTGACCACGGTCGCGACCCGGCGGCTCGTGGACGCCCGCCGCAGCGAGGCCGCGCGCCGGCGCCGCGAGGAAGCGGCGCCCGGATGGCCCGAGCCGCCGCCCGCCGCCACCGAGGAGGGCGACGACACCCTCTTCCTGCTCTTCTGCTGCTGCCACCCCGACCTCCCGCCCGCCTCGCAGGTGGCGCTGACCCTGCGTGCCGTCGGCGGCCTCACCACCCGGGAGATCGCCGACGCGTTCTACGTGCCGGAGGCGACGATGGCGCAGCGGATCAGCCGGGCCAAGCGCGCCCTGCACGGCCGCCGCCTGGACCAGCCCGGTGACCTGGCCGTCGTGCTGCGCGTGCTCTACCTCGTGTACACGGCCGGCCATACCGGCCCGCCCGCCCGCGTGGACCTGGCCGGCGAGGCGATCCGGATCGCCCGGCGGCTCACGCTCGCCAGCGAGGAGCCCGAGGCGCGCGGGCTGCTCGCGCTCATGCTCCTCAACCACGCCCGGCTGCCGGCGCGACTCGACTCGGAGGGCCGCATCGTCACGCTCGACCGGCAGGACCGCAGCCTCTGGGACACCCGCGAGATCGCCGAGGGCGTGCGCGTCCTGCAATCGGCGCTGGCCGTCGGGCGCCCCGGCCGCTACCAGATCGAGGCCGCGATCGCCGCCCTCCACGACGACGCGGCCCGCGCCGAGGAGACCGACTGGCCGCAGATCCTCGCCTGGTACGACGACCTGGTCGCCCTCACCGACGACCCCGTGCGACAGGACCCCGCCGCCGTGCTGGGCCGCGCGGTCGCGGTGGCACACGTGCTCGGCGCCGCTGCGGGGCTGCGCGAGACCGACCGGCTGCGCGAGGTGCTCGGCGACCGGCACCGCTGGCACGCGGTCCGCGGGCACCTGCACGAGCTCGGCGGCGACCTCGCCGCCGCCGCGGCGGCCTACGCGGAGGCCGCCCGCCGGGCGACGAACGTCGCCGAGCGCGACCACCTGGTCCGCCGGGCCGCGCGCGCCGGCCGGCCAGCCGTCTAGCGCAGCTTCAGCCGCCGGATCGCGCCCGCGACGTTGCCCGCGGCGTCGCGCGCCTCCACGCCGACGACCAGGCGCGTCCCGGGCCGCAGCTTCCGGCGCAGCCTGCGCTTGACCTTGACGTCCAGCCGCCGGGTGCCCGCGGTATCGAGCTCCGCCCGCGCGCCGCCTGCGGGCACGCCGCGGGGCAGCGTCACCGTGACGCGCAGCTTCGACGCCTCGTTGGAGCCGACCGTCACCCGCAGCGCGCCGCCGCGGCGCAGCGTGCGCGCCCGTGCGGCGGCGACCCGGATCGTCGGCTCCGGCGCCTCGGTGTCCGGCTCCGGCGACGGCGCCGGGCCGGGACCCGGGGCCGGGCCGGCGCCCGGCCGCGGCTTCGGGGTGCCGGCCGCCGTGACCGTGATCGTCCCGGTCATCGAGTTCGGGTGCACCGTGCAGAAGAAGTCGTAGGTGCCCGTGGTGAGGTACTGCGAGCCCTCCACGAACGACGTCTCACCGCCGCCGATCACGTCGGACGCGAACAGGCGCCCCTTGACGTCGCCGGGCTGCGTGGACGCGACGTCGTGCATCGCGAAGTCGGTGTTGCGGAGCGTCAGCGGCTCGCCCTGGTCGATCGTGACGTCCGGGTTCGTGTAGCGGTTGGGCGTCGCGGCGACGATCTCCTCGTCTGCGAGCGCCGCGGGAGGCCCGCCCAGCACGGCGCCGGCGACCACGAGCGCGAGCAGGCTCCCCCTCCGGCTCATGGGCGGAGGCTATCGCGAACGCGCCAGTTGTCCACCCCGCCGCACCGGAGTATCGTGCGCCGCAGGGGCAGGGTTTCCGAGAGGAGTGGTCGATGCTGCGCCGGGTCATGGTGGCGGGGCTGGTCGTGGTGCTCGCGGCGCTGGCGGCGCCCGGCGCCTTCGCGGACGACGACGACCCGGACCGCGGGCACCCCGAGCGGATCCCCGGCTACAAGCTGCAGCGCTTCGTCCCGAAGCCCGCCGGCACGCAGGAGCACCAGCGCTGGTGGTTCGGCCCCTACACGGTCCCGGCCGGCCACGACATGAACCGCATCGACGTCGACCTGCCGGTCAGCAACGGCTTCATCATCTCCGTCGAGCCGCACCTGCGCCGGGCGCACGACATCTCCGAGCCCACCCACCAGCAGGCGCACATCCACCACGCGCACTGGTTCCGCACCGACCCGGGCAACGAGGAGGACAACTACACCTACGGCAACAGCGAGTGGATCTTCGGCACGGGCGACGAGGAGTCCAAGGCCGACTTCTCCGAGCGGTCGGCGGCCGATCCGAACGGCCCGGTGTACGGCCAGTACATCGGCGGCGGCAACCAGCAGACGATGATCTACATGCTGCACAACAAGACGTCGGAGACGATGGTCGTCTACATCGTGCTCGACGTCGACTTCGTGCACGGGACCAAGGCCGAGCTCGACAAGCTCGGCCGGCCCTACCACGACGTCTCGGGCGTGCTGTTCGGGCGCACGTTCGACGTCCCGCGCGACCCCGACGGCGCCGGCGTCTTCTCCACCTCGCAGATGAAGCAGGGCCCGATCGAGTGGACCGCGACCCAGGACGGGACGATGATCGGCACCGGCTCGCACCTGCACCCCGGCGGGCTGTCGGTGATCGTCGAGAACCTCGGCCCCAAGGAGAACCCCTGCCCGCAGACCGGCATCGCGACCCAGGGCACGATGCTGCTGCGCTCCGACGCCAACTGGCGCGACGGCGTGCGCTACTCGGAGGACTTCGTCATGGAGGGCACCGACCCGGCGTGGCGCGCCCCGGTGCGCAAGGGCGACCGCATCCGCATCACCGGCCTGTACGAGAACCGCAACCACGCGTGGTACACGGCGATGACGCACGAGGGCGTCTACATCGACGAGAACCAGCCGCCGGTCGGGCGCTGCGCGCCGTACCTGATCAACAAGCCGACGCCCGAGGGCCGCTGGACGCGCGTGCGCAAGAAGGTCAAGGTGTGGGTGACGCGGCGGGTGAAGAAGTGGCAGCGCCGCGGCGGCGAGCGCGTGCGCGTGACCGTCAAGCGCCGCGTCAAGGTGACGCGCATCAAGTGGGTGCGCAAGCGCCTGCCGGGCAAGCCGCTGGACGTCACCGAGGGCGTCCCGCTGCGGCCGTTCGGCAAGCACTCCGACCGCGTCTGCGGCCGCGAGTACGGCGCGCTGCCGTGCGAGAAGGACGAGCCCGAGCGCCCGTCCGGCGCGTTCACGTCGACCGTCGCGATCGCGGACTTCCTGTACGTGCCGGGCGACATGTCGCTCGCCGGCGGCATGGGCGACCCGCCGCAGGTCCGCCAGGGCCAGTCGCTGACGTTCTTCAACGCGGACCAGAACGCGGGCATCCGCCACTCGGTGACGACGTGCCCGGCGCCGTGCAACGGCCCGTACGTGGCCAACTACCCGCTGGCCGACGGCCGCTGGGACTCGGGCACGCTGGGCTACGACGTCATCGACGGCGGCAGCCCGAACCCGATGGCCTCGACCCCGGCCGACCTGCCGGCCGGCCGCTACACGTACTTCTGCCGCATCCACCCGTGGATGCGCGGCGAGTTCCGCGTGGTGCAGTAGCCGCTAGGGGCGGCGCTCGCCGGCCGCGGCCGGCAGCGGCGCGCCGCGCGGCGCCAGCGAGACCGGGGTGGCGTGCAGGGTGCGCAGCCGCACCTCGCGCCACGACAGCCCCTCGCGCACCAGCGCCGGCGCGCCCATGATCACGGCGGTGGCGATCTCGACCGCCTGCAGGATGATCCCGTAGCCGAGCGCCTCGGCCGCCGACACGCCGTAGGCGCCGGTGAGAACGGCGACGCACGCCGCCTGGAAGACGCCGAGGTTGGACGGCGTGACCGGCAGCACGGCGCTGACGTTGACCGCGAACAGCACCGCGGCGGCGGCGCCGAGACCCGCGCGGTCGTCGAGCCCGAGGGCGACGAGCAGCAGGTAGCAGGCCAGCCACTGGACGCCCCAGGCGCCCAGCTGGGCCGCGGCGGCCGTGGCGCCCAGCCGCGGGCGGCGGAACACCTTCAGCCCGGCGCGCACGCGCGACGCGCTCGCGCGTGCCTGGGCGAGCCAGCGGTGCAGGCGCGCGGAGCGCGACGGCAGCCCCGAGCGCAGCAGCGCGGGCACGAGCAGGACGGCGAAGACGGCGGCCAGGGGCGCGAGCCCGTACCACAGCAGCGCCTGCTGGCGCCCGGCGAACAGGCCCACGGTCGCGAACATGACGCCGCCGAGCACCACCAGCGCGACGAGGTTGAGCAGCGTCTGGCTGACCAGCGTGCCGAGCACGACCGGGAAGCGCTCGCGCGGGCGGCCGAGGCGGCGCGCGACGATCAGCGCGCGCGAGGGCTCCCCGAGCCGCGCGGGCAGCGTCGCGCTCATCAGCACTCCGATCGCCGTCCCCTGCATGGCATCCCGGAAGCGCGGCCGCGCGCCGGCCACGGCCGCGCGCAGGATCTGGTGCCACGCCACCGCGCGCAGCACCATCGACGAGCACATCAGCGCGAGCGCCGCGAGCACCCAGACCGGGCTCGACGCCAGCAGCGCCGACAGGATCGAGTCGATGCCGATGCGTTCGAGCGCGAACGCGGCGCCGGCCGCGGCGGCGAGCGCGCCGGCGCCCAGCGCCACGCGCCGCGCGGCGGCGAGCGCGGGCCGCGCACCGGCCGGCGCCGGATCGAGCGGCGGGAGCCGCCGGGCGGGCCGGCGCGGGCCGCCGCCGGCGGGCACGAGCCCCAGCCGCGCCGGGACGCCCTGCGGCCGCGGCGCGGCGACGGCGTCCGCGTAGGCGGCGGCGACCTCGGCGGCGACGGCGGGCCAGGCGTAGCGCTCGGCGCTGCGGGCGGCGGCCGCCCCGAGCCGCGGGGCGGCGGCGGGATCGGCGGCCAGGTCGCGCAGGGTCTCGGCGAGCGCGGTGGCGTCGCCGCGCGGGAACAGCAGCCCGTCGCGGCCGTCGGCGACGACGTCGCGGTAGCCGGCGATGTCGGACGCCACGACCGGCGTGCCCGCCGCGAAGGCCTCCGTGAGCACCATCCCGAACGACTCGCCGCCGAGCGACGGGGCGACGAGCACGTCGGCGGCGACCAGCGCCGCGTGGCGCTCGGCGTCGCCGACGCGGCCGAGCGCGGTCACGCCCTCGCCGTCGACCAGCAGCGGCGCGATCTCCTGCGCCGTGGCGCCGACCACCGTCAGCGTCGCCGGCACCTCGCGCCGCAGCCCCTCGAACGCCCGCAGCAGCACGGGCAGGCCCTTGCGCTCCACGGCCTGGCCGACGAAGGCCAGCCGCAGCGGCTCGCCCGCCGCGCGGCGGCGCGGGACCGGGACGCCGCCCTCGGGCAGCTGCACGCCGTTGGGGATCACGCGGTACTCGCCGCCGTAGAAGCGCCGGCCGGTCCAGGCCGCGGCCTCCGAGACGGCGATCCGCAGCGCGAGCCGGTTCATGCGCCGCCGCGAGCCGCCGAGCGCCGCGATCCCGTGCGGCACGCGCGCGGTCGAGTACGTGTGGAACGTGCCGACCAGCGGCGCGTCGCAGGTCATCAGCGTGTCCCAGCCGGCGGTGGGCGCCACCGGCTCGTGCAGGTGCACCACGTCGGGCGCGAACGCGCGCAGCTCGCGGCGCAGGGTGGAGACCGCGTAGGGCGTGAAGGCGAGGTTCGAGATCGCCCCGTTGGCCGGCCAGCCGACGGTCCCGCCGAGCGGCACGAGCCACTGCGGCCGGGTGCGGGCCTGCGGACGCGCGCCGCGGTGCAGCAGCGCGGTCCTGCGGTCGTCGCGGTCGAACGGGGCGAAGACGCGCACCTCGTGCCCGGCCGCCAGCAGCTCGCCGGCGAGGGCCTCGACATGGCGCGTGACGCCGCCCGGGTACGTCCACGAGTAGGGGGAGACGAGGGCGACCCGCATCACATCGAGACTAGACCCCGCCCTCGGCCGCCGGTTTCGGCTCGCTGTCAGCTCCGGCGCCCCCGCGCAGGTACAGCATCGCCGCGCCGAGGCCGACCGTGCCCAGGACGAGCAGGACCGGACCGGAGTCGTTGGCCAGCGAGCCGACGATGCCGGCCGCCACGCCGCCGGCGAGCGCGGCGGCCCACGCGGGGTGGTGCTCGAGGCCGCGCAGCAGGGCGCGGCGGCGCCGGATGCCGGCGAACACCGCCGCGGCGGCGGCCAGCGTCGCCAGCGGCATCAGCCCGCGGGCGAACGCCTGCGCGGCCAGCGTCGTGCGGCGTTCGACCACGTCCCACAGCGCCGCGGGATCGTCGGCGCCGAGGACGGTGCTCGAGAAGTGCGAGTCGCCGCCGGTCAGCAGGTCGATCGCGGCCAGCGCCGCCACCGCGAGCAGCGGGATCGCGCACGCGAGCAGCACGGCGCGGCGCGACGGACCGCCGGGCAGCGACGCCACCGTGGCCGCGGCGCCGCCGGCGCCGATCGTGATCACCCCGCCGACGTCGGCGCCGAGACGTCCCGCCCCGACCGCCGCCCCGAGCACGAGCATCGTCGCCGCGAACGCCGCCGCCAGCCGGCGCGAGCGCAGCGCCGCGCCGGCGGCGCCCGCGATCCCGACCAGCGCCAGCACGGGCAGCACCGCCTCGAGCTCGTTGCCGATGCCGTAGAAGCGCGCGCCGAAGCGCGGGTTGGGCCCCAGCAGCGAGCGCACGATCAGCGGCGAGCCGAACGCGAGGTCGGCCACGTAGGCGCCGGCGCCGACCAGGCCCGGGAGCGCGGGCGCGCGCGGCCACGCCAGCAGCCGGTCGGTCAGGAAGCCGAGCGCGATCGAGCCGGGGCCCACGATCAGCAGCTCGACGTGCCGCGACGGCTCCAGCGCCGCCGTGAGCAGCGCGACGGACGGCAGCCACAGCAGGCCGAGGCCGCAGCCACGCAGCGTGCGCCGCCGCCCCAGCACGGCGTTGCCGGCGATCGCCGCGAACAGCAGCGCCCCCAGCACCCATGCCGCCGCGGGGTAGCGGCGCGGGTAGACGGCGCGCAGGCGGCGCTCGAGGGCGCGCACGTACGCGACGTCGCGACCGGGCACGACGGTGATCGGCCGCCCGTGCACGGTGCGCGGCACGGGCAGGCGCAGGTGGGTGAGCACGGTCGGCAGGACGTCGATGCCGGTGACGAGCCCGTCGCGGCGGGCCGTGCGGGAGCGCAGCAGGCCCGGGGCCCGCTCGCCGACGCCCGCGGCGCCGACCGGCAGCAGCTGCGGCGCGCGCGAGCGCGGCGGCGTGGCGATCACGAGCAGCGCGTGCGCCGGGTCGCGGCGCCGCACCAGCCGGTCGAGCTGGTCGCGCGCGACGCGGCTGTCGGGCACGTTGACCACCACGAGCCGGTGGCGGACGAGCATCGCCCGGGCGCGGCGCGCGAGGTCGGACTCGGCGCCGAGCGATACGCCGGCGACCCGGCCGCGGCGGTCGGCGGCGACCACGGCCTGCACGTTGGACCCGCTCGGCGTCCCCACGTACGCCGCGCCGCCGGGGACGCTCGAGGCCAGCAGCCCCGGCACGATCGGCGCGGGGGCCGACCGCGCGCGCCGGACGGCGGCGTCCCAGGCCGCGATGCGGCGGCCGGCCAGCGCCAGCGCCGGCGGCGTCCCCGGGTCGTAGCCCGAGCGCGACAGGCGCGAGCCCTGCGTCATGTCCAGCAGCGTCTGGCGGACCGAATACGCGCCCTGGGTCGCGCCCAGCAGCCCGAACGACAGGCGCTCGCGCGCGGCCAGCGCGTCGAAGGCGACCGTGGAGGACTCCCCCACTGCCGCGCCGTCGAAGGCGACGATGACGCGCGCCCCGGCCGGCTCCACGCGCGCGGTCTGGGCGTCCGCGGACCCGGCCAGGGCGAGGACCGCGAATAGACTGAGCAGGACATGCCGCGCGAGCGTCACTTCGTCAAGTACACCTTCCTCAAGGTCGATCCGGCGTGGCGCCGGCTCGACGCGGAGGAGCGCGCCGCGCACAAGCGCGAGTTCATGGCGGCCTGCGAGGACTTCGCGGCCGAGCGGCTGCTGCGCGCATTCTCGACGGTCGGCACGCGCGGCGACGCCGACATGATGCTGCTCACGCAGGCGACGAACCTCGAGCGCATCCACGAGTTCCACGTCGTGCTCGCCCAGAGCGGGCTGATGAAGTGGATGGAGATCCCGTACTCGTTCCTGGCGCTGACCAAGGAGTCGGAGTACTCGGACGAGTCGCGTCTCGAGGTCCGGCCCGCGAAGGACAAGTACCTGTTCGTGTATCCCTTCGTGAAGACGCGCGAGTGGTACGGCCTGCCGGCCGACGAGCGCTGGCGGATCATGCAGGAGCACATCAAGGTCGGGCGGGAGTACCCGAGCGTCGACCTCAACACGAGCTACTCGTTCGGGCTCGACGACCAGGAGTTCGTCGTCGCCTTCGAGACCGACGAGCCGCGCGACTTCCTCGACCTCGTCCAGCGCCTGCGCACGACCGCGTCCTCGCGCTACACCAAGCGCGACACCCCGACCTTCACCTGCATCGCCTGCTCGGTCGAGCGGGCGCTGGCGGCCCTGGACGGGACGCCGCTGACGGTCGCCGCCGACCTGGCGTAGCCGCGCGACCCGGCGGCGCGGGTGTGCGCGCCGTCACAGACGGAATCGCCGCCGCGCCTTAAGAAGGTGTCGTGAGAGCGGCCGGGCCTCCATGACGCGTCTCTCCCATACGGCCGTCGGACGACCCCGTGCCGCTCTCGCCCTTCTCGGCGCGGCGCTGCTCGCGCTCGGCCTGCTCGGGCTCGACCTCGAGTCGCGCCTGACGCCGACCACGCTCTACACGCCGGGCACCGAGTCCGCCGACGCCAACCGGATCTACGAGGCGGAGTTCGGCGACGGCATCACGATCCCGGTGCTGCTCGTGGGCCCGGAACGCGCGCTCGACCGCCAGGGGCCGGCGCTCGTGCGGCGCCTGCGCGAGCAGCCCGACTTCCGCGTGCTCAGCGCGTGGGACCGCGGGCCGGCGGGCGAGGCGCTGCGGCCCGAGGGCGGGTCGGCCCTGATCATCGTCGCCGTCGACCGCCGCCTCGAGGAGGCGGTCGACGCGGGCCTGCGGGACGTCGAGCGCGAGGTGCGGCGCTCGCTGCGCGACCCGGTGCGATCCCACGTGACGGGCCTCGCGTCGATCGGCCTCGGCGTGAAGGACTCGTCGCTGTCGGCGGTCGCGCGGGCGGAGAAGCTGGCGATCCCGATCCTGATCGTGGTCCTGCTGGCGGTGTTCCGGTCGGTGGTCGCCGCGATCATCCCGCTCGTGTTCGGCGGCGCGGTGGTGATCGCCGGCAACGGGGCGCTCGCGCTGCTCACCCGACTGACCGACGTCGACGCGATCGCGGTGTCGCTGGCGTCGATGATGGGGCTCGCGCTCGGCGTCGACTACTCCCTGCTGCTCGTCTCGCGCTTCCGCGAGGAGCTGGCGGCGCGCGGGCCGGCCGCCGCGCGCGAGGCGGCGAGCGCGACGGCGGCCAGCGCCGGCCGCACCGTCGTGTTCGCCGGCGCGGTGCTGTGGGCGGCGATGCTGGTGGCGCTCGCCGTCGCGCCCGGCGACCTGCTGGCGTCGGCGAGCTTCGGCGTGCTGGTCGCGGTGGCGATGAGCGTCGTCTGCGCGACCATCGGCATCCCGGCGGTGCTGGTTCTGCTGGGGCCGAACGTCGACCGCCTGTGGATCGGCGGACACCGCGACGCGCGCGCGTCGGCGCCGGTCCGTGCCGCGATGCGGGTGCTCGCGCGCCCGCTCGTCCCGGCGCTGCTCGTGCTGGGCGTGCTGCTGGCGGGGGCGGTGCCGGCGCTCGCGCTGCGGACGGGGCCGCCCGACGTCCGGATGCTGCCGGCCGGCTCGCAGGTGCGCAAGGACTTCGAAGCGGTGCGCGACACCATGGGCGCCGGCTGGACGACGCCGTTCGAGGTGATCGTGCGGGTGCCCGAGGGCGCCATCACCGAGCGCAGGCGGCTGCTGGTGCTGCGCGACTGGCAGCGGCGGCTGGCGCGGTCGCCCAACGTGCTGGGCGTGGTCGGGCCGGGCGCCATCGCCGAGCAGGCGCCGGACGCGCGGGTGACCCGGACGCTGGCCGCTTCGGGGCGGACCCTGGCGCGCGGGCGGCGCGACCTCGCGCGCCTGCGCGGCGGGCTCGACCGGGCGGGCGACGGCGTGCGGCGGCTGCGGGAGGGGCTCGCGCAGGCCGCCGGCGCGTCCACCCGGCTGGCCGCGGGCGGCGCCGCGGCGCGCGACGGCGCCGCGCGCGTGCGCGCCGGGCTGGCCGAAGCGGCCCGCGGCGCCGACGCCCTGGCCGAGGGCCTGCGTGCGGCGCGCGCCGGCGGCGGGCGGCTGGCACGCGGCGCGCAGGAGACGGCGGCGGGCGCGGCGCGGCTGGCGCGGGAGCTCGACGCCACCCGTGGCCGCGTGGAGGCGGCGCTGCCGGCGGCGCGGCGGCTTCCCGAGGGGCTGCGGGAGGGCGCGCGCGATCTGGCGCGCCTGCGCGAGCCGGCGCAGCGCACCGAAGCCGAGCTGCGGGCGGCGCTGAAGGAGCTCGACCGCTTCAGCCTCGGCCGCGGCGATCCGCGCTACGACGAGGCATACACGGCGGTGGCCAGGGCGCTCGGCGCCGCGTCGGGCCGGCACCCGCTGACCGGCGCGCCCGTCGCGCCCGGCTACGACGGCCTCGACGCGTCGATCGCTCGCGGCGCCCAGGGTCTGGAAACGGCCGCGGGCGCCGCCGCCCAGCTCGTCGCCGGCACGGAGCGCCTCGCCCGCGGCCTGGCCGAGCTGTCCGACGGCGCGCGCGAGCTGCGGGCGGGCGCGGCCCGGCTCGAACGCGGGGCGGACCGGCTGCGGGCCGGGCTGCGGCGGCTGGCGGCCGGCGGCGGGCGCCTGCACGCCGGCCTGGCCGACCTGCACGACGGGGCCGGGCGCCTCGGCGGCGGCATCTCGCAGCTGGCGGCGGGCGCGCAGCGGCTCGGCGGCGGGCTCGACGACGGCGCGCGCCGCACCGAGACCCTCGCCGGCGGGCTGGACCGCGGCGAGCGCGGCGTCCGCCGCTCCGGCCGGACGCTGCTGCGCTCGGACTTCTCCGGGCTGGCACGCTCGGCCCGGCGCTCGCCCGGGCTGTTCGAGTCGGGCTACTTCACGCTCGCCGCGCTCGACGGCGCGCGCGAGGACGAGCGCTCCTCCGCGAGCTTCGCCGTCTCGCTGGACCGCGGCGGCCGCGCCGGCAACGTGATGGTGGTCCCGGAGACCGGGCCCAACGAGCCGGAGACGGCGGCGCTCGGCGACCGCCTGGCGCGCGAGGCCGACGAGGTGGCGGAGCGGCTGGGCGGCGAGGCGGCGGTCGGCGGCGCCGCCCGCTTCCTCGACGACTACGACCGCGCCACCGCAGCCCGGTTCCCCCTGCTCGTGCTCGGGATCGTGCTGGCCAGCTACCTCGTGCTCGTCGTCGTGTTCCGGTCGCTCGTGCTGCCGGCGATCGCCGTCGCGCTCAACCTCGTCACCGTCGGCGCCGCGTTCGGCCTGCTGGCGCTGCTCTTCCAGGGCTCCGACCCGCCCCTGGGCGGCGCGGGCTTCATCGACGCCGTCTCGACGAGCGGCATCTTCTGCGTGCTGTTCGGGCTGTCCATCGACTACCAGGTGTTCCTGATCACCCGCATGCGCGAGGGCTGGGAGCTCACCGGCTCGACCACCGGCGCGATCGCGCACGGGCTCGAGCGGACCGCCAGCGTCGTCACCGGCGCGGCGCTGATCATGCTCGGCGTGTTCGCCGCGTTCGCGCTGGCCGACGTCACCTCCATCCGCCAGTTCGGCCTCGGCCTCGCCGTCGCCGTGCTGATCGACGCGACGGTCGTGCGGCTCGTGCTGCTGCCCGCCGCGATGCGCGCGTGCGGGCGCTGGTGCTGGTGGCTGCCGGCGCCGCTGGCGCGGCGGCTGCCGGCGCTGCAGGCCTGACGCCGCGCGGCGCCGACGTACACTCGGGCCGTGGCCGCGCCCGACGACGAGATCCGCGACATCACGATCATCGGCGCCGGTCCCGTCGGCCTGGCCGCCGCCTTCTGGGCAGGCATGCGCGAGGCGTCGGTGCGGATCGTCGAGTCGCTGCCGGAGATCGGCGGGCAGCTCACGACCCTGTACCCGGAGAAGTGGATCTTCGACGTCGTCGGCCACCGCCGGATCGTGGCCCGCGACCTCGTCGAGGAGCTGCGCGCGCAGGCGCTCGAGCAGTTCGACGTGCCCGTGCACCTGTCCACCACCGCGACCGAGATCGCGTGGGAGGACGACGCCGTGGTCCTGCGCACGAGCGCCGGCGAGCTGCGGTCGCGCACGGTGATCGTCGCCGGCGGTCACGGCGCGTTCGAGCCGCGCAGGCTGCCGGTGTCCGACGTCGACATGGCGCCGTGGGAGGGCCGCGGCGCGCACTACCTCGTCGGCGCCAAGGACGAGTTCGCCGGCAAGCGCGTGGTGATCGTCGGCGGCGGCGACAGCGCGTTCG
>DATLGB010000031.1:0-15115 GCA_035540675.1 Solirubrobacteraceae bacterium | reverse complement strand
ACCAAGGCCGAGCTGCTGCCGCTCGAGGACCTCGAGGCGACGGCGGGCTTCCGCACCGGCCGCAAGCACATCCTGTCGATCCTCGTGGAGAACAAGCCGGGCGTGCTGACCCGCGTCGCCGGGCTGTTCGCGCGCCGCGGGTTCAACATCCAGACGCTCGTCGTCGGCCCGACCGACGACCCGTCGCTGTCGCGCATCACGCTCACCGTCGACGGGGCGATGCACCCCATCGACCAGGTGACCAAGCAGCTGCACAAGCTGGTCAACGTGCTCAAGATCCGCGACCTCGAGCCCGAGGAGACGATCGCGCGCGAGCTGGCCATGTTCAAGGTCTCCGCCGACGGGGCGGCGCGCGCCGAGGTCATGCAGCTCGTCGAGATCTTCAAGGGCAAGATCATCGACGTGACCAAGCGGTCGATCACCGTCGAGATCGTCGGCGAGGCGACCAAGATCGCCGCCTTCGAGAAGCTCGTGCGGCCGTTCGGGCTCATCGAGATGGCGCAGACCGGCGAGATCGCCATCGCCCGCGGGCGCGGCGAGACCTAGAGATCGCACCGAAACGTCCCGATTGCCACCCCACAGAGGGTGATCGGGACGTTCGCGGTTTCAGCGGCGGCGCACGAGGGCCCGCGCGGTCAGCGCGGGCGCCGCGAGCATCCCCAGGGCCAGCGGCAGGCAGCAGCCCGCCACGCGGACGCGCCCGCCGCCGCGCGTCCGGCGGGAGTAGGAGGGGAGGGGCCCCCAGAAGGAGAAGCCGTCGCGGCGGTGTCGTCGTCGTCGTGCCATCCGCTGGCGCTACCCGAGTGTGACCGGGCGCACGCGGCCGGGGACTAACCTCAAGTTGTGGCGACGACCACGCTCGAACGCGGCGGTGGCGTCCGCCTCGCATCCCGCGACCGCGACCGGTTGCGCGCCCGGCTCGAGCGCGCCGTCCGGCGCGCCCGGCGCCGGGGCGAGGTGCTCGCGGCCCTGACGGTGCGCCTGGCGCCGGACGCCGATCCCAGCGCCATCGCGATGGCCTCCAGACGACCCGGCGAGCCGTGGCTGTGCCTCGAGCAGCCCGACCGGGAGGGCTCCGCGCTGGCCGCGCTCGGGTGCGTCCGCGCCATCGAGGCGCGGGGGGCCGGCCGCTTCGCCGACGCCGGCCGCGCGTGGCGGGCGCTCGCCGCGGCCGCCGAGGCCGATCCGGCCGACGGCCCGCCCGGCGCCGGCCTGGTCGCGGTCGGCGGTTTCGCCTTCGCCGACGGCGGCGGCGGCGCGCCGCACTGGCGCGGCTTCCCGCCGGCTTCCCTGCACGTCCCCGAGGTAGCGCTCGCGCGGCGCGGCGACGACGTCCGGCTGACGCTGGCGGCGCTCGCCACCCCGGACGACACGGCCGACGCGCTGCTCGCGCGCATCGAGGCACGGCTCGGCGAGATCGTCGAGCGGCCGCTGCCGCTGCTCGACCCGGACCCGGCCGAGCGGGCGACGATCGCGTCGCTGGCGCCGCCCGAGCACTACGAGGCCGCGGTCGCCGGCGCCGTCGAGCGCATCCGCGCCGGCGCCTTCGAGAAGATCGTGCTCGCGCGCGAGGTCGCCGTGCACGCGCCCGCGCCGCACGACGCGGCGGCCGTGTTCGACGTCCTGCGCCAGGCCTTCGACTCCTGCTACGTCCTGTGCGTCGGCCGCGGCGACGCCACCTTCGTGGCCGCCTCGCCCGAGCTGCTGGTGCGGCGGGAGGGCCTGCGGGCGCAGACGGTCGCGCTGGCCGGCTCGACGCGGCGCTCGGCCGATCCCGCCGTCGACCGCCACCTCGGGGAGACGCTGCTGCGCTCGGAGAAGGATCGCGAGGAGCAGGAGATCGTCACCCGCCGCATCGCCGCCGCGCTGCGCCCGCTGTCGCTGTGGGTGGCGGCGCCCGACGAGCCGGCCGTGGTGACGGTCGCCAACATCCAGCACCTCGCGACGCCGATTCGCGCCCAGCTGAGAGAGCCCATCGGGGCCGTCGAGCTGGCGGGGCTGCTGCACCCCACGCCGGCGGTCGGCGGCGAGCCCCACGCGGCCGCCGTGCCGCTGATCCCGGCGCTGGAGGGCTTCGACCGGGGCTGGTACGCGGGCGCGATCGGCTGGACCGACGTCAACGAGGACGGCGAGTTCTGCGTCGGCCTGCGCAGCGCGCTGCTGCGCGGCCGCGAGGCGCGCTGCTTCGCCGGCGTCGGCGTCGTGCGCGACTCCGATCCGGCGGCCGAGCTGGCCGAGACCGAGGTCAAGCTGGGCGCGCTGCTCCCGGTGCTGGCGGCCTGAGCGGCGTCAGCGCCCGAGCCGGCGCTTCCAGCGGCCGGCCGTGCGCTGCGCCGACTGCTCGAGGTTGCCGCGCCAGCCGCGGTGCTCGGGCAGCGCCGCGGCCTCGGCGGCGGCGATCGTGAGCGTGACGCGGCGCTGCGTGATGCGGGCGACCTCGGGTGCGTCCACGAACACGCGGCGGTCGGCCGTCTTGACGACGAGGCCGTCGAAGATGTGCTCGCGCGCGTTGTCGAGCACGCGCGCGACCGTTCCCAGCTCGACGCCGTCGCTCGTCACGACCGGCGTCCCGCGCGGCAGGACCTTGTAGCCGATCTGGTGGTCGTCGTCGGGCCCGGCGGCGCTCACGCGCCGCACGGTAGCGGCGCCGCCGGAGCGTCAGGCCAGGCGCGCGCGGCGCCAGACCTCGACGACCTCGCGCACGCTGGCGCTGCGGTAGGAGATGCGCGAGTCCAGCGGCCGGACGGCGAGCTCGAAGCGGCCGGATTCGAGCTGCTCGAGCTCGGTGACGAGCGCGTGGAAGCGGCGGCCCTTCTTGTCGAGCAGCACGATGTCGCCGGCGCCGATGCCCTTCGAGGTCGCACGCCGCGGCGCCGCCTCCGTCGGCTCGGCGGGAACGTCGATCAGTCGGGGCTGGCCCACGCCCGGGACGCTAGGTGCCGGAGCGGACGGACTGCGCGACGGCGTCCGCGACGCGCCGGTGCAGGGCGAGGTTCTCGGCTCGGTCGGTGCGGACCTCGACGATCGTCCCGCCGCGCAGGACGAGCGCCTCGGCGAGGACGGCGTCGAACGTGCTCATGTCGCCCGCCCGCGCGTGGCGCAGGCCGTAGAGGGCGGCGGCGTGGACGAAGTCGAGCCCGTGCGGCGTCGCGACGTGCTCCTCGAAGGCGTCCCGCTCGCCGGCGACCGGCAGGAAGTGGAAGATGCCGCCGCCGTCGTTGTTGACGAGCACGATCGTCAGGTCGAGCCCCAGCCGGCGCACCGCCAGCAGCGCGCCGGCGTCGTGGGCGAGGGCGACGTCGCCGATCAGCAGCACGGTGCGCCCGCCGCCGGCGGCGGCGACGCCGAGGGCGGTGGCGACGATGCCGTCGATGCCGTTGGCGCCGCGGTTGCACAGCACGCGCGGCGGCGCGGCGGCCGTGGCGGCGTAGGCCTCGAGGTCGCGCACCGGCATCGAGGAGGCGACGAACAGCGTGTCGCCCGCGCCGAGCGCGGCGGCGGTGCGAGCGGCCACGAGCGGCTCGGAGACCGCCGCCGGGTCGAGCGTCGCGGCGATCGCGGCGGCGGCGGCCACGTCCGCGGCGCGCCACGCCTCCAGGTAGGCGCCGTCGCCCGCCGCCACGGCGGCCGGGTCGAGCGCGCGCGGGTCGAGCGGGAGCACGAGGTCGACCGAGGCCGACGGGTCCTGCCAGGCTCCCTGCGGGTCGAGCGCGATCTGCCGCGTCCCGTCGAGGCGCGCCAGCCACTGGCGCAGCGGCTTGGATGTCGGCAGGTCGCCCGCGCGCAGCACGAGGTCGGGCCGGTGCGCGGCCGCCCACGCCTCCTCGCGCAGGACGAGGTCGTAGTGGGCGAGCGCCTCGCCGCGCCGCGCATTGGAGAGCGGGTCGGCCAGCAGCGGCGCGCCCGCCGCCGCCGCGAACGCCGCGACCGCCGCGCCCGCCGCCGGGTCCTCGAGCCGCCCGGCCACGACGAGCACGCGGGCGTGCGCCGCGACCTCCTCGGCCACCCGCGCCGCCAGGGCCGGATCGGCGCCGGGGGCGGTCCACGCCGTGAGCGGCCGCCCGCCGGCCGCGCCGCTGTCGTCCGGCGGCAGCGGCTCGTCGAGCACGAGCGGCTCGCGCAGCGAGAAGTTCAGGTGCACCGGGCCCGGGCGCCCGGAGGTCGCCGACCACACCGCCCGGGCCGCCAGCCGGCGCATCCAGCGCAGCCGCTCGGGCGTGGCCGGTGCCTCGTCGACCTCGAGGTACCACTTCGCGTGGCGCCCGTAGAGCTTGACCTGGTCGATCGCCTGGCCGGCGCCGACCTCGCGCAGCTCCGGCGGCCGGTCGGCGGTGAGGACGACGAGCGGCACGCGAGCCTCCCACGCCTCGACCACGGCCGGCAGGTAGTTGGCCGCGGCGGTCCCGCTCGTGCAGGCGAGCACGGCGGGGCGTCCCGTGGCCTTGGCCAGCCCGAGCGCGAAGAACGCCCCCGCGCGCTCGTCGAGGTGCGACGTCGCGCGCAGGCCCGGCTCGCGCACCAGCGACAGCACCAGCGGCGTGTTGCGCGAGCCCGGGGACGTGCACGCGTCGGTGACGCCGCAGCGCGCGAGCTCGTCGGCGAACGCGCGCAGGCCCAGGTAGGTGTCGGTCGGCGTCATGGCAAGGTGTGGCGGATGCGCGGCGACCTCGTCCTGTTGCACGGCTTCACGCAGACCGGTCGCAGCTGGGCGCCGGTCGTCGCGGCGCTCGGGCAACGGTACCGGTGCTTCGCGCCCGACCTGCCCGGCCACGGCGACAGCTCGGAGCGCCGCCCGGCCACCTTCGGCGCCGTGACGGCCTACCTCGCGGCGCTCAAGCTCGAGCGTTTCGTCCTGTGCGGGTACTCCATGGGCGGCCGGCTGGCCCTGCACGCCGCGCTGGCGCTGCCGGCGCGCGTGGAGCGGCTCGTGCTCGTCGGAGCCAGCCCCGGCCTCGAGGACGCCGCCGAGCGCGAGGCGCGGCGGCGCGCCGACGAGGAGCTGGCCGCCCGGATCGAGTCCGCCGGCCTGGAGGCGTTCGTCGAGGCGTGGGGCCGCCAGGCGCTGTTCGCGACGCAGCCCCGCGGGGTGGCCGAGCTGGCGCGCGCCGACCGGCTGCGCAACACGCCGTCCGGGCTCGCCGCCGCGCTGCGCGGCATGGGGACGGGGACGATGGAGCCGCTGTGGGGCCGGCTCGGCGAGCTGGCGGTGCCGGTGACGCTCGTCGTCGGCGAGCAGGACGAGAAGTTCCGCGCGGTCGCCCAGCGGATGGCCGAGGCGATCCCGGACGCGGCGCTCGTCGTGGTGCCCGGCGCCGGCCACGCGGTGCAGCTCGAGCGCCCGGACGCCGTGGCCGGCGCGATCAGCGCACGGTCAGGCGGATCACCGTCGCACGCCTGACGGCGCGGCCGGCGCGCAGCGACTGCGCGACGACGCGGCCCTCCGGCACGTCGCGCCGGGCGCCGGGCGGCGGGGGCGCGCCCGTGTCGAATCGCACGGGCCCGCCGTTGCGCCGCCACCGCAGCCCGCGCCGCTCGAGCTCGCGGATCGCGGCCCCATAGGTCCTGCCGGTGAGCCGCGGGACGTGCGCCCGCCTGTGCTTGCGGTGCAGGACGTAGACGCCTGCCTCGAAGGTGCGGTTGCCCGTCGGCCGGCTGCCGCGGTCGTATTCGGCGGCGATCGACCAGCGCATGAAGCCGTGCGGCAGCGCCGCCGGGACGGTGCCCACCCAGCGCCGTGCGGGAGCGCCGCCGATCGGCGTCAGCTCGAACAGGCTCGGCGGCGGGCTGCGGAAGCAGTTCGCGCACGGCTGGTCGTAGCGCGGCTCGCTGACGCGGACGACCTGCACGGGCCAGTCGAAGTCGAGCGCGATCTGGTGCCGCGGGCGCATGAACAGCGTCCCCGTGAGCGGCTGCTCCTCGCTGGTGCCGCTGCAGGAGTGCGCGTCGTCGTGGAAGACGCAGCCGGGGCCGGCGGTCGCGGCGACGGAGCGCTGGCTCGAGCCGAGCAGCAGCTCGTTCATCGGCTCGGCGTCGAAGGCGGACGCCGGCGCGGCGGTGATCAGCGCGACGGCGACTGCGGCCGCGGGAACGGCGGTGCGGGTCATGCACCTCCAAACGCACGGCCGCGCCCGAACCTGCTCGCGCGCCGTGTGGCGTTCTTCACATCGGGCCGGCGGCGGTCACTCGTCGTCGCCCGGCTCGGGCAGCCGCTCCCGCAGCAGGTCGAGCAGCTGCCGCGCGTCGCGCGCGACGACGTCGGCGCCGGCGTCGGCGGCGGCGACGCCCTCCGGCCAGCCGCGGCCGCCGACGGCGAGCAGCGGGCGCGGGTCGGCCGTGCCGAGCGCGCCCAGCAGCTCGACCGCCGCGTCGACGCAGCTCGGCATCGTCACCGACAGCGCGACGACGTCGGGCTGCTCGTCCTCGACGAGCGCCAGCAGGTCGCGCGCCGGCGTGTCGGCGCCGAGGCAGATGACCTCCCAGGCGTCGGCCTCGAGGAAGTCCGACAGCATTCGCGCCCCGAGCGAGTGGCGCTCACCGGGCGGGCAGGCGACCACGGCCAGGCGGCCGTTGGCGGGCGCCTTGCGCATGCGCCCCGCCAGCAGCGCCATCACGCCCTCGGTGACGCCCGTGACGAAGTGCTCGTGGGCGACGCTCACGTCGCCCTCGACCCACCGCTCGCCCAGCTCCACCAGGACGGGCTGCAGCACGTCGAGGTCGAGCGAGAACGGATCCGCCCCCTGCTCGAGCGCGTCGAGCACGATGCTGCGCGCGCGGTGCGAGTCGCGCGCCATGACGGCGGCCTTGTACGCGTGGCGGACGAACTGCAGGTCGGCGGAGGTGGACGCGGCGGCCAAGGTTGGCGCGTGACTACCCGCGCGCGCCGCTGAGAAGCCCCGGTCCGTCCGGAGCGGTCAGCGCACCTTCATGCAACGGGAACGGGTCGGCCACGCCGGCGAAGGCGCCGGCGGTCGCCAGGCCGCACGGCGCCAGCGGCCCGTCGGCGGCCAGCGCCGCGGCCGCGTGCAGGCCGGCGGCGATCCCGAGCGGCCCGTCGAAGGTCGAGGCGACGTAGACGGCGCTGCCGGCGGCGCGCGCGGCGGCGGCGTCGCGCAGCAGGCCGCCGATGCCGCCCGACCGCGAGATCTTCAGGCACACGGCGTCCGCGGCGCCCGAGCCGACGGCGCCGGGCTCGGCGCCCGTCTCGTCCATCGCGACCGCCACCGGCGACACCGCCCGCAGCTCGCGCAGCGCGGCGACGCCGTGGACGGGCTCCTCGGCCAGCTCGAGCCCGGCGGGCGCCAGCGCGCGCAGGTTGGCGACCGCCTCCTCCGTGGAACGCCACGCGCCGTTGGCGTCGACGCGCAGCAGGACGCGGTGCCCCGCGGCGGCGCGGACGGCGGCGACGCGGCCGGGGTCGTCGCCGGTGCCGACCTTGAGCTTGATCGCGCGGAAGCCGCGCGCCACCGCCTCCGCGGCCTGGGCGGCGGCACCGGCGCGGTCGGTGGCGCCGATCGTCGCGTTGACCGGGATGGCCGCGGCCGCGCGCGGGTGCAGCAGCGCGTGCACCGGCGCGCCGGCGCGGCGGCCCTCGAGGTCCCACAGCGCGAGGTCGATCGCCGCCAGCGCCTGCGGCAGCGGCCGCTCGCGCGCGCAGCGGGCCACGAGCTCGTCCGGCCCCGCGCCGGGCGGCGCGGCGGCCAGCACGGCGGCGTAGGCGTCCAGCGCCGCGCGCACGGCCACGGGGGAGACGCCGTCGTAGGGCTCGAGCGGCGCCGCCTCGCCGACGCCGGCGAGCCCGTCGCGGTCGGTCAGCGTCACGCGCAGCAGCTCGCGGGTCTCGAGCCGGCCCCAGGCGGTCTCCAGCGGCGTCCGCAGGCGCAGTCGCTGAGGCTCGACCGCCAGGCGCACGGCGCTAGCTCGCCAGGATCCCGGCCGACAGCAGCACGCAGAAGGCCAGCTGGAGCATCCCGGTGCCGGCGAGCGCGCGGTTGAGCGCGGGCCCGTCGGTGCGCGTGCGGACGGTGCGTGCGAGCGGGACCGCGAGGGGGAGGGCCAGCCAGCACAGCAGCACCCAGGCGTCGAGCTCGCCCGCCAGCCACGGCACCGCCGCGGCCGCGAACGCGCCGGCCAGCAGCGCCAGGTACAGCGTGCGGGTGCGCGCCCGTCCCATCCGGACGGCCAGCGTGCGCTTGCCGGCGCGGCGGTCCGTCTCGAGGTCGCGCACGTTGTTGACCACCAGGATCGCCGCCGCCAGCAGGCCGACCGGCACGGCCAGCGCGAACGGCACCCAGTCCCAGTGCTCCGTCTGGGCGAAGTACGAGCCGGCGACGGCGACGACGCCGAAGAACAGGAACACGAACACCTCGCCCAGGCCCTCGTAGCCGTACGGGCGCGGCCCGCCCGTGTAGAGGACGCCGGCGAGGATCGAGGCGACGCCGATGACCAGCAGCTCCCACCCCGTCGTCGCGATCAGGTAGGCGCCGAACAGCACCGCCAGGCCGAAGGCGACGTACGTGGCCACGAGCACCTGCCGCGGCGGGACGAGGCCGCCCGCGGTCACCCGCACCGGGCCCAGGCGGTCCTCGGTGTCGGCGCCGCGGCGGGCGTCGGAGTAGTCGTTGGAGAGGTTCGTGCCGACCTGGATGAACAGGGCGCCGAGCGTCGCCGCCACGAAGGTGAGCGGCCGGAACGTCCCGCCGGTGGCGGCCAGGGCGGTGCCGACCAGCACCGGCGCCACCGCCGCCGGCAGCGTCCGGGGCCGCGCCGCCATCAGCCAGATGCGGCTCACGGCCGGCGCGGGAACCGCGAGAAGTCGGGGCGGCGCTTCTCCTTGTAGGCCTCGCGGCCCTCGCGTGCCTCGTCGCTGCCGTAGAAGAGGAGGTTGGCGTCGTGCGCGAGCTGCTGGATGCCGGCGTAGCCGTCCTCGTGGGCGTTGAAGCTGGCCTTCACCAGCCGCAGCGCGAACGGCGACAGCGCCAGCATCTCGCGGCACCAGCCCACCGTCTCCTCCTCGAGCCGGTCGAGCGGGACGACGGCGTTGACCAGCCCCATCCCGAGCGCCTGCTGCGCGTCGTACTGGCGGCACAGCATCCAGAACTCCTTGGCGCGCTTGGGGCCGACGAGGTCGCGCAGCAGCGAGGCGCCGTAGCCGCCGTCCCAGGAGCCGACGCGCGGGCCGGTCTGCCCGAAGCGGGCGTTGTCGGCGGCGATGGTGAGGTCGCAGACGAGGTGCAGGATGTGGCCGCCGCCGACGGCGTAGCCGGCCACCATGGCGACCACCGGCTTCGGGAGGCGCTTGATCTGGACGTGCAGGTCGGTGACGTGGAAGCGCCCGACCGCTGCGCCCTCAGCCACGTAGCCCGTGTCGCCGCGCACCCGCTGGTCGCCGCCCGAGCAGAAGGCGAGCGGCCCCTCGCCGGTGAGGATGATCACGCCGACGTCGGTGTCCTCGCGCGCGCGCTCGAAGGCGTCCGACATCTCGACCACCGTCTGCGGCCGGAAGGCGTTGCGGACCTCGGGCCGGTTGATGGTGATCTTCGCGAGGCCGTCGCCGGACACCTCGTAGCGGATGTCCTCGTACTCGCCGTGGGGCTTCCAGTCCACCTGGCTCATCGCGGGCGTGAGGGTAGCCTGCGCCCGGTGCGGCACGAGCCCTGGCTGAGCGTGCAGGCGCGGCGGCGCCCGCAGCGCGTCGCGCTGGAGTGCGGCGGCGAGCGCGTCACCTACGGCGAGCTGGAGGAGCGCGCGGCGGGCGCGGCCGGGGCCCTGGCCGAACGCGGCGTCCGCGCCGGCGACCGCGCGGCGATCGCGCTGCCGGCCGGCCTCGACTTCGCCGTGGCCCTGCACGCCTGCGGGCGCCTGGGCGCGGCCGCCGTCCCGCTCGACCTGCGCCAGACCGGCCGCGAGCGGGCGGCGCGGGCGCGCGGGGTGGCCACGGTCGTCGACGCGCCGCTCGACGCGCGCCCGGCGCCGCCGGAGGCGAGCTGGGAGGACGACGGCGTCGTCCTCGTCGTGCACACCTCGGGGACGACCGCCGAGCCGAAGGAGGTGCCGCTGACCTTCGGCAACGTGCGGGCGAACGCCGCCGGGTCGGCGCTCGCGCTCGGGCTCGACCCGGCCGAGCGCTGGCTGTGCCCGCTGCCGCTGACCCACGTCGGCGGCCTGATGGTGCTGCTGCGCTCGGTGATCTACGGCACGACCGCGGTCCTGCTGCCGCCGCCGTTCGACGCCGCGGCGGTCGCGGACGCCCTGAACCGGGGCGAGGCGACCATCGTCTCGCTCGTGCCGACCATGCTCGCGCGCGTGCTCGACGCCGGGCTCGAGCACCCGCCGCGCCTGCGCTGCGCCCTGCTCGGCGGGGGTCCGCTCGACCCGGCCCTGGCGGCGCGCGCGGTGCGGGCGGGCGTACCCGTCGCCCAGACGTACGGCCTGACGGAGGCGTGCTCGCAGGTCACGGTGTCCGAGCCGGGGGACCCGTCGACCGCGGGCTGGCCGCTGCCCGGCGTGGCGGTGCGGCTGGCCGCGGACGGCGAGATCGTGGTCGAGGGGCCGGTGGTGGCGGGCGGCGGCGTCCTGCGGACGGGCGACCTCGGGGCGCTGGACGCGCGCGGCCGGCTGTCCGTGATCGGCCGCAAGGCGGACACCATCGTCACCGGCGGCGAGAACGTGGCGCCGGCCGAGGTCGAGGCGGTGCTGCTCGCGCATCCCGACGTCGCCGATGCGGGCGTGTACGCACGCCCGCACCCGGAGTGGGGGGAGGCGGTGCGGGCGAAGGTCGTCGCGCGCGCCGGCACGACCCTCGAACCCGCAGCGCTGCGCGCCTGGTGCTCGGCGCGGCTGGCGCCCTACAAGGTGCCGAAGGCGTTCGAAACGGTCAGCGCGCTTCCGCGCACGGCCTCGGGGAAGCTGCTGCGGCGCCAACTCTGACGGACACGACCCGTTAAGCAAGCGAATCCTTTCGCCGAATCCAGGGTTATGTCCGCCGCCATGCTGCACCCCTTCCGCGCCGTCCTCCTCGCCACCGCCGCCTGTCTCCTGCTGCCTGCGTCCGCGCTCGCCGAGACGCTCGTCGTCGATCCCGCCGATGCCAACCGGTCCTGCGCGCGCGGGTCGGACAACACCTGCGACACGATCGCCAAGGCGATCGACGCCGCGCAGCCCGGCGACCGCATCCACGTGCTCAAGGGCACCTACGGCGAGAGCGTGACCGTCCCGTCCGCGCTCAAGGACGTGCACCTCGCCGCCGAGCCGGAGGCGAAGCTCACCGGCAGCGGCACCGGCGACGTGCTGACGATCCAGGCCACCAACGTGCAGGTGAGCGGGCTCAGCGTGGAGGTGCCGCTCAACGCCGGCAGCGCGATCCGCGTCGACGCCGGCGGCGCCGCCGTGCTCACGAACGTCATCGCCGCGCGCAGCAACACCTCGGCCGTCAGCGACCCGGTCGTCGACGTGGCCGGGACGGCCACCGCGGCCAAGCTGCTCGTGCTCCAGCAGGCCGGTGCCGGCGGCACGCCGGCGATCGCCTCCTCGGGCGCGGGCGGCGTACAGCTGGCCGATACCGTCGCGGTCTCGGCCACGGGCCCGGCGGTGGTGCTGTCGGCCTCCGACCGCAACGTGATCGTCCGCTCGACGCTGGTGTCCGGCCAGGCCACCGACGCCGGCTCCTACGGCGTGCTCCTGACCTCCAGCAACGCGGGGGCGCGCAAGCTGACCATCGACTCGTCGATCGTCGTCGGCGGTGCGCGTTCCGCGGGTATCGGCGTCGTCACGTCCGGCAGCGCCGCCGCACCCGCGACGCTCGACGCCCGGCACGTGACGGTGGCGGGCGCGGCCCGCGGCATCGTCCTCGACGCCACCGCCGCCCAGGGGCCCGGCCTCCCCGCCGCCAGCTCGGGCGACATCACGGCGACCGTGTCGTCGTCGATCGTGCACCCGGCCTCCTCGGCCGCCGGCTACCAGGCGCCGCTCCCGCTGCTGTCGACCTCCAACAGCGCCCGGCTCGCCTTCTCCCACTCGGACGCGCCGCCGGCCACCAGGAGCGGCACGGGAACGGCCGAGATGGGCAACGCGTCCGACACGCCGGACGCGCAGCTGTTCGCCAAGAACTTCACCCTGCGCGCCGACGCGCCGGTGATCGACAAGGGCGGCCCGCTCGCCACCGGCGAGTCCACCACCGACGTCCAGGGCGACCCGCGCGTCGTCGGGGCGGCCTCGGACATCGGCGCCGACGAGTGGAGCAACCGGGCGCCGAAGGCGGACTTCGGGATCACGAACGCCAACCCGCGCCAGAACGAGGGCGTGGGCTTCCTGTCGACCTCCACCGACCCGGAGGAGCTCGACAACGCCGGCGGCGGGCTCGTGGAGTACCACTGGGACTTCGGGGACGGCACCAGGGAGACCACGAAGGTCGGTGGCGTCGCCCACTCCTTCAAGGACGTCGGCACCTACAAGGTGACGCTCGTGGTCAAGGACAAGCACGGGGCGACGTCGGCTCCGGTGACCAAGACCGTGACGGTCAAGGACGGAATCGCGCCGGTGGTGACGATCACCACGCCGGCCGAGGGCGCGAGCTTCCGCCTCAACCCGAAGGCGAAGAAGCCCAAGAAGGGCTCCAAGCGCAAGCCGAAGCGCCCGAAGCCGCTGCCGCTGACCGTGGCCGGCAAGGTCGCCGACGTCTCCGGCGTGGCCAAGGTGGAGGTCGCGCTCTACGTGACCAAGCGCGACAAGCCGCTCGCGAAGCACCGGGGCGCCACGACGCCGATGTGCGAGTTCTACTCCGGCCGCCTGCTGGCCCGCAAGGAGTGCACCAACGAGATCTGGCTGCCGGTCAAGATCACGCGCGACTCGTGGGAGCTGCGCACCAGGCGCGGGCTGCGCCTGCCGGCCGGGCGCTACGAGGTGCGCGTGCGCGCCACGGACGCCACCGGCCTGATGTCGCCCGCGTTCTCGGTCAAGGACCGCTCCCTCGTGCGCTTCCGCGTCCGGTAGCCGTGCACGACGCCGACGCCTATCGCCAGGAGTCCCGCCGCGGCTGGGGCTCCGTGGCGGAGGCGTGGGCGCGGCACGCCGACCGCCAGGTGCGGGCGGTGATGCCGGTCTCCGCCCGGATGCTCGACGCGGCCCGGCTGCAGCCCGGCGCGCAGGTGCTCGACCTGGCGGCCGGCACCGGCGACCTCGGCTTCATGGCCCACGAGCTCATCCAGCCGGGCGGGACGCTGATCACCAGCGACTTCGCGCCGGAGATGCTGACGGCCGCACAGGAGCGCGCCGCCGCGCTCGGCCTGCGCGACGTCCGCTTCAAGCAGATCGACTACGAGTCGATCGACCTGGCGGCCGCGTCGCTGGACGCGGTCCTGTGCCGGTGGGGGCTCATGTTCGCCGCGGACGCGAACGCCGCGCTGCGCGAGTGCCGCCGCGTCCTGCGGCCGGGCGGGCGGCTCGCGCTCGCCGCGTGGGCCTCGCCGGACGAGAACCCGTGGGTGTCGGCCATCAGCCGCGAGCTGGTGCCCCGCGGCCTGATGGACGCGCCCGACCCGTCGCTGCCGGGGCAGTTCGCCTGGGCGCGCCCCGGCCTGATCGAGGAGCTGCTGGCGGAGGCCGGCTTCGTCGACGACATCGAGGTCGAGGCGGTGGACTTCGAATTCGACGACGAGGACTTCGAAGGCTGGTGGGACCGGACGCTGGACATGTCGCGCTCCGGGCGGGTCATCGCGGCGCTGCCGGAGGGCGAGCGCGAGGAGCTGCGCGCGGCGCTGCAGGCGCGGCTCGCGCGCTACGAGCGCGAGGACGGCGTGCTGGCGCTGCCGGCCCGCAGCTGGGTCGCCGCCGCGTCGGCGTAGGGGCCGGCCGCCGGGCGGCTCGCGGCCGTCGAGTACCCTGCCGCGCCCCATGACCGACCAGGACATCTTCTACGACGGCGACGCCGACCCGGGCCTGCTCGAGGGCAAGACGGTGGCCATCATCGGCTACGGCTCCCAGGGCCACGCGCACTCGCTCAACCTCAAGGACTCCGGGGTCGAGGTCGTCGTAGGCCTGCGCCCGGACTCCGGCTCGGCCGACGCCGCGCGCTCGGCCGGCCTCGAGGTCGTGGCGGTCGCCGAGGCGGCCGAGCGCGGCGACGTGGTGATGCTGCTGGTCCCCGACGAGAAGCACCGCGAGGTGTGGGAGGGCGAGGTCTCCGAAGGCATCGAGAAGGGCAACCTGCTGCTGTTCGGGCACGGCTTCTCGATTCACTACGGCGAGATCGAGCCGCCGCCGGACGTCGACGTCGCGCTCGTGGCGCCGAAGGGCCCCGGCCACCTCGTGCGCCGGCAGTTCACCGAGCAGCGCGGCGTCCCCGGTCTGATCGCGATCCACCAGGACGCGACGGGCGACGCGAAGCCGCTCACGCTCGCCTACGCCCGCGGGATCGGCTGCACGCGCGCGGGCGTCATCGAGACGAGCTTCCGCGAGGAGACGGAGACCGACCTGTTCGGCGAGCAGGCCGTGCTGTGCGGCGGCGCGTCGGAACTGGTGCGGGCGGGCTTCGACACGCTCGTCGACGCGGGCTATGACCCGCGCCTGGCGTACTTCGAGTGCCTGCACGAGCTCAAGCTGATCGTCGACCTGATGTACGAGAAGGGCATCTCCGGGATGCGCCACTCCATCTCCAACACGGCCGAGTACGGCGACCTCACCCGCGGCCGGCGCGTCGTGTCGGAGGCCTCGCGGCAGGCGATGCGGGACATCCTCGGAGAGATCCAGTCCGGCGAGTTCGCCCGCGAGTGGATCGCGGAGAACCGGGCCGGCCAGGAGAGCTTCCAGCGCATGCGCTCCGAGCAGGCCGGCCACCGCGTCGAGACGGTCGGCAAGGAGCTGCGCGGCATGATGGACTGGATCGAGACGGAGTTCTAAAGGCGGCGGGCGCGGCGCGCCGCGCCTGCCAGAATCGAGCTGACCGCCATGGCCGACGATCGCGACGAGCCGCTGCCGTCCGGGTGGCTCCCGCCCCGCCCGCCGACGCGGCGGCGACCCAGCTGCGGGCCGGCAGCGCCAGCACGCCGTCCTCGCGCTCGTAGCGCGCGAGCCGCGCCTGCAGCGCCGCGCGCAGCTCCTCGCGCTCGCCCTCCGGCAGCGC
>DATLGB010000030.1:0-2534 GCA_035540675.1 Solirubrobacteraceae bacterium | reverse complement strand
GCCGGCCCCGCCGGCCCCGCGGCAGGCGGGGCCGGCGCGGCCGGCGGGGCCGGCGGGGCCTGCGGCGGCGCGGCGATCGCGCCCCCGACCTCGCCCATCGCGCGCGGGCCGCCGATCTGCAGCCCGCAGTTCGGGCAGAAGTTCGAGTCGCTGGAGTGCAGCGCGCCGCAGCGGGCGCACGACGTGATGCCCGGCTCGCGCAGTTCGTGGATCGGGCGGCGGTCCTCGAGGACGCGCTCGAGCGCACGCAGCTCCTGGTCGACGGCGGCCAGCGCGTTGAGCTTCGCCTCGACGAGGTCGGGACGGTCGCGGCCGAAGCGGCGCATGTCGAAGATCAGGCCGCCGATGTCGCGGAACGCGAGCTCTCTCGTCCGGCGCAGGAAGCGCAGGCGGCGGCGCAGCCGGCCGCGGTCGCGGAAGCTCGCGCCCTGCCCGTCGGCGGCCGCGCCCGTGGTCGCGCCCGGCGGCAGCTCCTGGACGATGACCTGGGTGTGCTGGTCGGTCGTGCCCGCGGCCGGCGCCGGCGCCGCGCCGGGGTGCGGGGGCGCGGCGGCCGCGGCGGCCTTGCCCCACGGCAGCCGGTTGGTGGAGCGCTTGCGAAACAGGCCTGACGGAAGTCGGCTGAGGAGGCCGGGGCGGCTGCGGCCAGGAGAGCCGGAGGCGCGGCGGCGGAAGATGCGCTGCATCGGTCCGGTCATGTCAGAGGGGGCGCCGCGTGACGCGTGGCCGGCGCCTCGGCGGGCGAGTATAGAGCGCGGCCGAGCGGGGGACGGCACGACTTCCCCGCAGACTTGTCACACGCGCGCGTAGATCCGGCACGCGATCCGGCGCAGCATCCGAGCGGCACACCACGTCCCCAGGAGGCCGCACATGCCGTACCGCACGATGGGCTGGATCCACGCAAACCTCGCACGCCTCGCGCGCGGCGAGTCCGGGCAGGGCACGGTCGAGTACGTCGGGTTGATCCTCCTGCTCGCCGGGCTGCTGACCGGCGTCGTCCTCGCCGCGAAGGGCATGAAGGACGGCGGCGGCCTCGCGACCGAGATCGCCAACAAGCTCAAGGAGACGATCGAGTCGATCGGCGTCAGGAAGTAGCCGGCGCGGCGGGCCGAGCCCGGATCCGCCGACCGCCCGCGCGAGTTCAGGCTTGGCGGGCGCGGCTTCAGGCTGGCCGGGCGCCTCTGCGAACATGGCGCCCGTGCCCGCCACCCCGCTGCCCACCGCTCCGATCGGCGTCTTCGACTCCGGCGTCGGCGGCCTGACGGTCCTGCACGAGCTGCTCGTCGAGCTGCCGCAGGAGGACTTCCTGTACCTCGGCGACTCCGCCCGCTTTCCGTACGGCGACCGCACGCCGGAGGAGCTGCGCGCGTTCAGCCGCCAGATCGCCGACGCGCTGCTCGAGCGCGGCGCCAAGCTCATCGTCGTCGCGTGCAACTCGGCGACGTCGAGCGCGCTGGCGGACCTCACCGAGCACGTCGCCGAGCGCGGCTGGAGCGTCGACGTCATCGGCGTGGTCGGGCCGGAGTCCAACCTCGCGGTCGCGCAGACGCGCAACGGGCGCATCGGCGTGCTGGCCACCACGGCGACCGTCGCCAGCGGCGCCTACGAGCGCGCGGTGCTGGCCGCCGACCCGCTCGTGCGGCTGACGAGCGTGGCGTGCCCGCAGCTTGCGCGGATCTCGCAGGACGGCGCGCCGATCACCGAGCAGGACGTCGCGCTGGCCCGCGAGTACTGCGCGCCGCTGCGCGAGGCGCAGGTCGACACGGCGATCCTCGGCTGCACGCACTATCCGTTCGTGCGCTCGCTGCTGCAACGCCTGCTCGGCCCGCAGGTCACGCTCATCACCTCGGGCACCGCGATCGCGCGGCGCGTGCAGCACGCGCTCGACGCGCGCGACCTCGCCACGCCGCGCACCGGCGAGGGCACGTACGGCTTTCTGTGCACCGGCGACGCCGCGGCGTTCGGCCGCGTCGGCTCGCGCTTCCTGCAGCTGCCGATGGGCACCGTCGACCACGTCCTGCTCCCGATCGAGGTACCCGCATGAGCACCACCGCCGCCCCCGCCCGCTCCTACGACCGTGCGCCCGCGGACCTGCGCCCGACGACGATCGAGCCGAACTTCGTCAAGCCCGCCGCCGGCTCGGCGCTCATCACCCAGGGCGAGACGCGCGTCATCTGCACCGCGTCGGTGCAGGAGTCCGTGCCGCGCTGGATGGCCGGCCAGGGCCGCGGCTGGGTGACCGCCGAGTACGGGATGCTGCCCGCGTCGACCGGCGACCGCAAGGCGCGCGACGTCTCCAAGGGCAAGCTCGACGGGCGCAGCGTCGAGATCCAGCGCCTGATCGGCCGGTCGATCCGCGGCGTGATCGACTTCGAGGCGCTCGGCGAGCGCACGATCTACCTCGACTGCGACGTCCTGACCGCGGACGGCGGCACCCGCTGCGCATCGATCACCGGCGCCTTCGTCGCGCTGGACCTCGCCGTCCGGCGGCTGCTGGCGGAGGAGAAGATCGGCCGCTCGCCGCTGACCGGCAG
>DATLGB010000029.1:0-13819 GCA_035540675.1 Solirubrobacteraceae bacterium | reverse complement strand
GTGCGCGACGGAGAGGACCTGGCGTTCGACGTGATCTCGTCGTACGAGACGGCGGATCTCGCCTACGAGGTCGCGATCCAGGGCGGCAGGATGAGGCTCGGGGGCTCGCCGGAGCTGGTCGCGGTGAGCCTGCGCGTCACGTCGATCTTCCGGCGCGAGGACGACGGCTGGAAGCTCGTCCACCGTCACGCCGACCCGATCACGACGCCGCGGCCGCCGGAGTCGCTCGTGCAGCCGGCCGGCTGAAGCGGCCCGAGCGCGAGCCGGCCGACGAACTAGCGTCCGCGGCCGTGCCCGCGGACCTGCGCGACGAAGCCGGCTTCGAGAGCGCTGACCTGGCGCTGCTGGCGGCCGTCACCGTGATGTGGGGGTCGTCGTTCCTGCTCATCGACATCGGCGTCGACCACCTGGCGCCCGAGGTCGTGGCGCTGCTGCGGCTCGCGTTCGGCGCCGCGACCCTCGCCGTCGTCCCCGCCGCGCGCCGCGGCGTCCCGCGCGTTGCCTGGCCGGGCATCGCAGTGCTCGGAGTGACGTGGATGGCGGTGCCCTTCGTGCTGTTCGGCGTCGCGCAGCGGTCCATCGACTCGTCGCTGGCCGGGATGCTCAACGCCGCCGCGCCGCTGTTCACGGCGCTGGTCGCCGCGCTCGTCGCGCGGCAGCTGCCGAGCCGGCGCCGCGCCGCCGGGCTCGTGATCGGGATCGCCGGCGTGCTGGCGATCGGCTGGCCGTCGCTGCACGATGCCGAGGCGACCGCGGCCGGCGCCGCCCTCGTCGTGCTGGCCACCGCGCTCTACGGCGTCGCCTTCAACGTGGCGGCGCCGCTCCAGCGGCGCCACGGCGCGCTTCCCGTGATCTGGCGCGCACAGCTGATCGCGCTGGCGCTCGTGACCCCGGTCGGCCTGGCGGCGGCGCCGGAGTCGAATTTCGAGTGGTCGAGCCTCGCGGCCGTGGCGGTCCTCGGCTGTCTGGGCACCGCGGTGGCCTACGTCGCCTTCACCACGCTCGCCGGTCGGGTCGGCTCGACGCGCGCGTCGGTGACCATCTACCTGCTCCCGGCGGTGGCGATCGTGCTGGGCGCCGTCTTCCGCGACGAGACGATCGCGGTGATCTCGCTCGCCGGCACGGTGCTGGTGACCGTCGGCGCGTACGTCACCAGCCGCCGCGAGCGCGCCTGACCGGCGCAGGTTCCGCCGCCCGCGCGCGTTGCAGCACGCGTGCCCGCCGCCCGTCTCGCCGCCGCCCTGCTCCTCCTGCTGCTCGTCGCCGCCGCGCCCGCGACGGCGTCGCCGCGCGCCGCCGCGCGCGCCGCGCTCGAAGCGCGCGGCGCCGACCCGCAGGCGTTTCGCTTCGAGCACGTCCGCCGGTCGCCGGTCGGCACGCACGTGCGCGGGCGCGAGGTGCGCGACGGCGTGCCCGTCGCGCGGACGCACGTCGTCGTGAGCCTCCTCGACGGCCGCGCGATCGTCCGCGCCCGCCGGTCGGCGCTGCCCGGGCGGCCGGCGCCGGAGCCGCTGGGCGCGCGGGCGGCGCGGGCGGCCGCGCTCGGCGCGCTCGGCGTCGCGCTGCCGGCGCGCGTGCACGCCGAGCGCCTGCTGGCGCCGCGCCGCGGCCGGCTGGTCGACGTCCACCGCGTGACGGTCCTGTCCTTGCGGCCCGGCCTCGCCCGCGAGGTCGACGTCAGCGCCCGCACCGGCCGCGTGCTCGCCGTCCGCGACGGCACCCGCCGCGCCGACGCGCACGCGCTGCTCTACGACCCGAACCCGATGGTCGCCCTGCGCGATCCCGCCCTGCGCCAGCCCGGTCTCGACACCGGCGCCGGGGCGGACACCGACGTCGACGACCCGCGCCTCAACTCCGCGCGCGTCGTGCTGCCGATCCGGGAGTACGACGAGCGGCTGACGCCGGCCGGCCGCCTCACGGGCCCGTGGGCCAGCGTGCAGGGCGGGCAGCCGTACGTCGCCCAGGAGTCGACCTTCGACCTCACCCGCGGGATGCCCGGGTTCGAGGGGCTCATGGCGTACGCCCACGTCGACGCGATCCAGCGCCACTTCCAGGCACTCGGGATGCGCGACGTCAACGCCGAGCCGCAGGACGTCATCGCCCACCGCGTCGAGGGCTTCGACAACTCCTTCTACCAGCCGGGCACCGACGTCATCGCCCTCGGCGCCGGCGGCGTCGACGACGGCGAGGACGCAGAGGTGATCATCCACGAGTACGGGCACGCGGTGCAGGACGCGCAGGTCCCCGGGTGGGGCCAGACGACCGAGGGCGGCGCCATGGGCGAGGGCTTCGGCGACTTCCTCGCCGCCACCTACTTCGCACCGGTCAGCGGCGGCTTCCAGGACGAGTGCGTGGCCGAGTGGGACGCCACGTCGTACTCCGACGCGACGCCGCCCTGCCTGCGGCGGCTGGACTCGCCGAAGGTCTACCCGCGCGACACCACCGGCTCCGTGCACGCCGACGGCGAGATCTGGTCGGCCTTCCTGTGGCGCATCCGCGCCGCCGTGGGCACGACGACCGCCGAGCGCTCCGACAACGCGCTGCGGCTCGTGCTCGCCTCGCACGAGCTGATGACCCCGGCGGCGGAGTTCCGCGACGGCGTGACGGCGCTGCGGACGGCGGCCGCCGCGCTCGGGCGTCCCGACTGGATCGCGGCCGTCGACGCGTCCGCCGTGCAGGCCGGCTTCATGCCCCCGCCGCCGGCCCCGGAGCCGCCCCCCGCGTCGCCGCCGGCGGCGGTGCGGCCGACCAGCGAGCCGGAGCGGGGCGCGCAACGCACCCGCATCGCCTGCCGGCGCCGGCCACGGCCCGCGTGCCGCATCTCCGGCCGCCGCCCGGCCGGAGCGCGCGGGGCCCGGCTCGTGCGCGGCGGGCGGACCTACGCGCGCGGGCGGGTGCGCGGCCGCGCGATCAGGCTGCGCGCTGTGCGCCCACTGCGCAGCGGCCGCTACCGCCTGGTGCTGCGCGACGGGTCGCGCGTCGTGCTGAAGCGGCGCGTGCGCCTGCGCTGACGCTCAGCGGTGGCCCGCGGCGTGACCGTGCGCGGCGTGCGCGCGGTCGTGCGCCCGGCTGCCGCCGTCCTCGAGGATGCACAGCCACGAGGCCGTGAACAGCACGATCAGGAGCAGCAGCGCCTGCCGTCGCATCTGCGCGTCCAGCCTCGCCCTTCGGATGGCCTCGACGGCCACGACGGTGTCCCCCACGCTGCGCCCCTGTCACTCGGTGCCGCCGCCCGCCGAGCGCGGGCGGCCTCACATGCCGAGCTGTTCGGCATGCTGAGCGCACCTTTTGAGCCGCCGGCCCGGCCGTGGACGAACGTCGAGGCGCGCGACGGGGGCGGCACCCGGCCGCCCCCGATGCCGCGCTACGGCTAGGCCTCGGCGCCGCCGCGGATGATCTCGAGGAACGCCTCCGCGCGACGCTTCTCTCGCTTGACGGCGTCCTCCTGCTGCGAGCCCGTCTCGCAGCGCGTCAGCTCGTCCTCGGCGCGGCGCAGCTTCTCGCGCCACTCGCCCTCGTCGAGCGACGATGGGTCCGCCGCCTCGTCGACCAGGATCAGCACGCGCGAGTCGTTCTGGACCTGCACGTAGCCCTCGCCCTGCGCGTAGCGGACCACGTCGCCGTCGCTGCGGTACAGGCGCAGCTCCGTCGGGTCGAGCATCGCCAGCAGCGGCTGGTGCTTGGCCAGGATGCCGATCGACCCGACGGTGGTCTTCGTGGAGATCTGGACGACCTCGTCGTTGAAGACCTCGCCCTCCGGTGTGAGGACCTCGACGGGGAAGGTGGTCCGCTCGGCCATCAGCCGCGGTCCTTCTTCGCCGACTCGACGACCTCGTCGATCGAGCCCTTCAGGAAGAAGGCGCCCTCCGGCAGATCGTCGTGCTTGCCGTCGAGCACCTCGCGGAACGAGCGCACGGTCTCGGCGATCGGGACGTAGCGCCCCTCGGTGCCGGTGAACTGCTCGGCCACGTGGAACGGCTGCGACAGGAAGCGCTCGATCTTGCGGGCGCGCTGCACGAGCACCTTGTCCTCGTCGGAGAGCTCGTCGATGCCGAGGATGGCGATGATGTCCTGCAGCTCGCGGTAGCGCTGCAGGACCTGCTTGACCTCGTTGGCGACGTTGAAGTGCTCCTCGCCGAGCACCTCGGGCTTGAGGATGGTCGACGTCGAGTCCAGCGGGTCGACCGCCGGGTAGATGCCCTTCTCGGCGATCGACCGCGAGAGCACGGTCGTCGCGTTGAGGTGGGCGAACGCCGACGCGGGCGCCGGGTCGGTGAGGTCGTCGGCTGGGACGTAGATGGCCTGCACGGAGGTCACCGAGCCCTTGCGGGTCGAGGTGATGCGCTCCTGCAGCTGGCCCATCTCGGACTCCAGCGTCGGCTGGTAGCCCACCTGCGACGGCATGCGGCCCAGCAGCGCGGAGACCTCGGAGCCGGCCTGCACGAAGCGGAAGATGTTGTCGATGAACAGGAGCACGTCCTGGCCCTCCTGATCGCGGAAGTACTCCGCCATCGTCAGGCCGGACAGCGCGACGCGCATGCGCGCGCCGGGCGGCTCGTTCATCTGGCCGAAGACGAGCATCGTCTTGTCGATGACGCCCGACTCCTTCATCTCCAGCCAGAGGTCGTTGCCCTCGCGGGAGCGCTCGCCCACGCCGCAGAAGGCCGACAGGCCGCCGTGCTCCTGCGCGAGGTTGTTGATGAGCTCCTGGATGATGACCGTCTTGCCCACGCCGGCGCCGCCGAACAGGCCGACCTTGCCGCCCTTGGCGTAGGGCGCGAGCAGGTCGATGACCTTGATGCCCGTCTCGAACATCTCGGCGGTCGGGGTCAGGTTCTCGGCGGTCGGCGCCGCGCGGTGGATCGGCCAGCGCTCCTTGACGTCGACGTCGCCGGCCTCGTCGATCGCCTCGCCGAGGATGTTGAAGATGCGGCCGAGCGTCGCCTCGCCGACCGGCACGCTGATCGGGCCGCCGGTGTCGGTGACCTCCATGCCGCGGGACAGGCCGTCGGTGGAGTCCATCGCGACCGCGCGGACGCGGTCGTCGCCGAGGTGCTGCTGGACCTCGAGGACGATGACCTCGCCCGAACGCGGCGCGGCGTCGTCGGCGTCGCCGCCGCGGGCGTCGTTGGTCTCGGGGCGCTGGACGGTGAGGGCGGAGAAGATCTCGGGCAGCTCCTCGGGGAAGACCGCCTCGATCACGACGCCCTGGATCTCCTCGATGCGGCCGACGTTGGTGCCGCCGGCCTCCGTCTCGGTGGTTTCGGTGTCTGCGACTGCCATTTCAACCTTTCTAGGGGTTTCGCCCTTCGGTCCTCTCAAGTTCGGACCTACGAGCGACGTCACTCAGACGCTTTCCGCGCCCGCGACCACTTCCATGATCTCCTGGGTGATCTCGGCCTGGCGCTCGCGGTTGAGCTGCAGCGTCAGGTCGGAGATGAGCTCCTTCGCGTTCTCGGACGCGTTGCGCATCGCCGTCATGCGCGCGCCGTGCTCGGACGCCGTCGATTCCAGCAGCGCCCGGAACAGCGAGATCTCGACGTAGTCCGGGACCAGCCGCGCGAGGATGTCGCCCGGGTCGGGCTCGTACTCCGTGAGCGCGGTGTGCCCGGTCTCCTCGTCGTCGGGCGTGCGCTCGAGGTCCTCCTGCATGGCGGCGGCCTCGGCGACCGTCGCCTGCTGCATCGGCAGCAGCACCTCGCGGGTCACGTGCTGGACGAGCGGCGACTCGTAGTGGTTGAAGAAGACCTCCACGCGGTCGAGCTCGCCGTCGACGTAGGCGGCGATCACGTCGTCGGCGATCTCGCGCGCGTTCGCGTACGACGGGCGGTCCGTGTGGCCGGTGTACGCGCCCTGCGCCTCGCGGCCGCGGAAGTTCAGCGATGACACGCCGCGGCGGCCCGAGGCGAAGAACACGCAGGTGCGGCCCTCCGCCTCGTGCTCCTGCGCGCCGCGGATCGCGGCGCGGATGACCTGCGAGTTGAACGCGCCCGCCAGGCCGCGGTCGCCGGTCATGATCACGATGCCGACCGTCTTGGTCTCCTCGCGATCCTGGAGGATCGGGAGGTTCGGCACGTTCTGCGCGGCCTCCGCCGCCTGGCGCGTCATGCGCCGGATCGCCCCGGCGTACGGGCGCAGCGCCGCGATCCGCTGCTCGGCCTTGCGCAGCCGCGCGGCCGCGACCATCTCCATCGCCCGCGTGATCTTCTGGACGTTC
This sequence comes from Solirubrobacteraceae bacterium, assembly GCA_035540675.1. Taxonomy (GTDB): domain Bacteria; phylum Actinomycetota; class Thermoleophilia; order Solirubrobacterales; family Solirubrobacteraceae; genus DATLGB01. The sequence goes on along the minus strand of DATLGB010000029.1, from coordinate 7,602 downwards.
TTGACGGAGCCGATCCGCTGCTTGACTTCCTTCTGGGCCATGGTGGTGGACCGGCGCGCCGCTAGGCGGCGGCGCCGGCCGTCTCCTCGTCGCGCTCGGCGGACTCGTCGGACTCGGCGTCCTCGCCGCCGTCGTCGCCGCGGCGGGCCCGCGCCGTGGCGGCGTCCTCGGCGTCCTCGGTCAGGGGCTGGCCCTCCTCGTCGAGGTCGTAGCCGAAGTCCTCGGCGTACTCCTTGACCGCGGCGTCGAGCGCCTTCTGCGTCTCGTCGCCCCAGTCGCCGCTGTTGATGGCCTTCATGGCCTCCGCGGCCGCCGAGTGCAGGCGCTCGACCAGGCCCTCGTGGAACTCGCCCACGCGATCCTCGTTGATGCGGTCGACGTAGCCGTTGGTGGCGGCGTAGATGACCGCCACCTGCTCGGCGACGTCCAGCGGCTGGCCCTCGCCCTGGTTGAGCGACTTCACGAGCCGCGCGCCGCGCGCCAGCGTGCGCTGGGTGTCGGGGTCGAGGTCGGACCCGAACTGCGAGAACGCCTCGAGGTCGCGGTACTGCGACAGCTCGAGCTTGAGCTTGCCCGCGACCTTCTTCATCGGCGTGAGCTGCGCCGCCCCGCCCACGCGGGACACCGAGATGCCGACGTTGATGGCCGGCCGGACGCCCGAGTAGAACAGCTTCGGCTCGAGGAAGATCTGGCCGTCGGTGATCGAGATGACGTTGGTCGGGATGTACGCCGACACGTCGCCGGCCTGCGTCTCGATGACGGGCAGGGCGGTCAGCGAGCCGGCGCCGAGGTCGTCGTTGAGCTTGCAGGCGCGCTCCAGCAGGCGGGAGTGCAGGTAGAACACGTCGCCCGGGTACGCCTCGCGGCCCGGCGGGCGGCGCAGCAGCAGCGACATCTGGCGGTACGCGTAGGCGTGCTTGGTGAGGTCGTCGTACACGCACAGGGCGTGCTTGCCCTGGTGCAGGAAGTGCTCGCCCATCGCGGTGCCGGCGTACGGCGCCAGGAACTTGATCGGCGCCGCCTCGTCGGCGGGCGCGGCCACGATGATCGTGTTCTCCAGCGCGCCGGCGTCCTCGAGGCGCTTGGCGATGCCGACGACCGTCGCCATGCGCTGCCCGATCGCGACGTAGATCGAGATGACGCCGGTGTCCTTGTTGTTGATGATCGTGTCGATCGCGATCGCGGTCTTGCCGGTCTGGCGGTCGCCGATGATCAGCTCGCGCTGGCCGCGGCCGATCGGGATCATCGAGTCGACGGCCTTCAGGCCGGTCTGCATCGGCTCCTTGACCGGCTGGCGCTGGACGACGCCCGGCGCCTTGACCTCGGCCGGCCGCGTCTCCGACGTGTTGATCTCGCCCTTGCCGTCGAGCGGGTTGCCGAGCGGGTCGACGATGCGGCCGAGCAGCGACTCGCCGACCGGGACCTCCAGCAGGCGGCCGGTGCGCTTGACCGTGTCGCCCTCGACGACCTTCGCCCAGTCGCCGAACAGCACGGAGCCGACGTTGTCGGACTCGAGGTTCAGCGCCAGGCCCGTCACGTCGTGCGGGAACTCGAGCATCTCGAACGCCATCGCGTTCTCGAGACCGTGCACGCGCGCGATGCCGTCCGCGACCGACAGGACGGTGCCGACCTCGGCGAGGTCGGCCGTGCCCGTATCCAGGCCCTGGATGCGGTTCTTGAGGATGGAGGTGATCTCGTCTGGCTTGATCTGCACTGGCGTCAGCTCTCTTCGAAGATTTGGCTTTCGCCCTGCGGTCCTCGCAAGCTCGGACCCACGGGCGACGTCACTTAGGCAGGCCGGGAGACCTGCTTGCGAAGCTGTTCGAGGCGGTGGCGGATGGAGGCGTCGAGGACGGTGTTGCCGACGCGCACGACGAGCCCGCCGAGCACGTCCGGGTCCACCTGCGCGGTCAGCTCGACCGTGCGGCCCGTCTGCTCGCCGATGCGGTCGCCGATCCGCTTGACGACCTGCTCGTCGAGCTCGACCGCCGAGGTGATCTCGACCGGCAGCATCCGGTGCTCCTCGTCCCACAGCCGGTCGAGCTCGCGCCGGATCCGGAACAGCGCCGGCATCCGGTGGTTCTCGACCAGCAGCTCGAGGAAGTTCGCCACCAGGTCGTCGGCGTCGGAGACGGCCTTGCGCAGCCCCTGCTTCTTCTCCTCGGAGGAGAAGTACGGGCTGAACAGGAACACCTGCAGGTCGCGATCGGACTCGAGCGCGTCGGCCAGCTGGCCGATCTGCTCGCGCACGACGTCGAACCGGTCGGCATCCTGCGCCGCCTCGTGCAGGGAGCGGGCGTAGACGGTGGCGAGCTCCTCCACCTGCTACCCCCGGTCCCCGCTCAGGGCGGCGAAGTCGAGCTCGGAGACGGCCTCCTCGACGAGGCGGCGCTGGTCGTCGTCGGTCAGCGTCTTGCGCGTGACCTTCTCCGTGGCCAGCACCGTGAGGTCGGCGACCTGGTTGCGGATCTCGGCGATCGCGCGCTTGGTCTCGGCCTCGATCTCGCGGCGGGTCTGCTCCATCATCTCCTCGCGCTTGCGGCGCGCCTCGGCCAGCGACTCGGCCTCGGCGTTCTCGCCCGTCTTGCGGGCGCGGGCGACGATCTCGTCGGCCTGCGCGCGCGCGGCGGACAGCCGCTCGCGGTACTCGGCCAGCAGCTGGTCGGCCTCCGCCCGCGTGCGCTCCGCATGGTCGATCGAGTCCTCGATCACCTTCTGGCGCTTGTCCAGGTTCGCCTGGATGCGCGGGAAGGCGAGCTTCGCGAGCAGGTACATCGAGATCGCGAAGACGAGCAGCGTCCAGATCATCAGGCCCGTGTTGGGCGAGACGAGGAAGCTGCCGCTGTCGCCTCCCTCGGCGCCGGCTTCGGCGGCGGCGAAGACGTTGATCAGGGTCGCGAGCATCGCCTAGAGGAAGAAGGCGATCAGGCCCGCCACGAGGCCGTAGAAGAAGCAAGCCTCGGTGAGCGCGAAGCCGAGCCACTGGATCGACGTGATCTCGTCGCGCATCTCCGGCTGGCGGGTGACGGACTCGATGACCTTGCCGAAGATGATGCCGATGCCGACGCCGGCGCCCACGGCGCCGAGGCCGCCGCCGACGCCCAGCGCGATCGCCTTACCGGCGTTCTCGCCGTCCTCTGCGGCGGCGAAGACGAAGTTGAGGATGGTGGCGAGCAACGATCTCTCCTTGGTGACTTAGTGGTGCTCGGCGACGGCGCCGCCGAGGTAGATGGAAGACAGCGTGGCGAAGATGAAGGCCTGCAGCGTCGCGACCAGGCCGACCTCGAACATGAACAGCGCGACGCCGATCGGCAGCGTCAGCCAGCCGATCGCCTCGAGCCCGAGCAGCACCGCGAGGCCGCCGGACATGAAGAGGATGATGAGGTGGCCCGCCAGGATGTTGGCGAAGAGTCGGACGCTCAGCGAGACGAGCCGCATGAAGTTCGACATGAACTCCAGGATGAAGATGAAGACGGCCATCCCGCCCTTGACGCCCGCCGGCACGAGCGCCTTGAGGTAGCCGCCGACGCCCTTGGCGCGGATGCCCTCGACGTTGTAGGCGATGAAGACGATCAGGGCGAGCACGAGCGGGATCGAGACGTTCGCGGTCGCCGCGTAGAGGGCGAAGGCGGGGATGTCGACGCCGAAGATCGAGACGTGCTCGTGCGTGTTGGTCGGCAGCGGGATGTAGCCGATCAGGTTCGAGAACCAGATGAACAGGAACAGCGTCCCGATGAACGGGAACCACTTCCGCGCCATCTCGTCGCTCATGTTGCCGCGCGTGATGTTGTCGCGCATGAGGGCGTAGAGCGCCTCGACCGCCGTCTGCACCTTGTTCGGCCGCGCCGCCATCCGGTTGGCGATGTAGAGCATCGTCCCGACCGTCAGCGCCATCGCGATCAGCAGGTACATGACCGCCTTGTTGAAGTCCAGCGGCCCGGGCAGGTTGATCCAGGTGTCGAGCTGGAACTCGTTCTGCGGCTTGAACTCCTCGTTCTTCTGGCCGCCACCGAAGAGCACCCCGAGCAGGATCAGCACGAGGACGTACATGCCCGCGATGCCGAAGAACAGTTTGCGGCGCTTGCTCACGAAGACGACTTCCTCTGGGGTCGAAGGATGAGGGACAGGGCGAGATAGACGGTGAAGGCGAAGAAGACCAGCAGGGCGGCCATGAGGCCGTCCTCGCGCGCGCCCGCCAGGCCGACGGCGAGGATGGTAAGGCCCATGAGCCACGCGCGTCCCATGACCCCCGCCAGCATGATCCCGACCGACCGCTTCACGTCGGCCGAGGCGGCCGCCCGCGCGTCCAGCCACGTGCCGAGCAGCCGCTGCGCGGTCCACGCGCCGGCGCCCACCAGGTAGCCCAGCAGGGGCAGGTCGGCGAGCACGACCAGCGGCAGCAGCGCCACGATCAGGACGAGGTCCAGGTAGCGGACGGGCAGGGGCGCGGTGTCGGCGAAAGCGGTCACGGGAGGTCGGCCCTCACCCTGGCGCGTCAGCATCCTGAGCGGCCGGCGGAGGGGAGCCGGCCGTGCCTGCCGCCAGGGGAGCGGCAGGGGCCAGCATAGTGGAAGAACGCCGCTTGTAACAACTTTGTGACACTCGGCGCGAAGGCTCGTGGAGCCTCGCTACCCGCGAGCGCCGAACCTGCCACACGCGCCGAACGTCCCGGGATGCGCGCCAGGGCGCACGTTCCCGGACGTTCGTGGTGTCAGCCGCCGCCGGCCGCGCCCTCGGTGGCGCCGCCGTCGTCGGCCGCGCCGCCCGGGACGTCGACGTCGGGCGCGCCGTCGGCGCCCTGGCCGGATCCCTCGCCGGCGCCGCTGGAGAGCGGGCCGCCGCTGGTGTCGTCGGGCGGCTCGTCGCCGCGGACGATGGTGGCGTCCTTCTCGTGGTCTTCGCTCATGCCGCTTCGCTGCCCCGCCGCGCCGTGAGGCCAAACGCGTCCGCGATCAGCTCGTAGGAGCGCCGGCGGGCCTCGTGGTCGTGCGTGATGGTGACCACGACCACCTCCTCGGCGCCGTACTCGTCCGCCAGCCGCTCGAGGCCGGCGCGGACCTGCGCGCCCGTGCCCAGGATCGAGCGCCGGCTCGGCAGCCCGCGGCCCGCGGCGGCGAGGTAGCGCAGCGCCTTCTCGGGCGGCGGGACCGGGATCAGGCGCCCCTGGCGCAGCTCGGCGAAGGTCATCCGGCTCGAGGCGGCGAGCCGCTGCGCCTCCTCCTCGCTGCCGGCGGCCAGCGCCCACGCCGCCACCGCCGTCCGCGGCGCCCGCTGCCAGTCCGACGGCTCGAAGCGCGCGCGGTAGTCGGCGGTGACGGTCGCACCGTCGCGGTTGATGAAGTCGGCGAACGCGTACGGCAGGCCCAGCTGCCCGGCCCAGATCGCGCTCTGCGGCGACGACCCCAGCAGCCACGGGTCCGGCCGCTCGGGCAGGCCCGGCAGCGCGGCCGGCAGCCGCCGGAACGGGTGGTCGCTCGGCAGGCTGTCGGTGAGGTACGCGAGCAGCTCGACGAGCTGGTCGGGGAAGTCGTCCGGCGACGCCTGCCGGCGGTCGCGCTGCAGCGCGAACGTCGTCAACGGGTCCGTGCCCGCGGCCCGGCCGAGGCCGAGGTCGATCCGCCCCGGGTACAGCCCCGAGAGCAGGCTGAAGGTCTCGGCGACCTTGAACGGGCTGTAGTGCGGCAGCATCACGCCGCCCGACCCGACCCGGATCCGCTCCGTCGCCGCCGCCACCGGCCCGATCAGCGCCTCCGGGCTCGGGCCGGCGAGCATCGTCCCGCCGTGGTGCTCGGCGAGCCAATAGCGGTGATAGCCGAGCGCGTCGGCGTGACGCGCGAGGTCGAGCGTGTTGTGCAGCGCCTGCGCGCCGGTCATCCCCTCGCTGACCGGGCTCTGGTCGAGGACGGACAGGCGGACGATCTCGCTCACGCGACCGGGTCGATCTCCACCAGGTCGCCGCGCGGCGCGTGGTCGACCTGCAGCGTCGTGTGCTCGATCGCGAAGCGGTCGCGCAGCAGCTCCTGCAGCTCCCGCCGCGCGGCGTGGCAGTCGGCGCCCGCCGGCACCATCACGTGGGCGGCCAGCGCGGGGAAGCCGGAGGTGACCTCCCACACGTGCAGGTCGTGGACCTCGGTGACCGCCGGGTGGGCGGCGATCGAGCGGCCGATGGCGTCGACCTCCATCCCGCGTGGCGCCGCCTCGAGCAGCACGCGGCCCGACTCGCGCAGCAGCGACCACGCCGAGCGCAGCATCAGCCCGGCCACGACGAGCGCCGCGATCGGGTCGGCGCGGTCGAAGCCGGTGGCGAGGACGGCGGCGCCCGCCGTCATCGCGCCGACCGAGCCGAACAGGTCGGCCAGGACGTGCATGCGCGCGCCCTCGACGTTGAGGCTGCGCCGCTGCGAGCGCGCCAGCGACCAGGCGGCGGCGAGGTTGACCGCAGCCCCCGCGGCGCCGACCGCGAGCACGACCGCGCCGTCGACGTCCGCCGGCTCGGCCAGGCGGCGCACGGCGTCGACCGTGATGACGAGCGCGAGCGCGAGCAGCGCCCCGCCGTTGACCAGCGCGGACAGGATCTCGGCGCGCCGCAGCCCGAAGGTGAACGCGCCGGCGGGCGGGCGCTCGGCGAGCCGCGCCGCGACCAGCGCGAGCGCGATCGCGCCCGCATCGGTGAGCATGTGCGCCGCGTCGGAGAGCAGGGCGAGCGATCCGGCGAGGATGCCGGCCACCACCTCGACCAGCATGAAGCCGGCGATCAGCGCGAGCGCGAGGGTCAGCGGCCCGCGGTCGGCGGCGGCCGAGGCCGCATGGTGATGGTGGTGGTGATGCTCGTGGGACACCGCTTCGCCGCAGCGTAGGTGCTAACAACAGGGCTCCCGAACTCGACCGGAAGGAGCACCGGACATGGCTGCACGCCAGGCGACCGCGAAGTGGGAGGGCACCCTCAAGGAGGGCAACGGCACCATGCACCTCCGCCAGGGCGGCTGGGAGGGCCCCTACACCTTCAGCTCGCGCTTCGAGGAAGGCGAGGGGACCAACCCGGAGGAGCTGATCGCCGCCGCCCACGCCGGCTGCTTCTCCATGGCGGCGGCGGGCGACCTCGGGCGCGCCGGGATCGACGTCGAGCGCGTCGAGACGCGGGCCACCGTCGACCTGCGCATGGTCGACGGCAAGCCGACGATCACGAAGGTGACGCTCACCACGGAGGTGACGGCGCCCGGCGGCGACGAGGCGAAGATCCGCGAGGCGGTCGAGGGGGCCAAGGAAGGGTGCCCCGTGTCGCGCGCGCTGGCCGCCGTGGACGAGATCGCGCTCGACCTCACGATCAACACCTGAAGATCGTGACCGCGGCGCCGCCCGGGCCGGCGCCGCGGCTCAGTCCAGCGGCTCGTAGCGCGTGCGGCCGCCGGCGCGGCGGGCAAGGAAGAACGGGCTGCTCGCCGCCTCGGCGAGTGGCCGCGTGGCGAAGAACGCGTCGACCACGCGCCGGCGCTCGCCCGGGTCGCCCGCGGCGCCGTCGATCGCCCGCAGCACGGAGCGCATCGCCCGGTGGCCGACGAGCGCGAACGGCCCCGGGTCGCGCCCGAAGCGCGCCCGGAAGTC
>DATLGB010000028.1:0-23820 GCA_035540675.1 Solirubrobacteraceae bacterium | reverse complement strand
CGGCTGGCTCGGGACGGTCCGCGCGTCGCCGCTGCCGACGCGCTCGCACCCGCGGCGCAGCAGCTCACGGCGCGACGGCTCGATCACCCGGTCGGTCCCGCCCCCGCAGCGGTAGGTGTCGGTGCCCGCGTCGCCGTGCAGCTCGTCGGCGCCGCCCGCTCCCGCCAGCGCGTCGCGGCCGGGGCCGCCGTAGAGCTCGTCGGCGCCGGGGCCGCCGCGCAGCCGGTCGTCGCCGGGCCCGCCCATGACGCGCTCGACTCCGGCGATGCGGTCGCCGTCAGCCGTGGTCCCGCGGCCGAGGTCGACCCGCACGCCCCATTTCCGGCCCCAGTACGACACGTCGTCGCGGCCTGCGCCGCCGTCGATCACGTCGGCGGCGGGATCGCCGTCGTCGATCGTGTCGTCGCCGCCGGCGGCGCGCAGGACGTCCCTGCCGCTGCCGCCGTCGATCGACTCGCGCGCGTCGCTGCCCTCCAGCACGTCGTCGCGATCACCGAGCCGGATCAGCGGCGAGGACGCGGCGCGGCAGGTCGCGGTGCCGGCGTCGACCTGCGTGCATCCCGGCCCTGCCGCGAGCGACGCGCCGGTGTCGTTGAAGGTCACCGCGTCCGCGGCGCGCCGCACGATCAGGCGGTTCGCCTCACCCGGCGCCGCGCGGAACACGAGCGTCTCGGTCTCGCACTGCGACCCGCAGTAGCGGCACGAGTCGCCGGTGCACGACGACAGCTCGACGGCGACGGTCGCGGCCTCGGCGGCGGGCGGGGCGGCACCGGCGAGGACGGCCAGCCCGATCAGCAGTCTCCTCATCGGGCAACCCTCTCATGCCGCTCCCGGCTGCGTCACTCGCGGCGGAAGTCGCAGACGAGCTCGAGCGGCGGCAGCGGCTGCGCGACGTCGATCCCGTGCACGTCGAGCACGTGCTCACGGAACCAGCGGTCGAACGGGTCCTCCGAGGAGCCCATCTCGCGCATGGCGGCGTCGACGTCCTCGGCCTCGATGTGCACGACGGCCATGTCGCCGGCCGGGGTCGACTGGATCCAGATCGACTCGCGGGTGATCCCGGCTCGGGTGCGGGCCGCGGCGTACGCGTCGGCGCGCTCGCCCTGCCAGCACGAGCGCATGGCGTCGCGGTCCGTGGCGGTCTTCCCCGGCAGCAGGGGGACTGCGAAGGCGACCTCCCGGACGCGGGTGGCGGTATCGGCGGTCATGGCTCCTCCTCCAAACGGCTTGGACGATGAGGTCATGCTCCACCGTGGGCGCCGCTGCTTCCATCCCCCGTGGCGAGGGATCTTTCGCGCACGTGACTTGATGCGCGAGCGCGATGTCCCGAGAATCGGTGCATGTCCGGCCGGTGGGATGCGAACCGCCTCGTGGCGGAGGTGCACGTGCTGGCGGGCCGTGCCCTCCCGCGCGAGGAGTACCACCGCGAGCTGGCCGCGCGGTTGCGGCGCGCGTTCGACTTCGACGCCGCCTGCTGGCATGCGCTCGACCCCGAGACGCTGCTGCTGACGACGGCGCACCCCGAGGAGCTGCTGGCGGGCGGCTTCATGACGCCCGAGACGGAGGCGGACGTGGCGCGGACCGTTCTTGCCAGCGAGTACGAGCGCGACGACTACAACGCGTTCGCCGCGCTCGCGCGCCGCCGCGCGCCGGTGGGGATCCTCAGCGAGGCGACGCGCGGGCGGCCGGAGCGCAGCCCGCGCTTCAGCGAGTGGCTGGGGCCGCGGGACATGCCGTTCGAGATGCGCGCGGCGCTGGTCACGCGCGGGCGCGCGTGGGGTTGCGTCGTGTTCCACCGCAGCGCCGGCCGCGGCGACTTCACGCGCGACGAGGCGCGCCTGATGGCTCGGCTGTCGCGGCCGATCGCCGAGGGGCTCCGCGACGCGATCCGTGCGGACGCCGCACGGCAGCCCTTCGACGAGGACGCGCCCGGCATGGTCGTGCTCGGCCGCGGCGACGAGGTCGAGCTCCTCACGCCGCAGGCGCGCCGCCTGCTCGAGCCGCTGGCGCGCGGGGGCGGGTCGCTCGCCCTGCCGATGCCGGTGCTCGCGGTGGCCGCGGCCGCGCGCGCCGGCCGCCGCGGGGGCGAGCCGCCGGCCGTGCACGTGCCGACGCGCGACGGCTGGCTGTCGCTCTACGCGTCGCTGCCGGAGGGGCGCCCGGCGGGTCGCGTCGCCGTCGTCATCCAGCGGACGGCGGGGGAGGACGCGGCGCCGCTGCGACTGGAGAGCTACGGCCTGACGGCGCGGGAGCGCGAGGTGGCCGGCCTCGTGGCCGCCGGGCTCGACACGAAGACGATCGCCGACCGCCTGTTCGTATCGCCGTGGACGGTGCGCGACCACCTCAAGGCGATCTTCGACAAGACGGGCGCGCGCAGCCGCCGCGAGCTGCGGGCGCGCGTCTTCTACGACGATTACCTACCGGGGATGCTCGAGGGCGCGCCGCTCGATCAGGCGGGGCGCCCGGCGGCCGTCCGCTGAGCTCCGGCGTCCCGCTGTGCCAGCCCGCGGGGAGAATCCCCGTAAACCGGCTAGCCTTTAGGGCCATTCTTCTGCAGGCATCTGACGGAGGTCGAGACCGACCATGGCTCTGAGCATCGGATCAACCGCGCCCGACTTCGAGGCGGACACCACGCAGGGTCGCATCAAGTTCCACGAGTGGCTCGGCGACTCGTGGGGCGTGCTGTTCTCGCACCCGCGCGACTTCACCCCGGTCTGCACGACCGAGCTCGGCTACATGGCGTCGATCAAGCCGGAGTTCGACAAGCGCGGCGTGAAGATCATCGGCCTGTCGGTCGACCCGCTGGGCAACCACGAGAAGTGGGCCCAGGACATCGCCGAGACGCAGGGGACGGCGCCGAACTACCCGATCATCGCCGACCCGGAGTTCCAGGTCTCCAAGGCCTACGGGATGCTGCCGGCCGACGTCGACGGCGACCCCACCGGCCGCACGCCCGCGCAGAACCAGACGGTCCGGAACGTGTTCGTCATCGGCCCGGACAAGACGATCAAGCTGATCCTCGTCTACCCGATGACCACGGGGCGCAACTTCGACGAGATCCTGCGCGTCATCGACTCGCTGCAGCTGACGGCCAAGCACAAGGTCGCGACGCCCGCTCAGTGGACGGACGGCGACCCGGTGATCATCGCCGGCTCGGTCTCCGACGACCAGGCGAAGGAGATCTTCGGCGAGTGGGAGTCCCCGCGGCCGTACATCCGGATCGTCCCGCAGCCGACCGGCTGAGGGCTGCGCGTCAGCGCCGGAAGCGCAGGCCGTCGAGCGTCGCCTCCACCAGGCGGCGCGCGGCGGCCTGTGAGGGCGCGGCGGCCGCCGCCGCGAGCGCGTGCAGGCAGTACGTCGCGAGCTCGTCGGCCGGGATGTCGCCGCGGATCGCGCCCGCGGCGCGCGCCTCCGCCAGGACGTCGCGCAGGATCGCGCGGACGTGGCGTTCCGCGTGCCGGACGTGCTCGCCGGCGTGCAGCAGCGCCGACGGCCCGGCGCCGCCCTCGCGGCCTGCCGCGCCGCGGGCGAGCCGCGCGTAGCCGTCGAGCACGCGTAGCAGTCGCTCGGCGGCATCGCCAGGCTGGGCGCGCAGGGCGTCGAGCCGCTCGAGGTGCTGCCCCACCTGGCGGCGGTGCCAGGCTTCCAGGAGCGCGTCGAGGTCGGGGAAGTAGCGGTACAGCGTCGCCCGGCCGATGCCGGTGCGCTCGGCGACGGCCGACATCGTCACGCCGCGCAGCCCGCGCTCGGCGGCGAGGGCGCCGGCGGCATCCAGGACGGCGTCGCTCACGCTGCGCCGATGCGCCTCGATCGTGTGCTCCCACAGCTTGGGCACCGCCCGATGATACGGCCCACCGCGACATGGCGTCGCTTCGCGAGACATGCTGTATCGTAAAGGCATGTCTGCGCCTCTGCACGACGACCGGCCGCCACCGCGCCCGCGCTGGGTCAAGATCACGGCGGCGCTCGCCGCCGCAGCGCTCGTGCTGGTCGTCGTCGCGCTGCTCGTGGGGTCCGACCACGGGCCGCAGCGGCACCTCGGTGGCGGTGGTGGGGAGGCGGGCGAGCACCGGCCGCCGCCCGGCGTGGACCACGGCAAGCAGCCGTGACGGCGCGCGCGCCGCTGCGGAGGCTGGCGCTGACGGCGCACGTGGTGGCGTCCGTGGGCTGGCTCGGCGCGCTCACGGCGTTCCTCGTGCTCGCGATCGTGGGGCTCACCAGCCGGGACCCGGACCTGGTGCGGGGCGTCTACCTCGCGTCGGAGCCGCTGGCGCGGTACGCGATCGTGCCGCTCGCGATCGCGGCGCTCGCGACCGGGGTCATCGAGTCGCTCATCACGTCGTGGGGCCTCATCCGCCACTACTGGGTGGTGGTGAAGCTCGTGATCACGGTGGTGGCCACGCTCGTGCTGCTGGTGTACCTGCGGACGGTCGACCACGTGGCGGGCGTGGCCGCCGCGGGTGCCGACCTGGACGCGATGCGCTCGCCGAGCTTCGTCCTGCACGCCGCCGCGGCGATCGTGCTGCTGCTGGCGGCCACCGCGCTCGCGATCCACAAGCCGGCCGGCCTCACCCGCCACGGCTGGCGGCGCCAGCGGGCGTTGCGGGCGCGCGGCGCCGCATGACGGGGTGGCCGCATACTGAGGGCATGCCTCTGTCGCGCCCTTGCCGCTCGCTCGTCACCTGCGTCCTCCTGCTCTGCGCCGTCGCGCTGTCCGCGTGCGGAGGCGGCGCGGGGGCGGGCGCCGGCGCGGACGGCGGGGGCGACCACCGCCAGGGCAACCACGGGTCCGCGGTGGCGGGCGCGGGCGCCGGCGTCGACCGCGCGTTCGCCGCCGCGATGATCCCGCACCACGAGTCGGCGGTCGAGATGGCCCGGATCGCCCGCGAGCGCGCGCAGAGCGGGTTCGTCCGCGGGCTCGCCGCCGACATCATCCGGACCCAGCAGGCGGAGATCGAGACGCTGCGCCGCATCGACGCCCAGCTCGAGCGCGACGGGGTGGCGATCGGTGACCTCGGGGTGCCCGACCACATGCAGGGCATGGACGACGATCCGGCCGACCTGCGGGACGCCGAGCCGTTCGACCGCGCCTTCGTCGACATGATGATCCCGCACCACCAGGGCGCGATCGCCATGGCCCAAGCCGAGCTCGCGCGCGGCGAGAACCCCGAGCTCAAGGCGCTCGCCCAGGCGATCATCGGCGCCCAGCAGCGCGAGATCGACGCCATGAACGACTTCCGCGAGCGCGAGTACGGCAGCGCCCTGCCGCAGGAGCACCCGAGAACGCACGGCGACTCCGACGGCGACCACAGCCAAGCCCATCCGGTGGAGTAGACGCCCCCGGGCGCGCCGACTCCACCCCCGTCGGCTCTGTGCTGCTTCATGAACTTGCTCTGTGCCGCTTCATGAAGTTGCTCTGAGCAAGCGGATTAAGAAGAAGCTCGCGGCGGGCGTGCCGGGTGGTGGGTGCGGCCGTCGGTGCTGGGGCAGGCGTGGTCGGCGCCGCGGCGGTCGCGGTAGCGGAGGCGAAACGACGAGGGCCCCGCCGCAGCGGGGCCCTCGTGACCTGCTCGAACCGTGGGGTGGCCGCTACCGGGCGGCGACCGACAGGCGCTTGTTCGGCGCCAGCGTCATGTTGTCGGCCTTCTTGACGCGGATCTTGCCGCGGCCGAGCGTGCGCTTGCCGGCCTTGGCCGTCCAGCGGTAGGTGCCGGCGACGGCGCCGCCGAAGATGCGCACCTTGGCCCGCTTGGCGGCCGGCTTGCGCACCGACGCCCGGCCGACCTTCTTGCCCTTCGAGTCGCGGAAGGTGAAGGTGATGCGGGTCTTGCGGCCGCGGCGGCCCGGGACCTTCTTGAGCTTCGCCACGAAGCGGATGCGCCCGATCGCCCGCTCGTCGGCACCCCCGGTCGGCGGCAGCGGCTGCGTCGGGACGGGCTGGCCGCCGTTGGTGATCGGCTTGTACGGCACGCCCTGGCGCGCGGCCCGCTGGATCTCGGCCGGCCCGGAGGTGGTCGGCCAGCGCGTGCCGCCCTCGCCGGTGTAGCGCATGATGTCGAGCGCGTCGTAGTCCTGCGAGGTCGCGAACAGGTAGCCGCGGTGGGGCTTGACCGACCAGTAGTTCGAGCCGCCCTCGGCCGTGAAGGACCCGAGCATCTTCGGGGCGGCCGGATCCTCGTAGTCGAGGACGAACGCGCCCATCCGGTAGTAGGCCTGCGTCAGGCGGTTCTCGTCCGGCGCCTGCCAGAACACGTGCGCGACGCACGCGCCCTCGTTGGCGTTGGCCGGCGCGTTCCAGGACCCGAGCTCCACGAGGCCGCCGTTGGCGAAGGTGCCGTCCGGCGCCGCCTCGTAGAAGTGGACCGAGCCGGAGTCGACCGCCGCCGGGCCGGGCCCGCCGAAGCGACCGCAGACCGAGACGTCCTCCTCGAGCTGGCCGCCCGCCGCGCCCTCGTCGTCGACGACGATGATCTCGCGGTTGTGGTTGGGCTGGACGTCATGGGAGATCGTGATCTCCGGCGAGTAGACCTCCTGCAGCAGCTCCGGCTGCATCGGGTCGGTGACGTCGAAGACGTCGGAGCTGTGGACCGAGCCGGCGTACAGCAGCGTCTTCCCGTCGGGACGGTGGTCGACGTAGCTGTCGTGCGCGAAGCCGGGGCTCCGCTTCTCGATGATGGTCTTGAGCACCGGGTTGCGCGGGTCGGAGACGTCGTAGACCGGCATCCTCGGCACCGCCGCCTCGCCGCTGGGCAGCACGCCCGCGAGCACCTGCGGGTTGAGGTAGAGCAGGTTGTTGTCGAGCGTGGCGGTGTGGACGTAGGTGATCTCGTCGCTGTGCGGGATCGTCCCGATCAGCTTCGGGTTCTTCTTGTCGGAGATGTCGACGATCGCCACCCACGTGCCGCCTTCGTCGTCGGTGCACTCGCTTCCGTGGGCGTTGGTGAGGAACGCGAGGTTCGCGTCGGGCGACAGGTCGATGTCGCCCCAGCCGGCCTCGCACTTCCACTCGCCCTCGATGAACGGCTTGGTCGGATCGGCGATGTTGACGATCGTCATGCCGTAGAAGTCGTTGGAGACGAAGGCCCAGTCACCCGCGAGCTCGACCTCGTTCGGGTGGGCCATCTGGACGCGGGAGATGGGCTGGATGTTCTCGCCGGTGCCCGCCAGCGGCGCCTGCGCGGAAGCGGAAGGCGCGGCGACGGCCAGGAGGGCGAGGGCGGGGATCAGCCGGCGGAAGGTTCGGGCCATGGGGGAGTCAACGCACGGCAACCGGGAAAACTGCGGTGCGGCGCGCTGCGGCGTCAGGCGCCGATCACCGCGCGGCCGTCGCGCAGTCATGCGCCGCCACGGCCTGGGGCCGGCGGCGGGCGGCGGCGGCTGAGCGCCGCCGCCGCGCCGCGCTCAGCGGCCTAGCGCTTGCACGGGTCTCCGATGTCCAGCCGCTGTCCGCGCCCGACCACGACCTCCGACACGCGCACGATCGTGCCCTCGCTGTCCCGGCACGTGAGGGTGTACGCCTCCGGCGGCTCGGGCGGGAAGAAGCGCACGCTGCCGCTGTAGCCGAGCGGGTTCTCCGCCTTGACGTTGCGGACCCGCAGGACGTAGTCGCCGGCGCCGACGTGCGTGTGCTGGAGCTCCTCGAACGGCCGCACGAGGTTCGAGTTGATCGACTTGCCCAGCTGCACGAGGGTTCCGTCGGCCTGCTTGCGGTACAGCTCGAGGTCCCAGTTCTGCGCCGCGTTCGCGTTCTGGACGGGGTTCGACCAGTCGATGCGGGCCACCAGGTAGCCGTTGTCGTGCTGGGACGACACCGTGAACGGGAAGTCCTGGTACGCCGCCGGATGGTTGACCGACACGACGCCCCCGACGCTGCCCGGCACCGTCGGCGCCGATGGGGCCAGCGCGAAGTCGGGCGTCGTCTTGGCGCCCTCGCGCGGGTAGCGCCCGCCGCGCACGGCCGGCCGCGTGGAGGGGTTGACGTGCCACTCGAACGACCGGGACTTGCCGACGGCGAGCCGCGACTCGAGCCGGTCGTCGTACTCGCGCACGGCGCCCACCGCGCCCGTGCCGTCGATCACCGGCGCCGACAGCGTCTTGAACGACTTCGTCAGCTCGAGCACGCGGTTGGGCTGCGTCCGCCCGCTGAGAACGCCGTGGTGCGCCGGATCGGCGACCGTCTCGAGCATGCGGAAGAACGCCATCCGGTTGCCGCCCTTGCCGGCGCCCGGCACCGTGCCGGTGCCGAGGTACTCGTCGAGGACGTGCACCTGGTAGCTCTGGTGGAAGCCGGTGACGCCGATCTCGAACGTGTAGCCGTAGCCGCCCGTCGCGTTGTAGGACCAGTCCTCGGTGGTGCCGTTGGTGTCGTAGAGCTGCCAGCCGTACTGGCTCGCGTAGCCGTTGTGCGACGCCATCGAGTCGCCGAGGTGCTTCATCGCGTGCTCGTCCGGCGCCCAGCCCTGCGCCGCCACGCCCGGCGGGCGCAGCACGAGCCGGCCGTAGGTGTGGTTGGTGATCAGGCCGGTGACGTGGCGCGTCGAGACGAGCCACTGGACGTTGCGCGTCTCGGGCTCGGAGAAACCGTCGGCGCCGCGGTAGGTCTCGTTGGTGAACGCCGCGCTCGCGCCGACGCCGCCCCACAGGCCGCTGTAGTTGCGGTTCGGGTCGACGCCGGTGTTCGACGCCCGCGCGCTGCACGCCTGCGTGGCCTGCAGCTCCGGCGTCGCCGCGCGGCAGTTCTTGCGCTTCATCTCGTGCGTGAGGCTGCGCGAGAGGTCGAAGCCGTCGACGTTGACGATCGGCACGACGATCGTGCGGGTCTTCTCGACGAGCGCCCGCACGTCGGCGTTGCCGCGCCTGTAACCGTCGACGAGCTCGAACGCCCACTCGATCGCGTGCTCCGACGACGGCCACTCGCGCGCGTGGTGCACGCCCGTCATGACGAACACCGGCCGCCCGTCGTCCTTGCGGGCAACGTCGGAGGCGATCTCGATCGCGTGCACCGGCGTGCCGTTGAGCGTCTTCTCCGGCAGCGTGATCGGGCGCACGAGGCCCGGGTTCTCCTCCACGAGGCGCTTCATGTCGGCCTCGTACTCGCCGCGGACGCGGTAGCCGTCGGCCGCGGTGCGACCCGACGGCAGCGCAGTGCGGCTGCCGTAGTTGCCGGAGCGCCCGGCCCGCAGCGCCGCACGCGCGGCGGCGTTGACGTCGTGGACGATGATCTTGAAGTCGAAGCCCGCGGCGCGCAGCAGGCGCTCGTCGTCGTCGCCGTGCAGCAGCACGTCGACGAAGCCGGGGCCGCCGTGCTCGGTCAGGTCGATGCCGAGCTCCTGCATCCGCCGCGCCTCGTCGCCCAGCGGCGCCGAGACACGCGCCATCCGCAGGCGCTCGCGCGAGCGCACGAGGCCCTCGAAGCTCGTGGTCAGCCGCGCGCGCGAGGCGGACGAGTCGCGCCGGCACGCCTGCACGACGAGCCGCTGGCCCGGCCGCGCCTTTACCCCGGCGACCTCGATCGCCCCGAAGCCGGCGCTGCCGCCGAGCAGGCGGCCGCTGCGGCGGTCGAAGACGGCGAGGTCCCAGTCGCCGGTGCGCGCCTTCAGCCGGGCCTGAAACCAGGCGAGGCGGGGGGCGGTCGCGCGGCGCTGCACCACGCCGGCGGCATCGGGAGCCGTCAGCTTGGCGAGGCAGGAGCGCGCCTTGTCGGCGCGGGCGGTGAGGGTGGAGTCCGCGGCGTGCGCGGGGCTGCTCAGGACGAGCGCGCCGAGCAGCGCGCCCCCGAGCCTGGGGATGGTGTTTGCGCCCATGTCGGCTGCCAACGCAGCGTCAAGCATCTTCTTGCGGTGCCGGTCGCCGCGTCAGCCGACGGCGTCGACGAGATCGGCGATCGAATCGACCACCGCCGACGGCTGGTACGGGAAGCGCTCGACCTGCTCGCGCGCGGTCGAGCCGGTGAGGACCAGGAACGTCCGCATCCCAGCCTCCAGCCCCGAGACGACATCCGTGTCCATGCGGTCGCCCACCATGGCCGCGGACTCCGAGTGCGCGTCGATCGCGTTGAGGGCGGAGCGCATCATCAGCGGGTTGGGCTTGCCGACGAAGTACGGGTCGTGGCCGGTCGCGCGGCTCACGAGCGCGGCGACCGAGCCGGTGGCCGGCAGCGGGCCGTCCGGGCTCGGCCCCGTCGGATCCGGATTGGTGGCGATGAAGCGCGCGCCGCCGAGGATCAGCCGGATGCCGAGGGCGATGCGCTCGAAGCTGTAGGTCCGGGTCTCGCCCAGCACCACGTAGTCGGGCTGCGTCTCGGTCAGCGTGTAGCCGACCTCGTGCAACGCGGTGGTGAGGCCGGCTTCGCCGATGACGAACGCCGTCCCGTGGGGGCGCTGCGTGGAGAGAAACCGCGCCGTGGCCAGCGCGGACGTCCAGATCGCGTGCTCGGGCACCTGAGGCCGCTGGCGCGCAGGCGCGCGGCGAGGTCGCGGGGCGTGTAGATGGAGTTGTTCGTCAGGACGAGGAACGGAAGCTCGCGCTCCTGCAGGCGGCGCAGGAACCGGTCGGCGCCCGGGATCGCCTGCCCCTCGCGCACGAGCACGCCGTCCATGTCGGTCAGCCAGGCTTCGATCGCGCGCTCGCCCACGGCCGGGGACTGTCGCAGTTCGCGCCGGGCCGCGGGCTCAGGCGCCCGGCGGCGCGACGCCCGCCAGCGCCAGCCCCGCGCCGAGGGCGCCTGCGGCGAGCAAGGTCGCCACCACGCCGCGCCGCAGCGCGAACAGCGCGGCGAGCGCGGCGGCGAGGATCGCGTACTGCCAGGCGGCGGCGAGCGCGAGCGCGAGGGGCACCGCGGAGCCGAGGATGGCGCCGATCGCGGCAGGACCGGCGCCGGCGAGGAAGCCGCGGGCGACGGGATTGGCCGTGAGCCGGTCGAAGCGGTCGGCCCCCATCAGGATGAAGCCGAAGGACGGCGCGAAGGCGACGAACGCCGCCAGCGCCGCGCCGCCGACGCCGGCGGCCGCGTAGCCGACCACCGCGACCGTCTGGACGACGGGGCCCGGCGTGACCTGCCCGAGTGCGACCGCGTTGAGGAACTCCGCGCCGGTCATCCACCCGTGCTGCTCGACGGCGTCCGCCTGCATCAGCGGCACGATCACGAACCCGCCGCCGTAGGAGAGCGCGCCGACCTTGAACGCCGTCCACGACAGCGCCGCGAGCCCGGCGGTCGACGCGACGGCGAGCGGCCACGGCAGGACGGCGGCCGCCGCGCCGCCGCCACCGCGGCGCAGCCCGAGCTCGAGCGCGCCGCAGGCGAGCAGCACGAGCACGAGCCACGGCCCGACCAGCGCCGCCGCGACGCCGCCCGCGACCAGGTAGCCGGCCCAGCGGACGAGCGGCGCCCGGTCGGCGCGCGAGCGGCTGCCCGGCAGCAGGTCGGCGCCCGCGCGCAGCGCGACGGCCGCCACCGCCGCGCCTGCGCCCGCCCCCGCGCCGAGCACCCACTCCGGCGGAGAGCCCGACAGGAACAGCGCAGCCAGCGCGACGATCAGGACGAGCCCGGGCAGGATGAACCCGGCGCCGCCCAGCAGCGCGCCCGGCACGCCGGCGACCCGCCAGGCGCAGAAGATCGCCAGCTGCGTCGACGCCGGCCCCGGCAGCAGGTTGGTGGCGGCGATGGCGTCCTCGAAGCGCTCGGGGCGGATCCAGCGCCGGCGCTGCACGCACAGCTCGCGCAGCAGCGCGATGTGCGCGGGCGGGCCGCCGAAGCCGATGGCGCCGATGCGCGTCCACTCGCGCGCCACCGTTCGCAGCGGCACCCGTGGCGCGGTCCGGGCGGGCGGGCCGGCGCTCACCGCGGCGCGGGGAGGTCGACCTCGACCTCGACCTCGTCGCGCACGCGCAGCGCGCCCATCATGCCGCGGTAGGGCGTGATCCCCCAGTCGCTCTGCCGCAGCGTCACCCGCCCGGCGAGGCGGGCGCCACGCACGGCGAGGCGGACGTCGAGCGGCCGGGTGCGCCCGCCCAGGCTCAGCTCGCCCTCCACCGCCAGCGCGTCCCCCTCGCGCCGGATGGCGGCCGCGCGGTACTCGATCGCCTGTCCGCGCAGCACCTTGTCGTCGATGGTGCGGCCGATCTGCGCGCGGTCGCCGTCGGTCAGCGGCTTCACGCCGCCACGGCCCTCGCGGACCTCGAGTGAGCGGGGGTCGGCACTGAGCTCGCCGGTCCCGGCGGCCGGATCGGCCGCCGCGCGCCAGCGGGTGACCTCGAGCACCAGGTCGTGCCCGACGCGGGCCGCCACGCCCTCCCGGAAGGTGAGGACGCGCAGGCTGCCGTCGTGTGGTCCGGCCTCCACGGCGTCCAGCCTAACGCCGGTAGCCTGCTCTGGTCATGCGGCGGCCGGCCGATCTGCTCTCCCGCAGGACCCACCTGCTGGCGCTGGCGCTCGCTGCGGGCGCGCTCGTCGCCGTCGCCTGCGGCGGCCAGGCGGCCGGCGCCGGCGATCGCCCCGCCGTGCGGCTGGAGGTCCGCTACTCCGACGGCGCCGGGTCGCAGAAGGGCGGGCGCCTGCGCTGCGACGACGGCGACGGGCGAGCCACGGGCTTCCTGCGCCGGCGCCCGGTGCGCCGGCTGTGCCGCGTGGCGCGCGAGCGCGCGGGCTTGCTGGCCTCGGTGCCCGACACGAGCCGCCCGTGCACCGAGGTCTACGGCGGTCCCGATCGCGCGCGGATCACCGGCCGGGTCGGGTCGCGCGCCGTCGACCGGCGCTTCGCGCGCGCCGACGGCTGCCAGATCGCCGACTGGGACCGCGCGCAGCCGCTGCTGCCGCGCCCGCGCGGCGCCGACGCCCCGTAACCCGGGCGCGTCGGGCGCGCAGGATCGAGCGCGCCGAGCCGGAATCCCCACGGCGAATGGACCGCGTCATCGCGATCGTCGCCACGCTCGCCATCGGCGGGCTCGTCGCCTTCCAGCCGCCGGCCAACGCGCTGCTCGCCCGCCACGTCGGGGACTTCGGGTCGGCCTTCGTGAGCCTGCTGCTCTCCACGCTGATCGTCGGCACGCTGCTGCTCGCCTCGGGGCAGGTCGGGCGGCTCGAGGGCCTGGTCGAGTTCCGGCCGGTCCACCTCATCGGCGGCATCGCCGGCGCGGCCGTCGTGTTCGGCACGATCATCACCGTCCGGCACCTCGGGGCGGCCGGGGTCACCGCCGCGCTGGTCTGCACGCAGCTCGGCGTGTCCGCGCTGATCGATCGCTTCGGGGCGATCGGCGTGCCGCAGATCGACCTCTCGCCCGCGCGGCTGATCGGCATCGGCCTGCTGGTCGCCGGCACCGTGCTCGTCACGACGCGCTGAGACCGCCGCGAACCGCGGCCGGGATCTGCCATCCTGGCTCCCGCGCGGAGGCGGGGGGTCTCTGCACTCGTCCCGGAGGTCTCTCATGCTCGGAAGGTCAGGCGTCGTCGCCCTGCTCGCACTGGCGCTGCTCGCGCCGGCGGCCCACGCGGGCTGGCGCGAACCCGTGTCGGCGCCGCTCGACGCGACCGCTGCCGCGAACGCGCGTACGCCGGCCACGGCGGCGCTCGCGGGCGTCCCGTACGTCGCCTGGCAGGAGGACCAGTCGATTCGCGTCGCGCGCCTCGGCGCGTCGGGCTGGGAGCCGGTCGGAGGCGCGCTCGCCACCGGGCAGGTCTTCAACCCGGCGATCGCGGTCGACGGCGGCAGCGTCGTCGTGGCCTGGGAGCAGCGCGGCGAGGGCATCCGCGCCGCGCGCCTGGCCGGCGCCGCCTGGCAGGCGCTGCCGGTGCTCGGCAACCAGTACTCCTACGCGCCGTCCATCGAGTCGTTCGGCGGCGCGCTGTACGCCGCCTACTACCAGTACGAGTCCGACGGCGAGGACGTGCGGGTCGCGCGGCTGGACGGCACCGGCTGGCAGGGCGTCGGCGGCGTCCTGGACGCCTCCGAGCGCGACGCGCCGCTGCTGCCCCAGCTCGGCGTGCCCGACGAGCGCGCCACCGACCCGGTGCTCGCGGCAGGCGGCGACCGGCTGTACGCCGGGTGGGCGGAAGGCGAGACCGTCCGGGTCGCGCGCCTGGACGGCACGAGCTGGCCGCTGGTCGGCGGCGCCGTCACGAGCACGGGCTCGCCGTTCCAGGTCGACCTGACGGTCGCGGGCGCCACCCCCTACGTCGCCTGGACGACCCGCACCGGCCGCTTCGACGTGCACGTCGCGCGCTTCGACGGCTCGGCCTGGGCCGAGCCGGCGCCCGCCGTCGCCGGCGACCGCTCCGATCTCGCGACCATCGGCGGCGCGCCGTGGCTGTCCTGGCGTGAGGGCGACCGCCTGCGCGTCGCCCGGCTCGGCACGACGTGGGAGCAGCCGTCGGCGGACGTCGCCCGCTCCAACGTGCACGAGGCGAGCCTGGTCGGCGTGAACGGGATCCCCTTCGCCGCGTTCGGCGCCGGTCCGACGTCGGCGACGCAGGACGTGCGCGTATCCCGCCTGGAGCCCGAGTCCCTCTCGACGACGGCGACGGCCGGCGCCACGGAGGCGACGCTGGTCACGCGCCTGGTCACCTTCGGGCTGCCCTACCCGGTGGCGTTCGACGTCAGCGGGACGCGGACGCCGGCGCAGGTGACCTCGGGGGACCCCGCCACCGTCACCACGACGGTGGGCGGCCTGCGTCCGCGCACCACCTACACCGCGACGCCCTACGCGGCGGCCGGCGCGGGGCCGGAGATCGCCGGGCCGCCGGTGACCTTCACGACGACCAAGCGCAACGGCCGCTGAACCCGCGCCCAACGTCCCGGAGTGCGCGCCCCGGCGCGTACTTTGGGACGTTCAGCGGCGCATGACGACGCCACGGCGCGCCCGGCGCCGTGTCAGTCGGCGGACCCGGCCGCCGCCCGCCGCTCGCGGTGCCGGCGCAGCTCCTGGCGGGCGAGCGAGAGCTTGTGCACCTCGTCCGGGCCGTCGGCGAGGCGCAGCGTGCGCATCTGCGCGTACATGTAGGCCAGCGGGAAGTCGTCGGAGACGCCGCCGCCGCCGTGCACCTGGATCGCACGGTCGATGATCTTCAGGCAGATGTTCGGCACCGCGAACTTGATGCCGGAGATCTCGATCCGCGCGTGCTGGTTGCCGACGGTGTCCATCAGCCACGCCGTCTTCATCACGAGCAGGCGGGCCATCTCGAGCTCGATCCGGCTCTCGGCGATCCAGTCGCGGATGTTGGCGTTGTGGGACACCGGCTTGCCGAAGGTCTCGCGCGCGTCGGCGCGGTCGACCATCAGCTCCAGCGCGCGCTCGGCGGCGCCGATCGCCCGCATGCAGTGGTGGATGCGCCCCGGGCCGAGGCGCGCCTGGGCGATCATGAAGCCCATCCCCTCGCCGGCGATGATGTTCTCGACGGGGACGCGGACGTCGGTGAAGCTCAGCTCGGCGTGGCCCTCGGGATCGTGGTAGCCGAACACCGGCAGGCTGCGCTTGAACTCCAGACCGGGCGTGTCGGCCGGCACGAGCACCATCGACTGCTGGCCGTAGACGTGCGCGCCGGGATCCGTCTTGCCCATCACGATCAGGATGCGCAGGTTCGGGTGCATCGCGTTCGTCGTCCACCACTTGCGCCCGTTGAGCACGTAGTGGCCGCCGTCGCGCTCGATCCGCATGCCGATGTTGGTGGCGTCCGAGGAGGCGACGTCGGGCTCGGTCATGGCGAACGCCGAACGGATCTCGCCCTCGAGCAGCGGATGCAGCCAGCGCTCCTTCTGCTCCGGGCTGCCGAACTGGTGCAGGACCTCCATGTTGCCGGTGTCGGGCGCGTTGCAGTTGCACGCCTCGGCCGCGATCTTCGTGCGGCCCATGACCTCGGCCAGCGGCGCGTAGTCGACGTTGCTCAGCCCGGCCCCATGCTCCTCGTCGGGCAGGAACAGGTTCCACAGGCCGCGCCGCCGCGCCTCGGCCTTGAGCTCCTCCATCACCGGCGGGTGGACGTGCGGCGTGTCGCCCGCGCGGACCTGCTCGGCCCACACCGGCTCGGCCGGGTAGACGTGCTCGTCCATGAAGGCGAGCAGGCGCTCGCGGAGGTCCTTGGCGCGGTCGGAGAGCTCGAAGTCCATGGTTCCTTCTCGGGGAGAGGCCGGGCGGGCGGCGCCGTACGGTACCCGCGCGGCCCCCGCGCAGGCTGGCGATCGGCTCGCCGCCGCAGTGCGGTCGCGCAAAGCGCACCATCGGGAGGGTCATGAGGGAATCGCACACATCGCGCTCGTCGCCGCGCTCGCGGCGGCGCTGGCCGCGCCGGCGGCGGCATCGGACTCCGCCGCGGGAGCCCTCGCCTGCCTCGCCGGGGGGCGAGTCAGGCGGCCTCGGAGGACTGGCTGGCGCCACGTCGACCGCCCGCGGCGGCGACGGCTTCGCGCGCGAGAAGGACACCCGGGCGCTGTCGGGCGATCCGACCATCCCGGCCGGTCAGGAGCCGCGCGTCGGCTCGGACTTCGGCGCGACCATCCACGTCTGGTTCCACGTCATCGCCGCGAGCAGGAGCCCGCGCGACGGCTGGGTCTCCCGACGACCAGATCGCGCGGCAGATCGACGTCCTCAACCGCGCGTTCGCCGGGGGGTACGGCGGCGCCGACACGGGCTTCCGGTTCCGGCTCGCCGGCATCACGCGCACGATCAACGCCGAATGGTTCGCGATGGACACGTTCGGCGCCGAGGCGGAAGCCAAGCCCGCACTGCGACGCGGCGACGCGAGGACGCTGAACGTCTACTCCAACAGCGGCGGCGGCTTCCTCGGCTGGGCCTACTACCCGAGCGTCGTCGCCGGCAACTACGACTACCTCGACGGCACGGTCATCCACTTCGACGTGAAGTTCTTCACGCTCCTCACCCGCCGAGCGTCCGGATCGCCGTGCTGGAGCACGGGCTCCGGGACGTTCGCCAGGCTGCGGGGCGTCAGGTGCCGGGCTCGAGGCGGCTCGCGACGGCGAGCGCCAGCGCCGCCCGCTCGCGATCGTCGTAGAGCGGGCTCTCGCGCCACGCGCTCAGCGAGTACAGCCGCGCCTCACTCTCGCCGGCGGCGCGTGCGTCCTTCCAGTGCATGTCGATGCAGAAGGCACAGCCGTTGATCTGCGATGCGCGGACCTTCACCAGCTCGGAGAGTGCCGGGTCGAGCTCCACGCTCGCGTCCAGGCGCGTCATCGCCGCGCACTGGCGAGCCGCATGCTCGCGGAGGTCGATGCGGAGGGACATGATGCGTCCCTGAACGGTGCGTGGCGCCGGAGGTCCCGCCGCGGGCGACGCAGCGAGCGCGCGGCCCGCCAATCCCTCGTCAGCGGCTGACGAGCTTGAAGAAGGTGCTGTCCTCGCCGGAGGCCTTCTCCTCCTGGTAGAGGAAGGCGAGCTTGGACTCGTCGAACTTCTCGAACCACTCGTCCCACGAGATGTGCTCGAGCTGATCCTCGCCGGCGCCGCCCGGGAAGTCGATCCGCAGGATCCCGGCGTTGTCGCCGCCGCGCTCGGTCCCGCGGACGGAGGCGGGCTTGCCGTCGTGCTCCTCCACCCAGCGGCGGATCTCGTCGTGGTCGGTGGTCGTTCTCGACTGGCTGGCCATGTCGCTCCTCTGTGATCGGGTTCCGCTACTCCGTTACCCGGGTCGGCACGGCGGCATCCCGCCCGCCGCCGGTGGGCGTGCGCAATGCTGTCGCCATGCCCACCGCCTCGCACCACGCCGAGGAGCTGCGGCGCCTGCACGAGGCGCCGGAGCTGCTCGTGCTCGTCAACGTCTGGGACGCCGTCAGCGCGCGGGTCGTCGCCGCGCAGCCCGGCTGCCGCGCCGTCGCGACCGCGAGCTGGTCGGTCGCCGCCGCCCTCGGCGCCCGCGACGGCGAGCGGCTCTCGCGCGAGGACATGCTCGCCGCGGTCGCGCGCGTCGCCGCCGCCGTCGAGATCCCGGTCAGCGCCGACCTCGAGCGCGGCTACGGTGCGACGCCGGCCGACGTGGGCGAGACGATGCGCGCGGCGGCGGCGGCCGGCGCCGCCGGCTGCAACATCGAGGACGGCGTCGACGGCGCGCTGCGCCCGCGCGACGACGCGGTCGCCCGCGTGGCGGCCGCGGTGGACGCCGGCCTCGTCGTCAACGCCCGCACGGACCCGTACCTGCTGGGCCGACCCGACGCCTTCGACATCGCCGCCGAGCGCGGCCAGGCGTTCGTCGCCGCGGGGGCGCAATGCGTGTTCGTGCCCGGCGTGACGGCGCGCGACGAGATCGCGCGGCTGGTCGACGCGATCGGGCCGATCAGCGTGCTCGTCACGCCGGCCTCGCCGCCGCTGGAGGAGCTCGAGCGCCTCGGCGTCCGGCGCGTGTCGGTGGGACCGGGGTCGCTGGGCGTCGCCATGGCGGCGCTCGCCGAGGCCGCCGCCGGGCTGCTGGCGCGGGCGCCGTACCCGCCAGCGCTGGGCTATCGCGGCTGAGGGTCAGGCGGCGGCGGCGCAGGGGGCGCGCCGGGCGCGCCGGGCCTCGTGCAGCGACATGCGCGCGCGGTTGAGCAGGTTCTTCGTCGCGCCCACGCTCGTGCCCATGCGCGCCGCCAGCACCTCGTGCGGCTCGTCGGCCAGACGCTGACCGACGAGCACCGACCGCTGCCGCGCCGGCAGGGCGGCGATGTCGCCGACCACCGCCGCGAGCTCCTCGCGGGCGGCGGCGGTCTCGAGCACGTCCGGCGCGCCGCCGCGGCTCGGGATCTCGTCGACGGGGATCGCGACGAGTGGCCGCCGCAGCTCGTCGACCACCCGGTTGTGGACGATCCGGTACAGCCAGGGGCGCAGGAGCACGTCGCCGTCGCCGGCGATCAGCGCCCGGTACGCGCTCGCGAACGCCTCCTGGACGATGTCCTCCGCGTCCTGCCGGCGGACGCCGAGCCGGCGCGCCGCGTACTCGACCAGCGGCCGGCGGTAGCGGGCGTGGATGCTCTCGAACGCCGCCGGGTCGCCGGCGCGCAGGCGCGCCACGAGCCGCTCGTCCGCGTCGTCGTCGTGGGGGATCGGGGTCGTCTGCGCCATGGCCGGGAGTGTCCGGCGCCACGACCCCGGCCGCATCGGGAGCCCACCCCAAGGACGACCCGAGACAATCGCCCTGGGGGAAGCCACACACGAGC
This sequence comes from Solirubrobacteraceae bacterium, assembly GCA_035540675.1. GTDB lineage: Bacteria > Actinomycetota > Thermoleophilia > Solirubrobacterales > Solirubrobacteraceae > DATLGB01. The sequence continues at coordinate 4,687 of DATLGB010000028.1, read as the reverse complement.
GGCTTGACACATAAACAAATGACCGTTTACATACGCGGCATGAGCAACGCATCGAACGAAACGGTCGCTCTGGTGGCGGGCGCGACCCGCGGCGCCGGTCGCGGCATCGCGGTCGAGCTGGGCGCGGCGGGCGCCACCGTCTACTGCACCGGGCGCACGACCCGCGCGCGCCGGTCGCCCATGGACCGCCCGGAGACGATCGAGGAGACGGCCGAGCTCGTGGACGCCGCGGGCGGACGCGGCATCGCGGTGCCGGTCGACCACGCCGACCCGGCCCAGGTGCGTGCGCTCGTGGAGCGGATCGCGCACGAGCAGGGCGGGCGGCTCGACGTGCTCGTCAACGACATCTGGGGCGGCGACCCGCTGACGAACTGGGACGCCTCGTTCTGGGAGCACGACCTCGACGACGGCCTGCGGCTGCACCGCCAGGCGGTCGAGACCCACGTGATCACGAGCTGGCACGCCGTGCCGCTGATGGTCCGGCGCGGCCGCGGGCTGGTGGTCGAGATGACCGACGGCGAGAGCGAGCGCTACCGCGGCTCGCTGTTCTACGACCTGGCCAAGGCGGCGGCGATCCGGCTCGCGCTCGCGCAGGCCCACGAGCTGCGCGGGCACGGGGTGACGGCGGTGGCGGTGACGCCGGGCTTCCTGCGCTCGGAGGCGGTGCTCGACCACTTCGGCGTGACCGCCGACCGCTGGCGCGACGCGATCGCGCGCGATCCCCACTTCGCGCAGTCCGAGACGCCGCGCTACGTCGGCCGCGCGGTCGCGGCGCTGGCCGCGGATCCCGAGGTGGCCCGCTTCTCCGGGCGCGCGCTGTCGAGCGGCGAGCTTGCGCGGGAGTACGGTTTCAGCGACATCGACGGCCGCCGCCCCGATTGGAGCGGCTACTTCGAGCGTGAGCTGGCCGTCGCTCCGGCCTTGCCACCACACGACCGACTGCCGCGCCCTTGTTCGACCACGTCACGATCCGCGTCGGCGACCGCGCCGCGACGCAGCCGCTCTATGAGCACCTGCTGCGCACGCTCGGCGCGGAGCCGACCCACGACGGGGTGGACATGGTCGAGTGGGGCGACTTCGGGCTCGTGCAGGCGGACGACGAGCATCCCTCCACGCGCCGGCTGCACGTGGGCCTCGTCGCGCCGACGCGCGACCACGTCGACGCGTTCTGGCGCGCCGGGCTCGCCGCCGGGCTGCGCGACGACGGCGCGCCGGGCCCGCGGCCGCAGTACCGCGAGGACTACTACGGCGCCTTTCTGCGCGACCCCGGCGGCAACAGCATCGAGGCCGTCCACCACGGCGCGCTGCGCCGCGGCGGCGTGATCGACCACCTGTGGATCCGCGTGGCCGACGTCGCCGCCGCCCGCGCGTTCTACGAGACGCTGGCACCTCATGCGGGCGTCGAGGTCCGCGAGCTCGGATCGGCGCACGTTCAGGTCCGCGGCTCGAGCGGCTCGTTCTCGCTCGTCGGCGGCGAGCCGACGCGGCACGCGCACCTCGCGCTGCCCGCGCCGCGCGACGCCGTGCGGGCCTTCCACGCCGCCGCCGTCGCCGCCGGCCACCGCGACCACGGACCCCCGGGCGAGCGGCCGGAGTACCACGCCGGCTACTACGCGGCGTACGTGCTCGACCCCGACGGCCACAACGTCGAGCTGGTCGACCACGGCCCCCGCTGACACCGGGTTGACCCTGGATCTGGCGCGGATATGCTCGCCGGGCCGTGGCCTCGACGCTGCTCGAACGCGACGCCGAGATCGCTGAGATCCGGCGCCTCGCCACCGACTCCACCGCCGGTCAGGGCCGGATCGTGCTCGTCGAGGGGCCGGCCGGGATCGGCAAGACGGCGCTGCTGCAGACCGCGCGCGACGCCGGCGAGGCGGCCGGCGCGCTCGTGGCCGCCGCGCGCGCGAGCGAGCTCGACCGCCAGTTCGCGTTCGGCGTCGTCCACCAGCTGCTCGAGCCGGTGCTGGCGGGCGCCGACGAGGAGCGGCGCGCCCGGCTGCTGGCCGGCGCCGCGGCCCACGCCGAGACCGTCTTCGAGCCCTCGAGCGCGTGCTGCGACGAGCCCGAGTACGCGGTCCTGCACGGGCTCTACTGGTTCCTGGTCAACCTGGCCGAGGAGCAGCCGGTGCTGCTGGTGGTCGACGACCTGCACTGGGCGGACTCGTCGTCGCTGCGGGCGCTCGAGTACCTCGGCCGGCGGCTCGAAGGCCTGCGCGCCGGCCTGGTGGCGAGCGTCCGGCCGGCCGAACCGGGGGCGCACGCCCTGCTGATCGACGAGATCGGCGCCGGACCGTTCGCGCGCCGGCTGCGCCCGCGCGCGCTCAGCGCGGAGGCGGCGGGGGCGCTGCTCGCCGATGGGCTCGACGCGGCGCCGGACCCGGCCTTCGCGGACGCGGCGCTCGAGGCGACCGGCGGGAACCCGCTGCTGCTGACCATCGTCGCGCGCGAGGCGGCCGCGCTCGGCCTGCGCGGCGGCGCCGAGGACGCACCGGCGCTCGCGATGCTGGCGGCACGCGGCGTCGCGCCCGCGGTCGACCGGCGCCTGCGGTCGCTGGGGCACGAGGCGCGCGGCGTCGCCCGCACCGCGGCCGTCGCCGGCGAGCGCGCCACGTTCGACGACGTCGCGGCGCTCGCCGGCCTCGGCGCCGGCGCGACCCGCTCGGCGCTCGACCAGCTCGCCGCGGTCGGGATCCTGCAGGCGGGCGGCTGGACGTTCCTGCACCCGCTGGTGCGGACGGCGGTCGAGGCTTCGACGCCGACGGCGGACCGCCTGCGCATGCACCGGCGGCTCGCGCAGCGCCTGCGCACGCGCGGCGCCCGCCCGGCGGAGGTCGCCGTGCACCTGCTCGCCGCCGAGGCGGTGGGCGACGAGGATGCGGTGGACTGCCTGCGCGCGGCCGCCCGCACCGCGGCCGCCGAGGGGGCGCCGCAGACGGCGGCCGAGTACCTGCGCCGGGCGCTCGACGAACCGCCGCCCGTGGCGCTGCGGCCGAAGCTGCTGCTCGAACTGGGGGAGATGGAGGTCCGCGCCGGCGCGCCGGAGGCGCTGGCGCGCATCGAGGAGGCGATCGAGCGCGGGCTGTCGGGCGACGACCTCGTGCGCGCGCGCGTGGCGCGTGGCACGCACCTCGTGCACAGCGACCCGGTGGCCGCGCTCGACGACTTCGAGGGCGCCCTCGAGACCGTGGGCGACTCCTCGCTGCGGCTGCGCGTCGAGGCGCTGGCGCTGGAGGCCAGCGTCTTCCACCGCGCGCTCAGCGACCGCCGCCGTCGCTTCCTGGAGGAGGCGCGCAGCCGGCCCGACCCGTCGCCGGTGCTGCTCGCGCACCTGGCGATGCAGTCGGGCTACTCCGGCGCGCCGGTCGGCGAGACGCTGGGGCTGGTCGAGCGGGCGCTGGCCGGCGGCGACCTGCTGCGCCACGTCGGCCCTGGCAGCTCGACGTGGAACCTGCTGGTCCACGCCGTGCGCTACGCGGAAGACGCCGAGCGCGCCCGGCGCATGATCGCCGAGGGGGAGGCGCTGGTGCGCGCGCAGGGCATCCGGTCGGCCTCGTTCTTCGTCGACCACGCGTGGGCGTACTGGCACCTCGACTTCGGGTCGATCGCGACGGGTGCCGCGCACGCCCGCACCGGCCTCGAGCAGGCGCGGCAGGTCGGGTTGCCGATGGCGATCTGGTCGCTGGCCGCCGTCGCCGCCGAGGCGCTGCTCCAGCTCGATCAGGTCGACGAGGCGGCGGCGATCCTCGGCGAGCCGACGGACGGGCTCGAGGACACGATCGCGGAGCCGTTCCTGGTGTCGGCGCGCGGCCTCGTGCGCCACTACCGCCGCGACAGCGGCGGCGCCGAGGCCGACTTCCGCCACGTCGTCGCGCTCGCGGACGGGCGCGGCTGGCAGGCCCCCTACGTCACCGAGGCGCGGCTGCGGCTGGCCACGCTGCTCGCCACGCGCGGCGACCGTGACGAGGCGCTCGAGCTGGTCACCGCCGATCTTGCCCGCGCGCGCCATGCCGGCACGGCGGGGGCGCTCGGCGCGGTCCAGCGCGTGCACGCCCTGCTGCTCGACGACGACGACGCCATCGCGGTGCTGCGCGAGGCGGCGGAGATCCTCGACGGCACGGCCAAGCACGTGCTCCGCGGCTGGGCGCTGCACGACCTCGGCGCGCTGCTGCGCCGCCGCGGCCACCGTCGCGACGCCCGCGAGCCGCTGCGGCAGGCGCTCGACCTGGCGGCGCGCGTGGAGTCGACGCGGCTCGCCCGGTCTGCCCGGGCCGAGCTGGCGGCGGCCGGCGCGCAGCCGCGCCGGGATCTGCTCAGCGGCGTGGCATCGCTGACGCCGAGCGAGCGGCGGATCGCGGATCTCGCCGCATCCGGCCTGACCAACCGCGAGATCGCCGAGACCCTGTTCGTCACGCTCAAGACGGTCGAGGTCCACCTCGGCCACACCTACGCCAAGCTGGGCATCCGCTCGCGCGCGCAGCTGCCGGACGCGCTCGGCGTCGCGCAGCCCGAGCCCGCCGCCGCCTGACGCACCCCCAACCGGGATCTTGGGGTGCAGCTTCGGGGTGCTCCCCGATGTGCGGGGGTTCCGCGTACGCCAATCTACGGTCCATCAGCACACGCCGCCGGGTCTCCTCCCCCTCCTCGCCCGGCAGCGAAGGCGCGCAGACCACCGCCGGCCCTCCTC
>DATLGB010000027.1:0-17254 GCA_035540675.1 Solirubrobacteraceae bacterium | reverse complement strand
GTGCGGGGACGCATCGGCCTGCTCGCCCACGACCCGATGCTCTACCGCGACCTGTCCGCGCGCGAGAACCTGCGCTACCACGCGCGCCTGCACGGCATCGGCCCCGGGCGGGGGGAGGCGCTGCTCGACGCGGTGGGCATGCGCCTGCGGGCCGACGAGCCGGTGCGGACGCTGTCGCGCGGGATGGCGCAGCGCGTCGCCGTGTGCCGCGCCGTCCTGCACGAGCCCGAGCTGCTGCTGCTCGACGAGCCGCTGGCCAACCTCGATCCCGGCGCCGCCGCCCTGGTGGAGCCGCTGATCGGCCGCGCCAGCGGGACCACGCGCGTCGTGATCTCCCACGACGTCGAGCAGGGCCTGGCCGGCGCCGACCTGGTGCTCGGCCTGCGCGACGCGGCGGCGGCCCTGCTGGCGCCCGCGGCCGACGTGACGCCGGGCGACGTCCGGGAGCTGTACCGATGAGGGCGGCCGTCGCCGCCGTCGTCCGCAAGGACCTGCGCCAGGAGCTGCGGACGCTCGAGTCGATCCCCGCGATGGCGCTGTTCGCGCTCAGCACGTTCGTCGTCTTCCACTTCGGGCTCGACCGCGACGCGCTCGACGGCGACCTCGCCGCCGGCGTGCTGTGGGTGACCCTGCTGTTCGCGACCGTCCTCGGCATGAACCGGCTGTTCGTGGCCGAGCGCGAGCAGGGCGGCTTCGACGCCTTCCTGCTGGCGCCGGTCGACCGCACGGCGATGCTGGTCGCCAAGGCGCTCGTGCTGTTCGCCTTCCTCGCCGCCGTCGAGCTGGTGGCCGTGCCCGCCTACGCGATCCTGCTGCTGGGGCCGGGGGCGGGCCAGGCGCTGCCCGGCCTGCTGGCGGTGCTGCTGCTGGCCAACGCCGGGCTCGCCGTCGTCGGCACGCTGGTCGGCGCGCTGGCGGTGCAGACCCGCGCGCGCGACCTGATCGTCCCGCTGATCGCGCTGCCGCTGTCGATCCCGCTGCTGATCGCGGCCGTCGAGGCCACCGCGCCACTGCTGCAGGCGGGCGGCGCGGAGCCGCTCCCCGGGCGCTGGCTGACCATCCTCGGCTTGTACGATGTGGTCTTCGGACTGCTGGCCTACGCAGTCTTCGACTTCCTCCTGGAGGACTGACCTCCTCAGTGTTCGGCCGCGGACTCAAGTCCCTCTCCCTCGCCTCCGCCGCGCTCGTCACCGGCGCCTTCGCGCTGGTGTTCTTCTATGCGCCGCTCGACGCCGACCAGGGCTTCATCCAGAAGATCTTCTACCTGCACGTGCCGCTGGCCATCGTGGCGCTGTGCGGCTTCGTGGCCGGCGGGATCTACGGCATCCGCTACCTGCGCACGGGCGACCGCGCGCACGACCTGCGCTCCTACGTGGCGATCCACCAGTCGCTGATCTTCGGCGTCGGCGTCCTCGTGACCGGCTCGATCTGGGCCAAGGCGTCGTGGGGCCACTGGTGGGTGTGGGACGAGCCGACGCTCGTGTCGTTCCTGATCGTGTTCCTGCTGTTCGCCTGCTACCAGCCCCTGCGCTTCTCGATCGAGGACCCGGAGCGCCAGGCGCGCTACGCGGCGGTGTTCGCCATCGTCGGCGGCGCCTTCGTCCCGCTGAACTTCACCGCGGTGCGGATGGCGGAGGCGCTGACGCACCCGCGCACCTTCGACTCGACGAGCAACCTGCCCGGGCCGATGGCGCTGACCTTCCTGGTCGCGATGGCCGGCATCGCCGCCCTGTTCGTGACCCTGTGCAAGTACGAGCTCGCCGCCAAGCACGCGACGATGCGCCTGAAGGCGCTCAAGCGCCGGCTGTCCGGCGAGCCGGCCGCCCTCCCCCTGACCCAGCGGGCGCGCTCGGCCGCGCCGCAGGAGGTCTGATGCCCGCGCTGCCGCTCGACGACGCCGGCCCGTACGTGGCCGCCGCGTACCTCGTCTTCCTCGCGCTCGTGCTCGTCTACGTGGCGATCATGGCCGGCAAGCTCGCGCGCCTCGCGCGCGACGTCGAGGAGCTCAGCCGGATCGTGGAGCGGCCCGAGCCGTGAGCGAGCTGCTCGCCATCGGCACCTCGTACCACACCGCGCCGCTGTCGCTGCGCGAGCGGATCGCGCTGACCGACACCGGCGCCGAGCGGCTGCTGGGCGAGCTGCGCGAGCAGCCCGACGTGCTCGAGGCGGTGGTGCTGTCCACCTGCAACCGGACGGAGCTGTACCTCGTGGTCGGCGATCCCGTGGAGGCCGAGACCGCGGTGGTCGGGATGCTCGCGCGCCGCGCCGGGCTGCGCCCCACCGAGCTGCTCGAGGGCGTGTACTCGCTGCGCAACTGCGACGCCGCGCGGCACCTGTACCGCGTGGCCGCCGGGCTGGACTCGATGGTGGTCGGCGAGGCCGAGGTGCAGGGCCAGGTCAAGCGCGCCTACGAGCTGGCGCTGGCCCAGCGCACGACGGGCCCGATGACCAACAAGCTGTTCCGGGCGGCGCTGGAGACCGGCAAGCGCGTGCGCTCCGAGACCGCGATCTCCGAGGGACGCAACAGCGTCGCCTCCGTGGCCGTCGACCTCGCGCTCGACACGATCGGCGACCTCACCGACCGGCACGTCCTGATCGTCGGGGCCGGCGAGGTCGCCGAGCTGACGGCGGAGGCGCTGCACGCCCGCGGCGTCGCGACGCTGTTCGTCGCCAACCGCCGGCGCGAGCGCGCGCAGTCGCTCGCGCGGCGCTTCGGCGGGACGACGATCGCGTTCGACGAGCTTCCCGCCGAGCTCGAGCGGGCCGACATCGTGGTCGCGTCGACGTCGTCTCCGCACGCGCTGATCGAGGCCGAGGACCTGGCTCCGGTCATGGCGGCCCGCGGCGGGCGGCCGCTGCTGCTGATCGACATCGCCGTCCCTCGCGACGTGGATCCCTCCTGCGCGGAGATCGCCGGCGTCACCGTCGCCAACATCGACGACCTGCAGGGCGTGGTCGAGCGCCACAAGCTCGTGCGCCGCGCGGAGGCGCGCAAGGCGGAGGGCATCGTCGAGGAGGAGATCCGCACCTTCGCCGGCTGGCTGGGGTCGCTCGAGGTCGTCCCGACGATCGCGGCGCTGCGCGCCCACGGCGACGAGATCGTCCGCCGCGTGCTGGCGGAGAACGAGAGCCGCTGGGAGTCGCTGTCCGAGCGCGACCGCGCGCGCGTGGAGGCGGTGGCGCGCACGATCGCCAACCGGCTGCTGCACCAGCCGACGCTCGCGGTCAAGCAGGAGGGCGCGGAGCGCCACGCGCGGATGCACCTGCTGCGCGAGCTGTTCGGGCTCGAGGACGAGGCCCCGGCCGCCGAGGGCGAGGTCGCGGAAGTCCGCGAGCTGCGCCGGCGCTGATGCGCATCGGCACGCGCGGCAGCGCGCTGGCGCTCGCGCAGGCGAACTGGGTGGCCGAGCGGCTCGACGGCGCCGAGGTGGTCGTCCTGCGCACGTCGGGCGACGCCGGCCGCGCCGCCGGCGACAAGTCGCGCTGGGTGGACGCGATCGAGGACGCGCTCGTCCGCGGCGACATCGACCTGGCCGTGCACTCGGCCAAGGACGTGCCGGGCGAGCTCGCCGGCGGGACCGCGATCGTCGCCGTCCCCCCGCGCGAGGACGCCGCGGACGTGATGGTCGGCGACGGGCGCCGGGTCGGCACGTCGTCGCTTCGGCGCCGCGCCCAGCTGCTCGCCCACGACCCAGGGCGCGAGGTGGTCGAGCTGCGCGGCAACGTCGACACGCGCCTGCGCAAGCTGGCCGCCGGCGAGGTGGACGCGCTCGTGCTGGCCGCCGCCGGGCTGCGGCGGCTGGGGCGCGACGAGGGCCAGCGGCGGCTCGACCACGAGCTGTTCGTGCCGGCGCCCGGGCAGGGGTGCCTGGCGATCCAGGGGCGGGCCGGCGACGACCGGGCCGCGGCGCTCGACGACCCGGCGGCGCACGCCGCCCTCGACGCCGAGCGCGCGGCGGTGCGGGTGCTCGAGGCGACCTGCCACACGCCGGTGGGCGTCCACGCCGGCGGGGGATCCGTGCGCGGGTTCGTCGGGCGGCCGGACGGCTCGGCCTGGGTCCTCGACGCCATCGACGACCTCGACGGCGAGCGCCTGGCCCGCCGCATGCTCGCCGCCGGCGCGCGGGAGATCCTGGCGTGACCGTCCACCTGGTCGGCGCGGGGCCGGGCGATCCCGGCCTGCTGACCGTGCGGGCGGCCGAGCTGATCGCCGCCGCCGACGTCATCCTGCACGACCGCCTGATCCCGCCGGGCGCCCTCGCCGGCGCCCGCCCCGACGCCGAGCTGGTGTTCGTGGGCAAGCAGGGCGGCGGCGAGCAGGTCCCGCAGGAGGAGATCAACCGCCTGCTGGTCGAGCACGGCCGCCGCGCCGGGACGGTCGTGCGCCTCAAGGGCGGCGACCCGTTCGTCTTCGGCCGTGGCGGCGAGGAGGCGCTCGTGCTGCGCGAGGCGGGCATCCCGTTCGAGGTCGTGCCGGGGATCACCGCGGGCATCGCGGCGCCGGCCTACGCCGGGATCCCGGTGACCCAGCGCGACCTGGCAAGCGCCGTCGCCTTCGTCACGGGGCACGAGGACCCGGCCAAGCCCGAGACGGCGCTCGACTGGCCGGCGCTGGCCGCGTTCCCGGGCACGCTGGTCTTCTACATGGGCGTGCGGGCGCTGCCGCGCATCGCGAGCAAACTCCGGGAGGGCGGGCGCGGCGACAACCAGCCGGTCGCGGTGATCGAGCGCGGGACGCTGCCGGGGCAGCGGACGCTGCTGGCGACGCTCGCCGACGTGGCCGAGCGCGCGGCGGCCGAGGGCATCCGCGCGCCGGCGATCACGCTCGTGGGGCCCGTCGCCGCGCTGCACGGCGACCTCGCGTGGCTCGAGGCGCGGCCGCTGCACGGGGTGCGGGTGGCGGTGACACGCGCCCGCGCGCAGGCGAGCGCGCTGGCGGCGCGGCTGGCCGCGCTCGGCGCCGAGGTCGTCGAGGCACCGGCGATCCGGGTCTTCTCGCTCGAGGCCGACGTGCCGGATCTCGCCGCGTACGACCTCGTGGCGGTGACGTCGCCGAACGGCGTGAACGAGCTGTTCGCGCGCCTGCACGCGTCCGGCCGCGACGCCCGCGCCCTGGCCGGCCGCCGCGTGGCCGCCATCGGCCCGGGCACCGCGCGCGCGCTGCGTGCGCACGGGGTGCTGGCCGACCTCGTTCCGGAGCGCGCCGTGGCCGAGGGCCTCGTCGAGGCGCTGGCGGACGTCCCCGTGTCGCGCGCGCTGATCGTGCGCGCGCGCGAGGGCCGCGACGTCCTGCCCGACGCGCTGCGCGAGCGCGGCGCCGACGTCGAGGTGCTCGCGCTCTACGAGACGGTGGCCGAGCCGCTCGACCCGTCCGCGCTCGAGGCGGCGGCCGGCGCCGACTGGATCACCTTCACCTCGGCGTCGACGGTCCGCTTCCTGGCCGCCGCCGCGGGCGGCGCGATCCCGCAGGGCCCGCGGCTGGCGTCGATCGGGCCGGCGACGAGCGCGGCGCTGCGCGAGCACGGCCGCGAGCCGGACCTCGAAGCCGACCCGCACACGCCGGACGGGCTCGTCGAGGCGCTCGCCCGCGCCGCGGCGCGGTAGCGTCCCGCGCGCGGTGGCGCGCCCGATCACCTTCCTCTCGGACTACGGCCTCGCCGACGAGTTCGTCGGCGTCGTGCACGGCGTGATCGCGCGGCTGTGCCCGGAGGCACGCGTGATCGACCTCACCCACGGGGTGCCGCGCCACGGCGTCCTGCCGGGCGCGCTGGCGCTGGCCCGGGCGCTGCCGTACGCGCCGGCCGGCGTGCATCTCGCGGTCGTCGACCCGGAGGTGGGCGCGCGGCGGCGCGCGATCGCGCTGCGGGTCGCCGAGGAGGACCGCCTGCTGGTCGGGCCCGACAACGGCCTGCTCCTGCCCGCCGCCGAGCGCTTCGGCGGCTGCGTCGAGGCGTACGAGATCTCGCACTCCTCGTGGCGGCTCGAGCCGGTGTCGGCCACCTTCCACGGCCGCGACCTGTTCGCCCCGGTGGCCGCGCGCCTGGCGGCGGGCGAGCCGCTCGCCGAGGCGGGCGAGCCGGTGGACCCCGACGACCTCGTCGACCTGCGCCGCCCGCGGCCGTCCTTCGAGCCGGACGGGTCGGTGGTGGCGCACGCCGTCGGCGTCGACGCGTTCGGCAACGTCGCGCTCGACGTGGGCGCCGAGCAGATCCCGCAGACCGGGCTGCGGCTCGGCCACCGGGCGCGGATCGAGATCGGCGGCCGCAGCGTCGAGGCGCACGTCGTGCGCGCGTTCGCCGACGTCGCGCCGGGAGACGTGCTGCTCTACGAGGACGCGGGGCGCACCCTCGCGGTCGCGGTCAACACGGGCGACGCCGCCGCCGAGCTCGCCCTGCGCCCGGGCGACGAGGTGCGGATCGTGCCCGACCCGGTCGACCGCCGCTCGGGCACGTGAGCGCGCTCGGCCGGCCGCGGCTGCACCTGCGCCGGACCGACTCCACCAACGAGCGCGCACGGGCCCTCGCGCGGGCGGGCGCGCCGCACGGGACGCTGGTCACCGCCGCCGAGCAGACCGCCGGCCGGGGCCGCCAGGGCCGCCGCTGGGCGGACGAGCCGGGGCGGTCGCTGCTGTGCTCGCTCGTGGTGCGCGAGCTCGACCCGCTGCTGTCGCTGCGTGCAGGCCTCGCCGTCGCCGACGCGGCGGGACCCGGTGCGGAGGTGAAGTGGCCCAACGACGTCCTGCTCGACGGCCGCAAGGTGGCGGGGATCCTCGTCGAGGGCCGCCCGCAGGAGGGCTGGGCCGTCATCGGCATCGGCCTCAACGTCGCGGTCGACCCGGAGCGCCTGCCGGCGGAGGCCCGCGCGGTGGCGGGCACGCTCGCCCGCGCGCCGGAGGAGGTCGAGCCGACGCTGCGCGCGCTGCTGCGCGCGCTGGAGGCGCGGCTGGCCGCGCCCGCCGCCGCCGTGCTCACCGACCTGCGCGAGCGCGACGCGCTGTGCGGCCGGCCCCTGCGCTGGGCGGGCGGCGAGGGCACCGGCGCCGGCATCGACCACGCCGGCCGGCTGCTCGTGCGCACAGCGGAGGGCGTGCGCGCCCTCGACGCGGGTGAGGTCCACCTCGGCAGCGGGTAGGCAGCGCCCATGGACGCGATCACCGTCAAGCGCCACGGCCTGCGCTGGGCCGTCTGCGACGACCCGGGGACGGCGCCCATCGCCGAGTACGACACGTGCGAGCTCGCCGAGCTGGCGGCGAAGCAGATGGCGCAGGAGTCCGGGCGCGAGGTGCGGGTGGTCGCCGACACCGGCGACGAGCAGCTCGGGCGCGTCGACCGGCCGGACGTCGAGGACGTCGAGGACGTCGACCCGGACGCGCCGCCCGCGGACGCGGTCGACGGGCGCACGTCCGGCGCCGGGTCGCGCGAGGACACCCCGCGCGAGCCCCAGGCCGGCCTCTGAACTCAACGAACGTCCCGGAATCCGTGCTGGAGCACGGACTGCGGGACGTTCGGCTAGGTGATCTGGTCCTCGAGGCCCTCGACGCGCTGCAGCTTCGTGCCGCTGCGCTTCTGCTCGCGGATCTCCAGCCGCCGCGACAGGCGCGACAGCAGCAGGTTGACGACGATGAACAGCAGGCCGATGAACAGGAACACCTCGAGGATGGGCGCCTCGACCTTCGAGCCGGTGAACGGGTTGCCGGCGTTGGCGACGACGCTGCGGCCGCGGCGCATGACGTCCTGGAAGGCGATCAGCGACACGAGCGTCGTGTCCTTGTTGAGCGTGATCAGCTGCGACACCGTCGCCGGGACCATCCGGCGCAGCCCCTGCGGCAGGATCACCAGGCGCATGCTCTGCGCGTAGGTGAGGCCGAGCGCCGACGCCGCCTCGCCCTGGCCGCGCGGCAGCGACAGGATGCCGGCGCGCATGATCTCCGCCAGGACCGCGCTGTTGTAGAGGATGAGCGCGGCCAGCGCGCCCACGACGAGGCCCGACTGGAACGACTCGGGCAGGAAGTCGGGCGCCGCGTTCTCCCACGCCTCCCGCACCGGCTTGAGCAGCACGGTCAGGAAGAGGATCAGCAGTACGAGCGGCAGGTTGCGGAAGACGTCCACCCACAGCCCGGTCGCGAACGACACGAGCCGGTTGCGCGACAGCCGCAGCAGCGCGAGCAGCAGGCCGAACGCCATCGCCGCGATCAGCGAGACGAACGCGACCTCGAGGTTGATGACGAAGCCCTCGAGCAGGTAGCGGCCGTTGTTCTCGGCCGGGACCCAGTCGAAGATGAACGCGGGCGCGGTCATCGGCGGATCGCGTACCGCGTCTCGAGACGGCGGATCGCGATCGTGACGGCGATCGTCAGGATCAGGTAGCCGACGGCCGCCCAGAAGAACGACGGGAACGCCTGGAAGGTCCGCGAATTGAGGATGCGGCCGACCTTGAGCAGGTCACCGAGCGCGATGATCGAGGCGCCGATGATCGCCGAGTTCTTGATCATCGCGATGACCAGGGAGCCGATCGGCGAGATGACCGTCCGGAAGGCCTGCGGGAGCACGATCCGGCGCAGCGTCTGCGAATAGGTGAAGCCGAGCGACAGCGACGCCTCGATCTGCCCCTTCGGCACGGCGAAGACGCCCGAGCGCAGCGCCTCGGCGATGTAGGCGGCGGTGTAGAGCCCGAGCGACAGGATCGCCGCCGTCCAGGCGTCGATCCGGATCCCCTGGTCGCGCAGCCCCAGGAAGACGATGAACAGCAGGACCAGCAGCGGGATGTTGCGGAAGAACTCCACGTACACCCCGCCGAGGCGCTGCAGCCACACGTTCGGTGCGATCCGCAGCGCCGCGACGAAGGTGCCCACCACCATCGCGATCACGAACGATCCGATCACCAGGCGCACGGTGACCCAGAACCCCGACGACCATTCGCCGAAGTTGTCCGTGAGGATGTCGACGAAGGCGATGGGCACCCGACGCGCGGCCTACGCCTCGTTCTGCTTGACCAGCTCGACCGCCTCCTCGACGGAGATGTCCGGCGGGTCCTGCTCCTCCTTGGTGTACTGCCCGACCCACTTGTCGTAGAGCTCCTTCCAGCGACCCTCTTCCTTCATCGCCGAGAAGACCTCGTTGACGTGGTCGACCATCTGCTGCTCGCCCTTCTTGATGCCCGCGCCGTAGGGCTCCTGGGTGAGCTCGTCGCCGACCAGCTTCAGCTCGTCGCCGGTCTGGATGATCATGCCGGTCAGGATCACGTCATCCGTGGAGACGGCGTCGACCGTGTCGTTCTGGATGAGCTCGAGGCACTCCGAGTAGGAGTCGACGAGGCGGAGCTTGGCCTCCGGGGCCTGCTTCTTGAGCGTGGCCTCGTACGTGGAGCCGAGCACCGTGCAGACGTTCTTGCCCGCGAGGTCGTCGACGCCCGTGATCTCCTCGTTGTCGGCCTTGACCAGGATGCGGCCCCTGGCGATGAAGTACGGGTCGGAGAAGTCGATCTCCCCGACGCGCTCCTCGTTGATGGTCATCGTCGACAGGATCAGGTCCGCGGTGCCGTCCTGCAGGAACGGGATGCGGTTGTCGGAGATCGCCTCGATGAACTTCGGCTCGACGCCCAGCGACTCGGCCACGGCACGGCCGAGGTCGACGTCGAAGCCCTCGACCTCGTTGGTCTGCGGGTTCTTGAAGCCGAAGGGCGGCACGTCGAACTTGACGCCGATCGTGATCTCGCCCTTCTCCTGGATCTTGCCGAGCGTGGTGCCCGGATCGAACTGCTCCGCTTCGGCGGTCGCCGTCGCGGTGGCTTCGCCGCCGCCGGTGCCGGCCTCCTCGTCGTTGCCGCCGCAGCCCGCGACGACCAGCGCCGCGAACGCGGCCATGACGGCGAGGAGTACTCGCCAGGTGATCCCCCTCATGCTCACTGCCCTCCTAGTGATGGATGATCTTGTCCACGAACTCGCGCGCCCGCTCGCTCTTCGTCTGCGTGAAGAACTCGTCGGGCGGCGCCTCCTCGACGATGACTCCGCCGTCGATGAAGACGAGCCGGTCGCAGACCTCGCGCGCGAAGCCCATCTCGTGCGTGACGACCAGCATGGTCATGCCGTCGCGCGCCAGCGCCCGCATGACGTCGAGCACCTCCCGGATCATCTCCGGGTCCAGCGCCGACGTCGGCTCGTCGAAGAGCATCAGCTTCGGGTCCATCGCGAGCGCTCGCGCGATGGCCACGCGCTGCTGCTGGCCGCCGGAGAGGTCGGCCGGGTAGGCGTCCGCCTTCTCCGCGATCCCGACCCGCTCGAGCAGCTCCATCGCACGCTGCCGCGCCGCCTTGGGCTGAAGGCCCTTCACGCGCATCGGGGCGAGCGTGACGTTGTCGACGACGGTCATGTGGCCGAACAGGTTGAACTGCTGGAACACCATGCCGATCTCCGCGCGCAGGCGCGAGATCTCCTTGCCCGCCTGCACGATCGACCGGCCGTCGAAGATGACGTCGCCCGAGTCGACGCTCTCGAGGCCGTTGACGCAGCGCAGCATCGTCGACTTCCCGGAGCCGGACGGGCCGGCGATCACGATCGCCTCGCCCGGGCGGACGCGCAGGTCGACCCCGTCGAGGACGAGGTTGTCGCCGAAGCTCTTGCGCACGTCGCGCAGCTCGACGAGGTACCCGTTGTCGGCCGGCTCCCCCTGCACTGCGCGGGAGGCTACCGATTGCTGGCGTTAAAACACCCCGTAGACGATCAGGCGGCCTCGGCCTCGGGCGGCTTGGGCGGCTTGCGGGTGCGTGAGCGGCCCGGCTTGGGCTTGCGCGGCTCCCCGCCGTCGGCGGGCGTCTCGGCTCCGGACGCCTCGGCCTCCGCGGCGGGCGCCTTGCGGGCGCGCGAGCGGCGCGGCCTGGGCTTGGGCGGCTCCTCGCCGTCGGCGGGCGCGTCGGCCGCGGGCGCGCCGGGCTCGGCGTCGGCGTCGGCGACCCGGCGGCGGCGCGTGCGGCGGGCCCTGGGCTTCTGATCGCCCGCGTCCGGCTCGGCGCCGGCCTCGTCCGCCGCCTCGTCGCCCGCGTCGGGATCGAGGTCGAGGATCCCGTCGTCGACCGTCTGCGCCTCGCCCACCGCGCCGGCCTCGACCTGCCCCTCGCCGGCGCCCTTCTTCTTCTTGCGGCGCCGCTTGCCCTTGCCCTTCGGCAGGTTGCGCAGCAGCTCGCGCGCCAGCGCGCCGGGCTTGCGCGACATCCGCATCCGCGCGCCGTTGATGACCTCGCCGGCCTCCGCCGTGTGCGGCAGCGCCGCCGCCAGCAGCGCCGCGGCCAGCCGGCGGTCCTGCTGGCGCGCCGCCTGCACGAGCCGGCGGGCGTTGCGCGCGTGCGCGCCGCCGGAGGAGTTCACGAGCAGCCCGAGCAGGCGCTTGGTCTCCGGCCAGCGCTGCACGGCGTACTCCTCGTGCAGCTCGCGCGTGTACTCGGCACAGCGCCAGATCCAGTTGTTGGCCTGGTCGCGGCGGCCCAGCTTGCGCTCGGCCAGCGACAGCAGGATGACCTTCACGCCCTCGCGCTTCTCGTCGCGCGGCCACGTGCCGACCAGCTCGACCGCCTCGTCGAAGGCCTGGTCGTCGCGCGAGCCGGCGATCTCCTGCAGCGCCTTGAGCCGCAGCTGCGGGTTCTTGTTGCGCTGCAGCGCGGTGAGCAGGAACGTGCGCTTGAGCTCGCCGGACTGGTCGAAGTGCAGCATCGCCCGCGCGCGCCGCCAGCCGGTCGGGGCGACCCGCGCGCCGGCCAGCGCCGCCCACTGGATCTGCTCGCCGTAGTCGAGGTGCTCGACGGCGATGCGCCACAGCTCGCGCTCGAAGACCTCGATGCGCCGGTTCTCGTCCGCGCACACCGGCAGCACCCGGCGCTCGACGCGCAGGCGCCGGCCGCGGCCGCGGCGGACGGGGCCGACGACGATCGCGCCGCCGCGGTAGACGTCGCGGTCGAGCAGCGAGTGCAGCGTCACCACCGGGTCGTCGTGCTTGGTGGCCGGGTGCACGAAGTCGACGACGATGCCGGCCTCCTTGCCCGGATGCCGGCGCGTGACGCGGCCGACGCGCTGCTGGTAGATGCGCTTGGACGCGGTCGGCGCGAGGTGCATGCAGACCGTCGCCCGCGGGGAGTTCCAGCCCTCGGCCAGCAGCTGGGCGTTGACCAGGACGTCCACCTCGCCGCGCTCGTAGGCGGCGAGGATCTCGGCCAGCTCGCGCTTCGGCGTCTCGCCCGAGACGCCCTGCGCCTTCATGCCCAGCTCGCGGAACGCCTCGGCGACGTGGTAGGCGTGGCGGACGCCGGCGGCGTAGACCACCCCGGGGACGCCGTTGAAGCGCGTCTTGTAGAGGTCGGCGATCGCCAGGTTGAACGGCAGCTGGTCGAGCAGCTCGGCCAGCATCTCCTGGTCGAACTCCATGTCGACCTCGCCCTTGCGCAGCGGCACCTTGGCGATCGTGCGCACGCCGGGACCGGGCGGGATGCGCACGCAGCGCAGCGGCGAGATCACACCGCGGCGCGCGGCCTGCGCGAGGTCGAAGCGCGACGTCTGCGTCGGGAACAGGTCGGTGACGTGGCGGGCGATCAGGGCGCCGGTCGCCGTCATGCCGATGAAGATCGGGCCCGCCCAGTTGCGGATGGCGCCGGAGGTCTTCTCGCCCAGCGCCGTGTGCGCCTCGTCGCAGATGACGATCGTGTAGGCGTCGGAGACGTTGCCGGCGTTGCGCACGAACCACTGGTAGGTCTCGACGGTCACCGGGCCGTTGGCCGCGTCCTGGCCGCGCAGCAGCGGGCCGTGGATGCGGTCGCGGTAGCCGCGGTCGGTCAGCTCGCCGATGAACTGGTCGACCAGGTTGCGCCGGTGGGTGAGGATCAGCACGCCGCCGGTTCGCGACGCCTCGACGAAGCCCAGCGCGGCGACGGTCTTGCCGGCGCCCGTGGCGTGCTCGAACCAGAAGCGCTTGCCGGCGTTCGGGTCCTCGGGCTGCTCGGCCAGCTGGACGTCCTCGTCCACCGCCGTGGGCTCCTCCGCCCAGTCCTGCGGCTCCTCCTCGGGCTCGTCCTCCTCGAGCTCCTCCTCGCCGGGGATCGCGGGCGAGGCGAGCTCCGCGGGCGGCTCCGGCAGCGCGACGCCGTTGCCGTTGCCGTGGCGCTGCGCCTCGGCCAGGAGCGCGGTCAGGGTGCCGGAGAGGGCGTCGACCTGGTGGGCGTTGAGCGTGGTCCCGTCGGCGAGCGCCGGCTCGTCGGTGCCGAGCAGGCGCTCGAGGCCGAGCAGCAGCGAATACGTGCGGCGCCACTCGACCGACGGCACGCGGGCCCCGGCCTCGAGCTCGGCCAGCGCGGCGTCGAACGCCGCGCGGCGCGGCGACCCGGCGCCGAGCGCGCGCGCGAGCTCCTCGCCTTCGAGCACGAAGGGTTCGCGGGTGAGCGTCTGCACCCGCTTCAGGTCGCCTCGCGACGGAAGGAACGTGGCCGTGTCGGCCACTGCTGTGGAATCGGCCACTGCTGGCTCGTGAATCGAACGAATGAGGGAACGTCGCGGAGGCGAATGTCCGTCGCGACGCCCGGGCTCGCGCGCTTCGAGGAGGGCTGTGTCCCGTGTCAACCAGGACGTGCGGCCCCGCCCGGCGGCCTTCGAGCACGGTCCATTGAAGCAGATCGTGCGGCCGACCTCGCCGTCTAGGCTGTCGGCCGTGCGTCGCGCCGCCTGGATCCTCCTCGCCGTCGCCGTCCTGGGCGTGGTGGCGATCGGGCTCTCGCAGGCCGGCGGCAAGAGCATCCCGGCCGAGCGCCAGCCGCGCTTCGACCTGACGGCCGCGCTCGACTCACTGCGAGGTGCGCCCGCGCCGCTCGCCGCCCTGCACGGCCAGTCGGCCCAGCTGCTCGACGGGGGCGTGCCGGCGGTGCGCGCCCGCCTGAAGGAGCTGCGGGGCCACCCGGTCGTCATCAACAAGTGGGGCTCGTGGTGCGGCCCGTGCCGGACGGAGTTCCCGGTCTTCCAGCGCGTCAGCGCCAAGCGCGGTGGCGAGGTCGCGTTCCTCGGCATCGACGGCCACGATCCGCGCGACGAGGCGCAGGCGTTCCTGCGCGACTACCCCGTGCCGTACCCGTCGTACGTCGATCGGGACGAGAAGATCGCGCGCGATCTCGGGATCCCGAAGAACTACCCCATCACGCTGTTCATCGACGAGCGCGGCCGCGAGGCGTTCGTCCACCAGGGCGAGTACACGAGCGACCGCGAGCTCGAGGCGGACATCGACCGCTACCTCGGCGCCGGTGCCTGAGATCCGCGTCGACCCGCTGACGGGCCTGCGGTCGATCATCGCCGGCGACCGCGCGACGCGGCCCGGCGGCGGGCTGGCGGTGGAGCCCCCGGCGCCGATCGACCCCGACCGAGACCCGTTCCTCGAGGGCCACGAGGACCGCACGCCCCCCGAGGTCCACGCCGTGCGGCCGGGCGGCGGCGCGGCCGACGGCCCCGGCTGGCTCGTGCGCGTGGTGCCGAACCTCTACCCGGCGCTGGACGGCGGCGCGGCCGAGCCCGAGCGCCACGCCAACCCCGACCTGTTCACGGCGCTGCCGGCGGAGGGCGCGCACGAGGTCGTCGTCAACGCGCCGCAGCCGGTGGTGTCGCTGGGACAGCTCCCGGTCGAGCAGGTGGCGCTGGCGATCGACGCCTGGCGTGCGCGCATGCGCGCGCACGCGAGCGCGTCCTACGTGCACGTGATCGTCAACGAGCGGCGCGAGGGCGGCGCCTCGCTGCCGCACACCCACGCGCAGGTCTACGCGCTCGGCTTCGTCCCGGCGGCGATCGCCCGCGAGCGGGAGCGCTTCGGCGCCTACGCGACGCGCACGATGGGCGGCAACCTGCTCGGCGACCTCGTCCAGGAGGAGGTGCGCCAGCGCGTCCGCGTCGTGGCGTTCGACGACGAGGCGGTCCTGCTGGCGCCGTACGCGTCGCGCGTCCCCTTCCAGCTCATGCTCGCCCCGCGGCGCCCCCGCGCCCGCTTCGAGGACGACGGGCCGGCGGGGGCGGCGCTGCTGCACGACGCGCTCAACCGGCTGGCGCGGCGCTTCGGGACGCCGCCGCCGCTGAACCTGTGGGTGCGGACGGCGCCCGGCGGCGCCGAGCAGTTCTGCTGGCGGATCGACATCCTGCCGCGGCTGACCCACCTGGCCGGCCTCGAGCTCGGCGCCGGGCTGAACCTCAACATCGTCGCGCCCGAGCAGGCCGCCGCCGAGCTGCGCGACACCTAGGCGATTCCCTGGATCGCCCTCACCATCGCGCTGGCGGTCGCCGCCGGCGTCGGCACCGAGCGGCGGCTCGGGCCGCGGGCCGGGGACGCCGCGCGGCGCCTCATGCGGCTCATGCTCTACGTGCTCGTCCCGCCCGTGGTGTTCTTCAACCTCGCGCGGCTCGAGCTCAGCGCCGACGTCGGCATCGGGATCGCGCTGGCGTGGGTCGCCGTGGTCGCGACCGGGCTGCTGGCGTACGCGATCGCGGCGCGCGTCCTGCGGCTCGACCGCCCGCAGGCGGGGACGCTCGTCAACGCGTCGCTGCACCCCAACACGGGCTACCTCGGCCTGCCGCTGTGCGCCGCGGCGCTCGGCACCGACTCGCTCGACGAGGCCGTCGCCTACGACGTCCTGGTGGGGACGCCGACGCTGCTGCTGGGCGTGTTCGGCGTCGGCGCCGCGTTCGGCACCCGGGCGGGCGAGACCGTGCGCGACCGCGTGCGGGCGTTCTTCGTGCGCAACCCGCCGCTGGTCGCCGCCGTCGCCGCCCTGCTGGCGCCGGACGCGCTGGCCCCCGACGTGCTGGTCGACGCGTCGCGGGTGCTCGTCTTCGCGCTGCTGCCGCTCGGCTTCTTCGCCGTCGGCGTCACCCTGGCCGAGGAGGCGGAGGAAGGGCAGCTGCGCGTGCCGCCGCCGCTGACGCGCGCGATCGGCGTGGCGCTCGCGCTCCGGCTGGTCGTCGCGCCGCTGCTGCTGCTGGCGCTCGCGGCGCCGCTGATCGACCTCCCGGCGCCGTACCTGCTGCTCGCCGCGATGCCGGCGGGCCTCAACGGCCTGCTGGTGGCGCACGAGTACGGCCTCGACGTCGGCCTGGCGGCGGGCGCGATCGCGTGGGGCACCGGCATCGTCGTGGTGACCGGGCTGGCCGTCACGATGCTCGCCTGATGCGGGCCCTCGTCCAGCGCGTCACGCGCGCCTCGGTGAGCGTCGAGGGCGCCGTCGTGGCGTCGATCGGCCCCGGGCTGCTCGTCCTGCTCGGCGTCGCGCACGACGACACGGAGGCGGCGGGCGACCGGCTGGCCGACAAGGTGCGCGCGCTGCGCGTGTTCCCGGATGCCGAGGGCCGCATGAACGAGCCGCTGGGAGGCCGTGACGTGCTGTGCATCTCGCAGTTCACGCTCTACGGCGATGCCCGCAAGGGCAACCGCCCGTCCTACGTCGCCGCCGCGCGCCCGGAGGTCGCCGAGCCGCTGTACGAGCGCTTCTGCGAGCGCCTCGGCGCGGCGCGCGGCGTGTTCGGCGCGCACATGGAGGTCGAGCTGGTCAACGACGGCCCCGTGACGATCATGATCGAGCTGTAGGCTCGCGGCCGATGCCGCCCGAGCCCCGCATGATCTGCCGCTTCGCCGCCGAGCCGCCGCAGGAGGCCCTCCCGACCGGCCGCTGGGCGCAGACCCTCCAGGCCGAGTTCCTCGCCGCCTGCCTGCGCATCGAGCCCGACCCCGAGGACGAGGTCGAGCTCGGCGACGTCGGCGAGCTGCGCTTCCATCCGGACCGGACGCTGGCGGGCCGCACCTACGTCCCCGTCACCGCCCGCACCTCGACCGGGCTCGACGTCTTCGGCCACGTCTCGTTCGTGCCGGCCGACCCCGACGCGGACGCCCCCGACCACCGCGAGCCCGCGCACTTCGCCGCGACCGCCGACTACACCGACGAGACGGCCGACCGCCACCCCGAGTGGCGCCTGGACCTGTGCGACGAGGTGATCGGCGGCTGGCGCGGCGAGCACGGCCGCGTGGCGGCGATGACCCTCGTCTGGGGCACGGCGCTGGCCGGCGGCGGCGTGGCCGTCACCGCCGAGCTCGGCGGCCTCGTCGTCGACCAGTGCCCGGTCGTGCAGGACCGCTTCACCCTGATCGCGCCGGACGCCTACAAGTCCGACTACCTCGAGGTCCTGCTCTGGGACCGCTCGGGGCGCGAGCTGGCGCGCGAGTCGCTCTACGAGGACGACGGCGAGGAGGAGTAGGGG
>DATLGB010000026.1:0-34376 GCA_035540675.1 Solirubrobacteraceae bacterium | reverse complement strand
CGGCGGACGAACTGCTCGACCATCAGGCGGGTGACCGCCGGCGCGAGCAGGGAGTCACCGGCCGCGACCGTCCTGATCGCGGCGACGAGCTCCTCCGGCGACGCATCCTTGAGCATGAACCCGCTCGCTCCGGCCCGCAGGGCCTCGAACACGTACTCCTCGGATCCGAACGTCGTGAGGATGACGACGCGCACCTCCGGCCCCGCGCTGTCCACGATCCTGCGCGTCGCCTCGATCCCGTCCAGCCGCGGCATCTTGATGTCCATCACCACCAGGTCCGGACGGAGGCGCTCGACCTTCCCCACCGCGTCGAGCCCGTCGATCGCCTCGCCGACGACCTCGATGTCCCGGACATCGGCCAGCACGTTGCGAAAGCCGCTGCGGACCAGCGGCTGATCGTCGCTGATCAGGACGCGGATGGTAATGGGCCCATCTTGCCAGCGCGGCTCGGGCGCGCGCGATCACGTAGTGCCACTCGCCAACCCTCTCCTCGGCGCCGTCGGACCGGAAGTCGTGCGAATGGTTCGGGCCGCCGCTGCGTTGAGGCTGCTGAATCAGCTCCAGGAAAGGACTCGCTCGTGTCTCGCCTTCGCCGGCTCCTGCCGGCCTCGCTGTGCCTGGTGGCCGTCGCCGCGCCCGCGCCCGCGGCCGACGCGGCGCCGCTGCTGCGCGCCGCCGCGTCCGCTGACTCCGCGCGTCTGCGCACCTGCCACGCGCGCCTGCTGTCGCCCTCGCAGAACGTCAAGCACTTCCGCGCGACCTCCGCCGACACCGGGCTGCTGGTCGCGCGCCTGTCCGGCGGGCGCGGCGGCGACTGGGACGTCGCGGTGTTCGGCGGCGGCGGCCGCGGCGTCGCCGCGGCGGCGGGGCCGACGTCGCGCGAGGTCGCCTCCGGCTTCGTGGCGAAGGGCGAGCAGCTGACGGTCCAGGCGTGCCTCGTGCGCGGCGGGCGGTCGGCGGCGACCGTGACCCTCTCCAGCCACGCGCTGCCGGCCTCCGCGTCCACGGCGAAGGCGCAGATCCTCGCGGTCGACACGCCGACGGCGGCCGACCGCAACCGGCTGATGGCGCTCGGCTTCGACGACACGCACTCGCACACGTCCGACACGCTCGACGTGCTCGTCACCAGCGACGCCGAGATCGAGAAGCTGCGCGCCGCCGGATTCACCTGGAAGGTCGAGGCCGGCGACCTGGTCGCTCGCGAGCGCGAGCGGGCGACGCTCGACCTCGACTACGCCAAGCGGACGAAGCGCAGCGGCCTTCCGTCGGGGCGCGACGAGTACCGCCGCCTGGCCGACTACGAGGCCGAGCTCAAGCGGCTCGCCGAGAAGCACCCGGGCCTCGTCAAGCTGATCACGCTCCCGCACAAGAGCCTCGAGGGTCGAGACGTCGTCGGCGTCGAGATCGCGCAGAACGTCAACGTCAAGGACGGCCGCCCCGTCTTCGTGCAGTTCGGTGTCCACCACGCGCGCGAGTGGCCGGCCGGCGAGCACCCGATGGAGTGGGCGTACGAGCTGGCCACGGGCTACGGCAAGAGCGACCGCGTCACGAAGCTCGTCAACGCGACGCGCACGATCGTCGTGCCGATCGTCAACCCCGACGGCTTCAACCTGTCCCGGGAGGCGCCGGTGAACCTCGGCAACGCGGCCGCGATGATCGACCTCCCGCCCGAGATCGACGAGCAGCTGCCGCTGCCCGATCCGACGTACATGGCGGTGCTGATCGCCGACCCGTACGTGGGCTTCGCCTACAAGCGCCGCAACTGCCGCACCGCCGACGGGCGGCTCCCCGCGGAGGGGGAGTGCGCGTCGCGTGGCAGCCGGAACCTGGGTGTCGACCCCAACCGCAACTACGGCGGCTTCTGGGGCGGCCCCGGCGCGTCGCTCGATCCGACGGTCGACACCTACCGCGGCGAGGAGCCGTTCTCCGAGCCCGAGGTCGACAACGGCCGCAAGCTCATGTCCGCGCACCAGGTGGTGACGATGATCACCAACCACACGTTCTCCAACCTGATCCTGCGCCCGCCGGGCATCCGCAACGAGGGCAGCACGCCCGACGAGCCGATCTACAAGGCCCTCGGCGACAAGATGGCCTCCAACAACGGCTACTCGTCGCAGTACGGCTACCAGCTCTACGACACGACCGGCACGACCGAGGACTGGAGCTACCAGGCCACCGGCGGGTTCGGCTTCACCTTCGAGATCGGGCCCGACGAGTTCCACCCGCCGTTCGAGGAGGTCGTCAGCGAGTACGAGGGCGCCGGCGAGTACCAGGGCAAGGGCAACCGCGAGGCGTATTTCGTCGCGCAGGAGCACACCGCCGACGCCGCCAACCACTCGGTGCTCGAGGGCACCGCGCCCGCCGGCACCGTCCTGCGGCTCCACAAGGAGTTCATCAGCCAGACCTCGCCGATCATCAAGAGCGCGTCCGGCGAGACCGAGCGCCCGGTGGAGTTCAAGGACGTCCTCGACACGACCCTCGAGGTCGGCGACGACGGCAAGTTCAGGTGGCACGTGAACCCCTCGACCCGGCCGTACGTGCGCAAGGACCGCAAGTTCAGCGGCGTGGCGGAGCAGCCGGCCTTCGAGGAGGACTTCTCGAGCTCGGTCCCGGTCGCGCCCGGGGTGCCGCGCCACATCGAGTTCGAGGTCAAGCCGGACGCGGCGCGCCAGGTCCGCGCGCAGATGAGCGGCGCCGGCCCCGACTACGACATGTACCTGTACTACGGCGAGGTCAACGCGAACAACCAGGTCGCCTCCAGCGCGGGCCCGGACGCCAACGAGACGATCTCCTACGGCTTCCCGGCGCCCGGCAAGTACATCCTCGAGATCGAGAACTACTCCGCCATCTCGCCCTACGACGGCAAGGTCCAGGTCTTCGGCGATCAGCCGGGCACCGAGGAGGTCACCAAGGCGACGACCGAGGCGTGGACGCTCACCTGCGAGCGCCCCGACGGCACGGTGCTCGCGGAGCGCAAGGTCGAGGTCGAGCGCGGGCAGGTCAAGGCCCTCGGCGCCGCCTGCAAGCGGGCGATGGGCACCGCGGACGCGCTGAAGCTGCGCGTCCGCGTCAAGCGGGCGCGGCTGGCGGACTCGCTCAAGCGGGGGCTGGCGGCCACCGTCGTCTGCTCGCGCGCGTGCCGGTTCACCGCGCAGGTGAGGGTCGACAAGCGCACGGCCAAGCGGCTGCGGATCCGGGGCCCGGTGGCGCGCACGCGCGCCATCAAGAGCTCCGGGCGCAAGGCCATCAGGGTCCGGTTCTCGCGCGACATGGCGCGCAAGCTGAAGCGCGCGCGCGGCGCGAGGTTCAGCGTCGTGGTCACCGGGCGCGACGAGCTGGGCAACGTCCGTCGCGCACGCGGGGCCGCCCGGCTGCGCTGATCACCGCTCGACGCTCGTTCCGACCGGAGCAGGCCCGGGGCGCACCGCGCCCTGGGCTGCGGTCGGCCTGACCTCTTCGACGCGTGGCAGGCCCTGCGCCGGCAAGGGATCACGAACGACGTCGCGCGCGAGCTCGTCACCGACCTGATCGACCGCTGGATGGCCCCGCGGCGGCAGCCCGCTGACGCTCCCCGCTGAGGAGGCCCGAACGGCAGCAGCAGAGCGAAACCCGGGAATTGAGCGGAGGGGGAGGGATTCGAACCCTCGGTAGGGGGGTTACCCCTACAACGGTTTTCGAGACCGCCCCGTTCAACCACTCCGGCACCCCTCCGCGGTGCGCGCTCCAGGGAGCGCGGGCCGGGACAGGCTAGCGGAGGCCCGTGGCGCCGGATCAGCCCGGAGCCAGCACGATCAGCGTCACGACGCCGAGCGCGAGGGCGATCAGGCGGGCGCGGTGGCGGTCGGCTCGGGCCATCCAGCGCACCGCCACCAGCCACATCAGGGCGATGCCGAGGATCGCCCAGCCGCCATTGCCGATCACCACGAAGAAGCCGGCCATGACGCAGGCCGCGGCCCCGCCGATGACTACGGACGAGCGGGGATCCACGCCCCGAGCGCGCGCGGTGAAGAGCCCGCCGACGAAGGCGACGAAGCAGGCGACCATCCCGAAGAAGACCAGCGCCAGCGCGTTCATGTCCTCCATGGCCGCGATTATCGGCGCCCGCCGGGCCGGCGGTTAGCGGCGGGCGGCGAAGAACGCGCGCAGGAGCGCGGCGCACTCGTCGGCGAGCGGGCCCGACTCGACCACCGGGCGGTGGTTGAGCCGCGGCTCGGCCAGGACGTCGAGGACGGAGCCGGCGGCGCCCGCCTTCGGGTCGACCGTCCCGTAGACGACGCGCGGCACGCGCGCGAGGACGATGGCGCCGGCGCACATCGCGCACGGCTCGAGCGTCACGTAGAGCGTGCTGTCCAGCAGCCGCCACGATCCGAGCTCGGCCGCCGCGGCCTGCAGGGCGATGATCTCGGCGTGCGCGGTCGGGTCGCCGCGCCGCTCGCGCTCGTTGTGGCCGGCGCCGACGACGCGTCCGTCGTGGACGACGAGGGCGCCGACCGGCACGTCGTCGTGGTCGAGGGCGAGCCGCGCCTCGTCGATGGCGGCCGCCATCCAGCGCTCGTCGTCGTTCATGGCGCCAAGTGGCGTAGAGGGCGGCGGCAGATGTCTATCTTCACGTTGTTGTCAGGACCGGGCAACTTCGTGGGTCCGGACATGTTGTACGTGAGCCGGGCCCCGCCGTGGGGTGCGCCGGCCGAAGTCCAGCTCCCGATGCCCGTCCGCTCCCGCGCCGTCCTCGCCACCGCCGCCCTCGCCGGCGCGCTGGCCGCCGTCCCTGCCGCCGCCCCCGCCGCCGACTACCGGCCGGGCCAGGTCGTGGTGCGCTACGCGCCGGGCCTCGAGCGCTCCGACCGCGCCCGGGTGCAGCGCTCGACGGCGACGATGGCCGCGCGGCGCGACGTGATCCCGCGCACGCGGGTGCTGAAGATCCGCGACGGCTCGTCGGTGATGGAGAAGGTGCGCGAGTTGCGGCAGCGGCCGGGCGTCCTGTCCGCCACGCCGAACTACGTCGCGCGCGCGTCGGCGTACATCCCGAACGACCCCGGGACGCCCGACGGCCCGGTCGGCGGCTGGCAGCAGATCCAGTGGAACTTCATGCCGAACACCGGCATCAACGCGCCGGACGCCTGGGACAACCTGATCGCGGCGGGACGCCCCGGCGGGTCGGGCGTGATGGTGGCGGTGCTCGACACGGGCGTCGCCTACCGCGACTTCGGCAAGCGCTTCCGCCGCTCGCCGGACCTGACGCGGCGCATCCGCCGCGGCTACGACTTCGTCGACAACGACCCGTACGCGCTCGACCACAACGGGCACGGCACGCACGTGGCGTCGACGATCGCGGAGTCGGTCAACAACGGGATCGGCCTGACCGGCATCGCCTACGGCGCGCAGATCCTGCCGGTCCGCGTGCTCGACCGCCTGGGCGAGGGCGACAGCGTCGCCATCGCCGCCGGCATCCGCTTCGCGGCCAAGCGGGGCGCGCACATCATCAACCTGTCCTTCGAGTTCTCCTCGACGGTGACCCGCAGCCAGATCCCCGACATCCTGAGCGCGCTGCGCTACGCCCAGCGGCGCAACGTGCTCGTCATCGGGGCGTCCGGCAACGCCGCCAACCACGCCGTCGCCTACCCGGCGCGCGCGAGCCGGGTGGTGTCGGTGGGCGCGGTGACCGAGCACAGCTGCCAGGCCGACTACTCCAACACGGGCGCCAAGCTCGACCTCAGCGCTCCCGGCGGCGGCGCCGACGCGATCGTCGCCGACGACCCGAACTGCCGGCCGGACGACCCGCCGGGCCGCGACATCGTGCAGATGACGTTCGCCGGCTCGATGCGCAAGTTCGGCCTGCCGCGCGGCTACATGGGCACGTCGATGGCCGCGCCGCACGTGTCGGCGACGGCGGCGCTCGTGATCGCCTCGGGGCTCCTGGGCCGCCGGCCGACGCCCGCGCAGCTCGAGCGCCACCTCAAGCAGACGGCGGACGACCTCGGCAAGCCGGGGCCCGACCCGCGCTACGGCGCCGGCCGCGTGAACGCCGCCCGCGCCACGACGCCGTCGGGCGCGGCGCTGCCGCCGGCCTAGGTCGTCCGGACGATCAGCACCGAGCAGGGCGCGTGGTGCGAGACCTTGTTCGGCACCGAGCCGAGCAGGAAGCGCTTGGCGCCGGTCATGCCGCGGTTGCCGACCACGATCAGGTCGGACTTGCGCTCCTCGGCGACGTCGAGGATGGCGTCGGCCGGGTCGCCCTCGCGCGGGTACACGCCGACCTCGGCGACCCCGACCTCCTCGGCCAGCTCCTTGGCCTCGCGCAGCTTCGCGTCGACGTCCTCGCGCGGGTTGACCATCCACTGCAGGTCGTCCGGGACCTGCCGGGCCTCCTCGCGCAGGCGCTGGCGCGAGACCGGCTCGTAGGCCGAGACGATGTCGAGGACGGCGCCGAGCCGGGCGGCGAGGGTGGCGGCCTCCTGGACCGCCTTGCGCGCGGTGTCGGAACCGTCGGTTCCGACGACGATGGAGGAGATCATGGCGCGGCGATCATACGGTCACAGCTTCACCAGCGCGATGACCATCCCCGCCAGCACGAAGATGACGATCAGGATCTGCATGATCACCAGGAAGCGCGACACGCCCTGAGCGTAGGGCGGCGCGCGACCGGCCTCACGCCGCGTGCGCGGGGATGCTCTCGCGGCCCTTGGCCGTGACGAGCGTGACCGGCAGCCCCAGCCCGGCCACCTTGTGCGGCAGGTCGACCCGCAGCCAGCGCGAGACCCGCTTGGGCAGCGTCGAGATGATGATCTCGTCGAAGCCGTGCAGGTTGACCGCGTCCTGGATGGCGTCGAGCGGGTCCGGCACCCCGGTCATCCCCTCGACCGGCGAGCCCGCGGCCTCCTCCAGCAGCGGGATCGCGAGCTCGAGCGTCTGCTGCGCCTCGTCGGTCGACACGTCCTCCGGGTCGACCACGCGGTGCAGGCCGTGCGCGGGATTGGGCACCAGCAGCGTGAACCGGGCGGGGCCGTCGGCCGCTCGGTCGCGGACGGCCTCGATGAGGGCCGGCGTCGCCGCGGTGCGGTGGGCGACGACGAGGATGCGTGCGGGCTGCTGCTCCGGCATGACTCTCCCCTTCTTCGAGTCCTACGACGGCTGCGAGTGCCGATTGTCGCAAGCGCCCGGGGTTGCGGCAACTCGCGTGACCGCCTAGCGTGCACGCCGACGTGGATCCGCGGCAGCGTCGATTTCTGACCGTCCTCACCGGGATGGCGCTCGGGTGCCTGGTGCTCCAGGCGCTCATCGGCGATGCGCAGCTCGTGCTGCACCTGACGCCGCTGTTCCTGATCGTCTCGCTGCTGCTCTCGGGCCACTACGTCGCCGAGGACCGCATCGTCGAGGCGCGCCTCGCGCTGCGACCTCGGCCGCGGCGCGCGCCGCGCGCCCCCCGGCCCGCCGGCCGCGAGCTGGCGCTCGCGTCGCTGCTCGAGCGGTCGCCGCAGTGCCGCCGCGGCCCGCCGGCCGCCGCCGCCGCGCGCGCCTAGCCACCGCCCCGCCCTCCCCGGCGCCGGGCGTCCGCGCGCGCTGACGCACGCACCGAGACGACCGCCCGAGGAGGGCACATGAACCGAATGGAGACCGCGGCCGCGCTGGCGGCCGCCGCGCTGGCGCTGCCGGCGGCGGCGGCGGCGCACAAGGCCGACCCGAACTACCTGACCGAAGTCCGGTCGATCCGTCCGCCGGACGGGATCACCGTGACCGTGCTCAACCGCTCCGACGCGCTGCTGCTGCACAACCGCAGCGGCGAGGACGTCGTGATCGAGGGCTACGACGGCGAGCCATACGCGCGCGTGCTCGCCGACGGCACGGTCGAGGTCAACACGAACTCGCGCGCGCACTACCTCAACCAGGACCGCTTCGGCACGACGAAGCCACCGCCGGGCGTCACGAAGGGCGCGCCGCCGAAGTGGCGGCGCCTCGACGGCACGGGGCGCTTCCAGTGGCACGACCACCGCATGCACTGGATGGGCCGCAACCGGCCGCCGCAGGTGACCGACCCCGGCGTGCGGACCAAGATCTACGACTGGACGGTCCCGATCGAGGTCGGCGGCGCGAAGGGGGCCATCGCCGGGACGCTCTTCTGGACGCCGCGCCCCGGCGGCGGCCCGCCGGCCGCGGCCCTGGTCGCGGGCGGCGTGATCGTCCTCGGGCTCGTGCTGCTGGTGATCGCGGTCCGGCGCCGCCGCGCGAGCCCGCCGGCCGGGCGCGAGGCGTGGTGAGCGCACTGCGGGCGCTCGTGGCGGCGGTGGCGCTGCTGGCGGCGGCGCCTGCCGCCGCGAGCGCGCACGCGGTGCTCCAGTCGACGGTGCCCGAGCGCGGCGCCGCGCTCGACGCGCCGCCGGGCGAGGTGCGCCTGCGCTTCACGGAGCCGGTGGAGGCGCGCTTCGGCGCGATCCGCGTCTTCGACGCCGCGGGCCGGGAGGTCCAGGCGGGCGAGCCGTTCCACCCGGGCGGGCGCGGCGCCGAGATCGCCGTCCGGCTGCGGCCCGGGCTCGGCGACGGCGGTTACACCCTGACCTACCGCGTCATCTCGGCGGACTCGCATCCCGTCTCGGGCGGCGTCGTCTTCGCCGTCGGCGAGGCCGGCGCGGGCGCGCGATCGGTCGAGGAGCTGCTCGAGGGAACGCAGTCGGGACCGGTCACCACGACGGCGCTGTCCGCCGCGCGCGCGGTGCAGTTCGGCGCGATCGCGCTCGCGCTGGGGGCGCTGCTGTTCTGGGCGCTGTGCTGGCGCGGCGCGCTGCGCGACGCACGCTCGGGCGAGCCGGGGTGGGACGCCGCCGCCACGGCGTTCGCCGGCCGGCTGCGGCGCCTGCTCGTGGTCGCCGCCGGCGCCGGCGTGCTGAGCGGCGCGGCGGGGATCGTGCTGCAGGGCGCCACGGGCGCGGGCACGTCGTTCTTCGCGGCACTCGACGTCGACGTGATCCGCGACGTCCTGGGCACCCGGTTCGGGGTGGTCTGGGGTCTCGGCGCCGCGGCCTGGGTCGCCGTGCTGGTGCTCGCGCTCGCGGCGCCGGCGGTGGCGGCGGTTCCCGTCGCGGCGCTGGCGCTGCTGCCCGCGCTCGGAGGCCACGCCGGGACGCAGGAGCCGCGCTGGCTGATGCTGCCGGCCAACCTCGTCCACGTGGCCGCCGTCAGCGCCTGGATCGGCGGGATCGGCGTGCTCGTGCTCGCGCTGCGCGGCGCGACGCGCGAGCTCGGCGAGGCCGACCGCACGCGGCTGCTGGCCGGCGCCGTCGCGCGCTTCTCGACCGTCGCCGGCGCGGCCTTCGCCCTCATCCTCGCGTCCGGCATCGCGCAGTCGCTGGCGGCCGTCGACGCGCCCGGGCAGCTGCTGGACACCGCCTACGGGCGCGCACTGCTGATCAAGCTCGCGCTGTTCGCGCTGCTGGTCGGCCTCGGCTTCGTCAACCGCAACCGGCTGCTGCCGGCGCTGCGGCGGGCGGCGGCCGGCGCGACGGCACCGGGCCGCGCGGGCGTGCTGCTGCGGCGCACGCTGCGCGCGGAGCTGGCGCTCGGCGTGATCGTCCTCGGCGTCACGGGTGCGCTCGCCACCTATCCCCCGGCGGAGTCCGTCGCCGCCGGGCCGTTCGCGACGAGCGCGCCGCTGGGGCCGGCGCGCCTGGAGATCACGGTGGACCCGGCGCAGGTCGGGCCGAACGCGGTCCACCTGTACCTGTTCGACCGCCGGACCGGCGCCCAGTGGGACGAGGCGCTCGAGGTCCGCGCCCGCGCCGCGCTGCCCGAGGCCGACGTCGAGGCGCTCCCGATCGAGCTCGCGAGGGCGGGTCCCGGCCACTACACGGCCGAGGGCGCGGCGTTCGTCGCCGACGGCGACTGGCGGCTGACCGTGACGGCCCGCGTCTCGGAGTTCGACCAGCACGAGGCGCGGCTCACCGTGCCGATCGACGGATCCGACTGACCACAACACCAACCAACAGGAGAGAGCACACCCATGACCACCAAGACGATCCTGGCCGCCGCGGCGGCCACCGTGCTGGCGCTGCCGGCGGCGGCCCAGGCGCACGTGACGATCCAGCCGCGCGAGCTGCCGGCCGGCGGCTTCACCGTGATCAACGTCCGCGTGCCCAACGAGCGCGACGACGCGTCGACCACCAAGGTCGACGTGCAGCTGCCCGACGGCTTCGTGTTCGCCAGCTACCAGCCCGTGCCCGGGTGGAAGGTCAGGCTCACGCGCGAGAAGGCCGACCGCCCGATCGAGATCGAGGGGGAGCGCTACGAGGAGCAGGTCGCGCGCGTGACGATCTCCGGCGGCCGGATCGCGCCGGGGCAGTTCATGGACTTCCCGCTGTCGGTCCGGATGCCGGACGGCGACGCCGGGACCAAGCTGACCTTCAGGGCGCTGCAGACCTACTCGAGCGGCGAGGTCGTGCGCTGGATCGGGTCGCCCGACTCCGACGAGCCGGCGCCGCAGGTGACGCTGACCGCGGCGGCGGGGCACGGCGCGACGGCACCGGCCGCGGGCACGGCGCCCGTGGAGCGGCCGCCGGCCGCCGCGACCGGCGGCGACGACGGGAACGGCCTCGCCGTCGCCGCGCTGACGGTCGGCGCGCTGGGTCTCGCCGCCGGGCTCCTTGCCCTGGGGGTGGCGCGCCGCCCGCGCGGCGGGGCCGCTACGGGCTGACGACGATGCCGAGGAGGGTCCGCTCGCGCGGCGCCGCGGTGCGGGCGCCCTGCGCGCGGGCCCGGGCCCGGGCCCGGGCGCGGCGGCGGGCGGCGGCGCGGCGCCGGGCGGCACGGCGGCGGGCGGCGGCACGGCGGCGGGCCGCGGCCTCGCTCGACGTCGCGCTGCCGGAGCCGACCACGGCGCCGAACGTCGTGGTGTAGGTCGCGCCGCCGTCGCCCGTGCGCGGGTTGCCGAGCACGATCCCGAAGCCGATCTCGCGGAACTGCGGACGCAGGATGTTGTCGCGGTGGCCGGCCGAGTTCATCCACGCGATGACGATCTCCCGCGGCGTGGCCCTCGAGCCGCTGCCCCAGGCGAGGTTCTCGCCGACGAACCAGTCGGCGACCGAGTCGGCGTACCCCGTCGCGCGGATGCGCGCGGTCGCGTCGATCCCCTCGAGCGAGACGTGCTCGAAGTAGCGCCGCGCGACCATGTCCTGCGAGTGCGCGAGCGCCGCCTCGGCGAGCCGCGCGTTCTCGGTCAGCGCCGGCAGCCCGTGGTTCGCGCGCTCGCCGTTGAGCCGGCACAGCGTCGCGGCGGCGACCGCGGCGAGGTTCTCGGCGTCGGGTATCAGGTCGCCGTCGGCGCAGGCGCTGGCGGCGCGGGCGAGCTGCGGGGCGGCCGGCTCCTGCGCGATGTGGCCGCCAACGAAGGCGCGCACGTGCGGCGCCTCGGCGCGCGGGGCGGCGGGACGGATCTGGTCGAGCGAAGAGGAGCCGCACCCGGCGAGGACGAGCGCAACCCCCGTGGCGGCGGGGATCAGGCGGCGGAGCATCTGTCCTTCAGTTGTCGGCGCGGCCGCGCCGCTCCTTTACGCCGGCCGGCCGCCGCCGGACGAAGGTCGCAGCCCGCGCGAGCGCGCGCCTAGATCTCGCTCGCCAGCGCCTGCCAGGTCGAGCCGCCGAGGTCCTCGAACGCCTGCACGACGTCCGGGTCGAACTGCGTGCCGGCGTTGCGCGCGATCTCCGACGCCGCGTCCTCGATCGCCCACCGCTCCTTGTACGGGCGCTCGTGGACGAGGATGTCGAAGACGTCCGCCACCGCGACCAGGCGGCCGGCGATCGGGATGTCCTCGCCGGCCAGGCGCGCCGGGTAGCCCGCGCCGTCCCAGCGCTCGTGGTGGGAGCCGGCGATGGCCGCCGCCGTCTGCAGCAGCGGCGAGTCGGAATCGGACAGGATGCTCGCCCCGACCGCTGCGTGGGTCTTGACGACCTCGAACTCCTCGGGAGTCAGGCGCTCCGGCTTGAGCAGGATGGAGTCGGGCACGGCGATCTTGCCGAGGTCGTGCAGCGGCGCGCCGTGGCGGATGAGCTCGACCTCGAGGTCGGAGAGCCCGAGACGGCGCCCGAGACGGGACGCGACCGCGCCGACGCGCTGGGTGTGCTCCCAGGTGTTGTCGTCGCGGTACTCGGCGGCCAGCGCGAGCCGCCGCAGCGAGTCCAGGCGCGCGGCGTCGATGCCGTGGTGCGCGGAGATCGCGTGCGTGGCGAGCGTCGACTCGAGCTCCCGCACGCGGGTGCGGAGCTTGTGGCGCTCGAGCAGGAGGGCGAGGCGGTCGAGCAGCGTGTCGTCGCCGACGGGCCCCGCCGGCAGCCCCGGGAGGTCGTCGGCGGCGACGATCGGGGGCCCGGCGCCGGCGCCGAGCGGGTCCAGCCGCGCGCGCAGCGTGGCGCCGAAGCCGGTCAGGGCGAGGATCGCGTCGGGCTTCGCGCTGACCGCCCGCTCGATCGCCTCCTCGGCGTCCTCGACGAGCTCGACGGCGGAGGCTCCCGCCAGCGACAGGCGGCCGCGCAGGCGCGCGGCCGCTCCGGCGTCGGGGCCGGCGATGAGCACCCACGCCCCGGCCAGGGCCGACGCCGAATCGGTCGCGAGGCGCGAGGGGGGCGGACCGGCGGCGGCGTGCTCCATACTGAG
Organism: Solirubrobacteraceae bacterium; assembly: GCA_035540675.1. Classification (GTDB taxonomy): domain Bacteria; phylum Actinomycetota; class Thermoleophilia; order Solirubrobacterales; family Solirubrobacteraceae; genus DATLGB01. The sequence goes on along the minus strand of DATLGB010000026.1, from coordinate 21,739 downwards.
CATGATGCCGGACCAGCCGCCAGATCCCCGCCTGGGGACCGTCGTCGCCGGCTACGAGATCGACCGCCGCATCGGGCGGGGCGGCATGGGCGTGGTCTACCTGGCCGAGCACCAGACGCTGCGCCGGCAGGCCGCGCTGAAGATCATCGTCCCGGACCTGGCCGAGAACCCGGACTTCCGCGAGCGCTTCCTGCGCGAGGCGCGCATCGCCGCCGGCCTCACGCACCCGAACATCGTCACGGTCTACGACGCGGGCGAGGTCGACGGGCTGCTGTACCTCGCGATGCAGTACGTGCCGGGGCGCGACCTGTCGCAGATCCTCCGCGACGAGCGCCGCATCGGCCCCTACCGCGTGCTCGACATCGGCCGCCAGATCGCCGGCGCGCTCGACGCCGCGCACGCCGCCGGCCTGATCCACCGCGACGTCAAGCCGGCCAACGTGCTCGTCGACGGCCGCCACGCCTACCTCACCGACTTCGGTCTCACGAAGGAGCGCGCGACCAGCGTCGCCGGGCTCACCCGGGTCGGCGAGGTGGTGGGGACGACGCACTACCTCGCGCCGGAGCAGGTCGAGGGCGGCTACGTCGACGGCCGCGCCGACGTGTACGCGCTCGGCTGCCTGCTGTTCCACTGCCTGACCGGCGAGCTGCCGTTCGTGCGCGACAACGACATGGCCGTGCTCTACGCGCACCTGCACGACGAGCCGCCCAAGCTGACCGACAAGCGCAAGGGCCTGCCCGCCGGCCTCGACGCCGTCATGGCCAAGGCGCTCGACAAGTCGCCCGAGCGGCGCTTCGCCACCTGCGACGAGTTCATCGAGGCCGCGCGCGCGGTGGTCGACGCCGCGGGCCCGCTCGCCGAGTCGTCGTCGGCGACGCGGCGGCCGTCGAGCGGTGGCGACTCCGAGTCCACGCCGACCAACCCGAGCGGGCCCGCGCCGTCGAGCGGCGCCGGGTCGTCGGTCTACTCCTTCAGCGGCGTCACCGGTCCCGGCGGGCGGCGGGCGATCGTGCTGCTGGCCGGCGTGGACGCCGGCGCCCGTGCCGTGGTCAGCGTGGCGATCGGCTCGCGGACCGAGATCCTCGAAGCCGACGGCCTCCAGCAGACGCTCGAAATCGCGCGCGAGCGGCGGCCCGACGTCGTCCTGGTCGCGGCCGCCTCGCAGGGAACGCCGGCGGCCGCCGTCTGCCAGGCGCTGCGCGACGACGCGGTCACGCGCGACGCGAAGATCGTGCTGCTCGGCGGGGGCCGCGACGCCGGCCGCCGCCAGGCGGACGCGATCGGCGCCGACGACATGCTGGCCGCGCCGTTCTCGCCGCTGCAGCTGCAGGTCAAGCTGCGCAAGCTGCTCGGCTCCGCCGTCTCAGGGTGACCCGCGCCCGCCCGGCGCGCGGCCGTTGCGCTCAGCCGCGGCGCAGCAGGCGCGCCACCGCGCCGAGCAGCTCGTCCGTGCGCTCGTCGGGGTCGCCGCCGGCGTGGCCGCCGGCGACGCAGTGGTGCGCGTGCTGGTCGAGCAGGCCGAGCGCGACCTTGTCCAGCGCCGCCTGCACCGCGGAGATCTGGGTCAGGATGTCGATGCAGTAGCGGTCGTCCTCCACCATGCGCTCGATCCCGCGCACCTGCCCCTCGAGCCGGCGCAGGCGGGCCTTGAGCTGGTCCTTGGTCGCGGTGTAGCCGCGGGTGGTCTTCGTCTCGGTGGCGGGCATCTCGATCTCCGGTCGGCGGTGCCTACAGGGTAGCGATACCCGCCCCGGGTATTCAAGCGCGAGACCGCCCGCGGGCCGGGGCTTGTACCGTGCCGTCCGCCCCGCCCGCCGATCCCGGCGCCCGGGGCGTTTCCCATGCCGCAGGAAGAACTCGAAGAGCTCGAAGAGGACCTCGAACCCGCGCCGCCCGGCGACGACGCCGGCGACGAGGAGGACGACGAGGAGGCGGCCGACCGCCGCCGGCCGCCGCTGAAGCGGATGATCCGGCGCGCCAAGCGCCGCGGCCGGCGCCGCGTGCGCGACGCGCTCGTCCGCCACGCGCAGGCGCCGCCGCGCGACGGCGGCGCCGTCCCGCCGGACGGCAAGGTGACGATCCTGCTGGTCAGCGCCTGGGGCATGGGCGGCACGATCCGGGCCGCGCTCAACATGGCCGGCTACCTCGCGCAGACGCACGAGGTCGAGATCATCTCCTGGTACCGCCGCCGCGAGGAGCCGTTCTTCGGCGCGTTCCCGCCGGGCGTCAAGGTCACGCCGCTCGACGACCAGCGCCCCGGGCACGCGCCGCGCGGCCTGCAGGGCCTGCTGCGCAAGGTGCTGCGCAAGCGCGGCTCGGTGCTCGCGCACCCGAGCGACCGCCTGTACAGCGAGTGCAGCCTGTGGACCGACCTGCAGCTCGTCCGCAAGCTCCGCGGCGGCTCGGGCTTCCTGTACGGCACGCGCCCCGCGCTGAACCTGATGCTCGGCGAGCTCAAGCCGCCCGGCTACGTCCTGATCGGGCTCGAGCAGATGCACCTGCACCACCACGCGAAGAAGCTGCGCAAGGCGATGAAGCGCTGGTATCCCAACCTCGACACGCTGGTGGCGCTGACCGAGCAGGACGTCGCCAGCTACGACGAGCTGCTGAGCGGCGGCGTGCGGCTCGACCGCATCCCGAACACGGTGCGCGAGCTCGGCGGCCGGCCCGCCGACCCGGATCGCAAGGTCGTGCTGGCGGCGGGCCGCCTGCGCGCGCAGAAGGGCTTCGACTACCTCGTCGAGGCGTGGGGCAAGGTCGCCCACGACTTCCCGGACTGGCACCTGCGCATCTGCGGCTCCGGGCGCCTGCGCGACCGCCTGCTGGCGATGATCGACGAGGCCGGGATCGCGAGCCAGGTCACGCTCGAGGGCCCGGCCGAGGACATGGGCGGCACGATGGCCGAGGCCTCGATCTTCGCGATGAGCTCGCGCTTCGAGGGGTTCCCGCTGATCCTGCTCGAGGCCATGAGCAAGGGAATGGCGGTGGTGTCCTTCGACTGCCCCACCGGCCCGGCGGACATGATCGACGACCGCGTCAACGGCATCCTCGTGCGGCCGAACCGCGACCCCGACGCGTTCGCCGAGGGGCTGCGGGCGATGATGGCCGACGCGGACCTGCGCCGGCGCTGCGCGGCGGCGGCGCCCGCCACCGCGCACGCCTACACGATGGACGTGATCGGCCCTCAGTGGGAGGCGCTGCTCGGCGAGCTCGCGGCCGCGCGCTCGTCGAGGTAGCCCCACTTCGCCGCGATCTCGCGCAGGCCCTCGGGGACGACCTCCGGGGGCGGCTCGGGCGGCTGGATCTGGCCCGTCTTGATCTTGTCGGCCCAGTCGCCGAGGCCGACCTTGAAGCGGCCGTGGTCGAACTGGCCGTAGTCGAGCATCGTCGGCTCCCACGGCACGCCGAGGAACTCGCAGATGCCGCGGGTGGCGGACTCCGGGTCGGAGGTCACCTGCTCGTAGCGGACGGTGTGGCCCGGGTGCGTCGCGCGGGCGTCCTCGAGCGCCTCGCAGTAGCGGCGGATGACCGCGACGTTGCGCTCCTCGTCGTAGTCGGGCCCCTTGACCTTCATGCGCGAGCGGGCGATCGCCGCCGGGTGGCGCAGCAGGAAGATGAAGCGGGCGTCGGGCCAGCACTCGAGCAGGCGGTCGGCGATGTAGACGTTGTTGGGCGTCTTGTCGACGATCAGCTGCTTGCCGCTGGCGGCCAGCTCGCGGTGCAGGATGCGGTCCCACAGCAGGTGCTCGAGCCCGCGCGCGTCGAAGCCCATCTCCTTCATGGACTTCTCGACCCACTTGTCGTTCATCGCCACCGACAGCTGGCGCAGGTGCAGCTCGTGCGGCGCGTGGATCTGCGAGTGGCTGTCGAGCAGCACGCGCAGCAGCGTGGAGCCCGAGCGCAGCGTGCACATCACGAACACGGGCGCCTGCACGAGCCGGTCGCCCTTGCGCAGCTTGCCGACCGGGGTCCGGCGCGCGCTGCGGCCGCCCGCCGCCGGGCGCGAGGCGCCCGCGCGCTGCAGCTCGAGGCCGGTCGTCCGCGCCAGCGCGCGATTGAGCGATGCCTTCCAGGTCACGGGCGCTGATCCTAGTCGGGCGCCTCGCGCACGACCTCGCGCGCGGCCTTGTCCTCGCGCAGCCCGAGGAACCGCGGGTGGCGCAGCCGGCCGTCCGCCGTCCACTCGCTGAAGGCGACCTGGCCGACCAGCTCCGGCTCGATCCAGGTGGCGCGCCGCGGGGGGTCGCCGGCGTCGAACGGCGACGTGTCGCGCCGCAGCGCCTCCATCTGCGCCGTCAGCTCGGCCAGCAGCGCGCGATCGAAGCCGGTGCCCACCTTCCCGGCGTACACGAGCCGGCCGCCGTCGTAGTGGCCGAGCAGCAGCGCGCCGAAGCCGGTGCGGCTGCCACGCGGCTCGGTGTAGCCGCCGATCACGAACTCCTGCTCGCGGCCGCACTTGACCTTCAGCCAGTCGCGGGAGCGGCGGGCGGCGTACGGGCTGTCGGCGCGCTTGGCGATCAGCCCCTCCCAGCCGCGCCGGCACGCCTCCTCGAAGCGCTCGTCCCCGCCGCCCTCGGCGTGCTCGCTGAAGCGGATGCGCTCGTCGAAGCGCAGCGCCGCCCGCAGCCTCGCCTTGCGCTCGACCAGCGGCAGCGCGCGCACGTCCTCCCCGCCGAGCACGAGCGCGTCGAACGCGTAGAAGGCGAGCGTCGCCGCCTCCCGGCCGCTGCGCGCCAGCCGCGCGAAGGAGTCGCGGTCGCCCTCGAGCGCCACCACCTCGCCGTCGATCGCGAAGTCGCCCGCCGGCTGCGCCGCGAGCGCGGCCGCGATCTCCGGGAAGCGGCCGTCGAGCGCGAGGTCGTTGCGCGACAGCAGCCGGACGCCCCCGTCTTCGGCGACCGCGAGGCAGCGGATGCCGTCGAGCTTGCGCTCGAACAGCCACCCCGGCTCGGCGGGCGGGCGATCGGCCAGCGTGGCCTTCATCAGGTCGCTGCCGCGGATGCCCGCCACGGGCGGCGGTCTACCCGCTGCGGCGCGCGATCAGGTAGCGCCAGGCGTTTTCGAGCACGTAGCCGCCGGAGACCGTGCGGAACGGCTGCAGCGCGTCGGTGATCGTCGCCCGGACGGCCTCCTCGCCCGCGAGCGTGATCGGGCCGGCGGCCATGATGCCGCGCAGCGCCGTCTCGAGGTCCGGGTACTCCCGCGCGTACTGATCTCGTCGGCCTTGCGGGCGCCAGCCCGGCACGTGCGGCCAGGTCTTCGAGCGCGCCCGCTCGACGAGGGCCTCCGCCGCGTCGAGGCCGCTGACGGCCGCGCCGCGCTCTCCCGCGGCCGCGGCGGGACGGCTTCGCCGGTTCGGGCCATCTCGCGAAGATGGCCCGCGTTCACAGCAGGCAGAGCTCACCCGCGCGGGCGACGGCGGCGCCGCGCGTGGGGACCGCGAGCTTGGCCAGGATGTTGGCCACGTGCCGGTGCACCGTGTGCTCGCTGAGGACCAGCGCCTCGGCGATCTGGGCGTTGGTGCGGCCACGGGCGACGAGCGCGAGCACCTCGCGCTCGCGCGCCGTCAGCCCGCCGGCGCCGCCGGCCAGGAAGGCGGCCGCGCGGCGCTGCTCGGCGTCCGCGCCGAGCGCGGCCAGCTCGTCCCGCGCCCGCGCCGCCTGCGATCGCGCCGCGTCGTCGTGCCGGCTCTCGCGCAGGCATCCCGCCAGCGCGAGCCGCGCCCGTGCGCGCTCGAACGGCAGCCGCGCCCGGTCGAGCAGGACCACCGCGTCCTCGAGCGCGCCGCGCGCGGCGGCGCCATCGCCGCCGGCCGCCAGCGCGCGACCCTCGCCCAGCGACGCCGCGCCGAGCAGCGCCTCGGTGCCGGCGCGGCCAGCGATCGCCCGCAGCTCGCGCGCCGCCGCCGAGGCCGCCGCCGCGTCCCCACGGGCGGCGTGCGCCTCGGCCAGCAGCTCGAGCGCGGGCGCGCGCTCGGTCTCGAGGCCGGGGATCATCCGCAGGAACTGCTCGGCGCGCTCGACCGCCTCCGCCGGGACCCCGCGATCGAGTGCGAGCGCGGCGGCCGTGAGCGCCGCCAAGGGCTGGGACTCCGCCTGCTCGACCAGCGCCGCGGCCTCCTCCTGGCGGCCCTGCCGCCGCCGCAGCTCCGCCAGCCGCGCCAGCGCCTCACCGACGTGGCCGGGTCGTGCCGCCATCCCGGCCGCGGCCGCCGTCAGCTCCGCCTCGGCGCGCGCCCACTCGCCGCGCAGGACGAGCAGCGTGCCGTAGTGCGCCCGGCAGAGGGCCGCGAGCGGGAGGTTGTTGTAGCGCTGCGACTCGCGCGCCAGCCGCTCCGACCACTGGCCCGCGCGGTCGAAGTCGCGCACGCGCTCGCAGGCGAAGATCAGGTAGCAGCACGAGAGCCCGATCGCGACCGGGTCGCGCATCTCGCCGGCGGTGGCGGCGGCGCCCGCCTCGTCGAGGCGCGCCATCCCATCCGCGATCCGGCCCAGGCTGACCTGGGCGAGGCCGTCGAGGGCGACGGCGGTCATCTCGAGGTCGAGGTCGTCGAGTTGCCGCCCGAGCGCCTCGGCCTCCGCGCAGCGCTGCCGTGCGCGCTCGACGTCCTGCGGCAGCGCGAACGACGCCTCGCGCAGCGCGAGCCAGCCCTGCTCGGCCACGGGCGGGGCGTCGCGCAGCAGCCGCCGCGCGCGGGCGAGCCAGCCGTCGCCGACCGCCGCCTCGCCGCGGAAGATCCGGTAGTCCCAGGCCAGCGCGGTCGCGATGCGGGCGGCGTCGACCGGGCGACCGGCGTCGCAGTAGCCGGCGTACGCCCGCTCGCGCGCCTCGAGCGCGACCGCCGCCTCGTCGAGGAACCAGGCCGCCGAGGCGAGCCCCTCGTCGGCCTCCGGGCCGCCGCCCGCGGCCCTCGCGTCCTCGAACGCGCGGCGCGCCACGGCCCATTCGCCGCGCTCGAGCGCGGCGTCGCCGGCGCGCAGGGCGTCCGTGACGACCATGGCACGCCGACGCTATCGCGCCGGGCGCCGGATGTCGCCTCGGCGGGCGCCTACGGGCGCAGCAGCGGCTTGACCGTGCGCCGCTCGTCCATCGCCGCGTACGCCTCGGCGACCTCGGCGAGCGGCAGCTCGAGGTCGAAGACGCGACCGGGGTCGATGCGGCGCTCGAGCACGTCCTCCAGCAGCTCTTCGAGGTAGGCGCGGACGGGCGCCACTCCGCCGCCGACCCCGATGTTGCGGCTGAACAGCTTCGGCACCGGCAGCTCCGGGCCGCCGTGCGGGACGCCGACGTAGCCGACGCGGCCGCCCGGCCGCGCCGACGCGATGGCCTGCGCCATCGAGTCCTTCGTGCCGACGCACTCGAGCACGGCGTCGGCGCCGATGCCCCCGAGCGCCTCCTTGAGGATCGCCACGCCCTCCTTGCCGCGCTCCGCGATGACATCGGTGGCGCCGAACTCGCGCGCGATCGCCTGCCGCGGCGCGTGGCGCGACATCGCGACGATCCGCTCCGCCCCGAGCCGCTTCGCCGCCAGCACGCCGCACAGCCCGACGGCGCCGTCGCCGACGACCGCCACCGTCGATCCCGGCCCGACGCCGGCCGCGAGTGCCGCGTGGTGACCCGTGCCCATGACGTCGGCGAGCGTGAGCAGGCCGGGGATCATGTCGGCGTCGGGCCGCTCCGGCGTGCGCACCAGCGTCCCGTCGGCCAGCGGCACGCGCACCCACTCGCCCTGACCGCCGTCGACCGGCAGCCCCTCGCGGTCCTGCGAGCCCCACCACGCGCCGTTCTCGCACGAGGTGTGGACGCCGTGGCGGCAGTGGACGCAGGTGTTGTCGCTGATCGCGAACGGCGCGATCACGAAGTCGCCCGGCTTGACCGACCGCACGCCGGCGCCGACCTCCTCGACCGTCCCCACCAGCTCGTGGCCGATCCGCGTCGGGCCGTCGATGGCGGCGATCCCGCGGTACGGCCACAGGTCCGAGCCGCACACGCAGGCGGCCTCCACGCGCACGAGCGCGTCCGTCGGCCGCCGGATCTCGGGGTCCGGGACGGTCTCGAGGCGGATGTCGCGGGGGCCGTGGAGGACGGTGGCTCGCATGGGCGCCCGTGCTACCCGCGGGCGGCCGCGCTCAGCCCGCGACCGCTCGAGCGGACCGCCGAGACGTTGAGGCGCACGTAGTCCAGCGGCAGCTCCACGCGCGCGAGCACCGCCGCCGCGAACGGCTCCCGGCGCTCCGCGGGAAGCCGCGCCAGGTGCGCGGGCAGGATCGAGCTGCGGACGAACGCCGCCACGTCGTCCGGGCGGGTCGGCTCGTCGTGCCGCCAGCAGCGGATCTCGGCGAAGCCCGCGTCGCGCAGCCGGCGCTCGGTCTCGGCGGGTCCGGCGAACACCCACGGCGACCAGCCGCTCAGCTCCGGCGCGGTCGCCGCGGCGGCCGCCTCGATCGCCTCGCGGACGCGGGCGATGTTGCCCTCGCCGCCGCACTGGACCTCCAGCCGGCCGCCCGGCCGCAGCGCCGCGGCGAGGCGCCGCCACAGGCGGTCGTGGTCGGGCACCCAGTGCAGGGTCGCCGTCGAGACGATCGCGTCGACCGGCTCGTCGAGCGCCAGGTCGAGGACGTCCTGCTGCCAGACCCGCGCGCGGCCGCCGAGCCGGCGACGGGCCAGTTCCACCATGGCCGCCGACGCGTCGATCGCCAGCACGCGCCCGCGCGGGACGATCTCGAGCAGCGCCTCCGTCACGCGACCGGTGCCGCAGCCCACGTCGAGCACGGCCGCCTCCTCCGGCAGGTCGCGCAGCCGCTCGAGCACGGCCGACCCCCACGCCTGCTGCGGAGCGCTCGCGCGGTCGTAGGTGCCGGCGTCCCAGGGCGTGCCCACTGCGGGCAGGCTACGACGGCGCCGCGGCCGCTACGCGCCGTAGACGTCCAGCGCGAGGTCGACGCCGATGTCGCCGAGCTCGTGCAGCAGCTCGTGCGGGAGCTCGACGGCGGAGTTGCCGTCCTCGAACCAGCCGACGAGGCACTCGACGCGGCCCCCGCCGTCGACGAGCCGCTCGATGTCGGCGCGGCGGCCGGCGAGGTCGGTTGCGAGGCCGCCCAGGGCGCCGGCGAGGTCGCGGATCTCGCCGCTCCCGACGTGGGCCGTCCAGTACGTGGTGTCGTGCTCCCCGGGCAGCCGCCCTCCGTCCGGGCCGAGCCGCGCGGTGCCGCGCGCCCACGCCGTCTGCGGCCGGCGCTCGAAGATCGACGTCAGCACGCCCGGCTCCTCCCGCGGATGGAAGACGCGCAGCGACAGCTCGTAACGACCCGTACTCATCGCCAGCAGCTCAGTCGCCGGTGAACCAGCCGATGAGGCCGCCGATGGCCGCCCCGGCCGCCGTGCCGACGAACGCGCCCGCCTCGGCGCCGGCGACCGCGCCCGCCACACCGCCGCCGACCGTCCCGACCCCCGGCGCGACGAGCGTGCCGCCGCCCGCGCCGAGGATCGCGCCGCCGATCCCGCCGAGGACGGTGCCGATCCCGGCCCCGATCAGCGCGCCCGTGGCGGCCGAGCGCAGGCGCCGGCCGGTCGCCGGGTCGACGGCCGGCTCGGCTTGCCGGGCGAGCAGGTCGTCCTTGTGGCCGTGGTCGACCGTGTTGCCGTTCTCGTCGGTGGTCACCACGTGGCCGTCGGGCGTGATGCCGACCCAGTCGGCGGCGCCCGCGCCGATCCGGCGCTTGATCTTGTGGATGTCCTCGCGGCTGAGCCCCGACTGGTCGATCGGGACCGTGCCGCTGGGGGCGTCGCGCGGCCGCGACTGGCGCGAGCGCTCGCCCGCGCCGTGGGACCGGCCGCGGTCGCGGGTGCCGCGCCCGCCGCGGCGACGGCGGCCGTCCTCGTCGTCGTCCCATTCGTCGTCGTCGGTCTGGCGCTGCAGGCTGCGCCCCGCGACCAGGCGCGAGAGCGCGCGGTTGCCCACCGCGGGTTGCAGGCCGAGGACCCCGTCGGCGGAGAGCCCGCGTCCGGCGGCCGCCGCTCGCGCCGCCGCGGCTGGCGCCGCCCCCGGCTCGCGCAGGCGCTGCGGCTCGTCCGCGGTCGTGGCGGTCTCTGGCGGGGCGTGATCGTGCATCGCTGCCGGTGCGGCAACGCTTCACGCTTGCGCGCGGCGAGTCAAACGCTGGCCCGGCAGGTGTCAGCAAGCTGACACGGAGGCGTCAGTACCTCCGGGCGCAGCGTCTGAGGGCGGCGTGGCGCTTGTGGCGCGTCGTCCGGCCACGGAAGCGCTTGCGTGCGGCTCTCTTACGGCGGCACGTTTCTTCGCGCGTGACGCGGGCGCCTCGTCGGGCTTCTCGCCGTGCGGCTGAGCCGGCGCCGGCGCGGCGCCTTGGGACGGCTGCGGTTGCAGGGGGATCTCCGGGTGGCCGCGCAGGTCGCCGCGGACGCGGGGCGGAGTTCCGGCCGCACCCGGATCAGAGCTACGTCGGTGGCGATGACCGCGTCGTCGCCGTCGACGACCACGGTGCCGAGCGGCTCGCCGGCCGCCGGGCCGCCGGCAGCCGGCGGGGCGTCTCCGGGCTGGATGGACCCCGCAGCCGCCCCGCCGGTCGCCGGGACGATCATGGCGAGGCCGCACAGCATGGTCGCCAACAGCGGACGCCTCATGCAGCAGGCAACGTCGACGATCCGGCAGGCCGCCCGCTGCCGTCTCCTGGTGCCCCCACCAAACGGGGCTCCCACGCGCCAGAAGGGATTCGAACCCCTGACCTTCGGTTCCGTAGACCGACGCTCTATCCAGCTGAGCTACTGGCGCATTGCAGCGACCGCAAATAGTAGGCGGTCGAAGCGGAGAGGGCGGGATTCGAACCCGCGATGGAGTGTTATCCCCATACTCGCTTAGCAGGCGAGTGCCTTCAGCCACTCGGCCACCTCTCCGGGCTCGGCGGCCAGTGTAAACGCTGGCGCATGGCGTCATCCGGCGGGGCCCACGCGTAAGGGACGCCGATCGGGGGACGTTGTGTCTGGCGGCTGCCGCGCGCGCGACGGCGGCCGACACTCCGCCACGTGTCCGTCCCACCCTTCATCGAGCCGCCCGTCCGCGACGACGCGACCGTGCCCGCCGACGGCGCGCTCGGCGCGCTGCTCGCGGTCAGCCGGCTGCTTGCGGCGGCCGGCGAGGGCGGCGTAGCCGAGGTCCACGAGGCGGTCGTGCGCGAGGCGGGCGTCTGCTTCGGCGCAGGCCGGGTGGTGCTGCTCGGCCAGGAGCCGGGGCGGCGGCTGCGCGTCCTCGGCGTCGACGTCGCGCCGGAGCTGCTCGGCGGCCAGGTCGACCTCGACGCGCACCGCGGCATCGCCGAGCTGCTCGACCGGCGCGTGCGGCTGCTGCGCGCCGACGCCGGCCGAGCCCGCGACCTCGCGGCGCTGCTGGAGGACGGCGAGCCACCCGCGGGCGCCCTGATGCTGCTCCTGCGCGCGCGCAGCGGCGGCCTCGACGGGGCGCTCGTGCTGACCGAGCTGCCGTCGGTGCCGCGCGGGGCCGTCGAGGTGGACGTCGCGACGGCGTTCGCCGACGCGGCGGCCGCCGCGCTCGACCGCCTGCGCGCGATCGAGGAGCACGAGCGGCGGGCGGTGCAGCAGGAGGCGCTGACGCGCGCGGCCAAGACGCTCAACGAGTCGCTCGACCTCGAGACGGTCCTCGCGCGCATCTGCCAGTCGGCCGCGACGATCCTCGGCTCGGATCTGGCGACGGTCTACCGCGGATCGCCCGAGCACGGCGTCGAGGTCGCGGCCGCGTACGGGATGCCGCCGGAGTCCGTCGGCTACCGGCTCGCGCCGGGCTCCGGCCTCGCCGGCAAGGTCCTGCTGCACGGGCGCGCGATGCTGACCAACGACTACCAGCGGATCGCCATGCTGCCGCAGGGCGCGCCGTTCTCGGAGACCCGCAGCGCCGTCGCGGCGCCGATGATCTGGGACGGCGAGCTGCGCGGCGTGCTCTCGGTCGGCTTCACGGCGACGCGCGGCGTCGACCACGACGACCTGACGTTGCTCGAGACGTTCGCCGAGCTCGCTGCGACGGCCTGCGCGAACGCGAGCGCGCACGCGGGCCTGGCCCAGGTGGCGCGGACGGACGGCCTCACCGGCTGCCTCAATCACGCGGCGCTGCACGAGAGCCTCGGCCGCGAGATCGACCGCGCCGCGCGCACGGGGCGGCCGCTGTCGCTCGTCCTGCTCGACCTCGACGACTTCAAGCAGGTCAACGAGGTCCACGGCCACCTGGTCGGCGACGAGCTGCTGCGCCGCGCGGGCGCTTCGCTGCGCCACGCCACCCGCCCGTACGACCTCGCCGCCCGCTACGGCGGCGACGAGTTCGCGCTCGTGGCGGTGGAGTCGGGCGAGGCGGAGGGCTGCGAGGTCGGCCAACGGGCGCTCGAGCGCGTGCTCGCGGCGATCGGCGACCTGTTGCCGGCCGGCGCCACGGCGGCGACCGCGGGCGTGGCCGAGTGGAGCCCCGGCGTCAGCTCGACCGAGCTCGTCGCGCGCGCCGACCGCGCGCTGCTGTTCGCCAAGCACGAGGGCTTCCGCGGCGTCGCCTTTCGGTTCTCGCGCGTCCCCCGCCACTTCCAGCCCGGCGGCCTGGCGCGCCACGAGCGCGGCCTGCCGACGCCGCCGCCGATGCCGCCGGACGAGCGCGCGTGGCCCGACGCGCGCGTGGACGAGCGCCTGCGCAAGCGCACGCGGCAGCTCGCGCTCGCCAACGAGCTCGGGGCGCGGCTGGCGGCGATGACCGACCCGCACGAGATCCTCGACGCCGCCGTCGACGAGCTGCACCGGGCGTTCGGCTACTTCTGCGTCGCGGCCGTCCGCGCCCGCGAGGATCGCGTGGAGGCCGAGGCGCTGCGCGGCGGGCCGTTCCTGCGGCTGCTCGAGCAGCGCTGGGCGCAGCCACCGGACACGGGGCTGATCGGCCGCTGCCTGCGCTCGCGCCGGCCCGTGCTGTCCGGCGACGTCCAGGGGGAGCCCGACCACAGCCCCACGCCGGAGACCCAGGAGGTGCGCTCCGAGCTCGTCGTGCCGCTGTGGATCGGCGACGAGCTGTGGGGCGCCATCAACCTCGAAGAGCGCGCGCCCGCCGCGTTCGACCACGACGACGTGCTGCTCCTGCAGACCGTCGCGGCGCAGGTCGGCTCGGCCATGCGCTCGGCGCTGCTGTACGAGCAGCTCGAGCGCGCCTACCTCGGCACCGCCGAAGCGCTCGCCGCCGCGCTCGAGGCCAAGGACGCCTACACGGCCGACCACGCGCGCTCGGTGGTCGCGCAGGCCGAGGCGGTCGGCGACCGGCTCGGCCTGAGCGAGGACGACCTGCGCGACCTGCGCTTCGCCGCCGTCTTCCACGACATCGGCAAGATCGCCGTGCCGGAGGCGGTCCTGCACAAGGACGGCCCGCTCGACCCCGACGAGCGGGCGATCATGGAACGCCACACGATCATCGGCGAGCAGATCCTGATGCCGGTGGAGTTCCTGGCCGGCGTCCGCCGCCTCGTCCGCCACGAGCACGAGCGCTACGACGGCCGCGGCTACCCGGACGGCCTGGCGGGGGAGGACATCCCGCTCGGCTCGCGCATCGTCCTCGCCTGCGACGCGCTGCACGCGATGACCTCCGACCGGCCGTACCGGCGCGCGATGTCGCTCGATCGCGCGCTCGAGGAGCTGCGGGCGCACGCCGGATCGCAGTTCGACCCGCGTGTCGTCGACGCGCTGCTCGAGGTCATCGCCGAAGCCCGCAGCGCCTAGCCTTCAGCGCCCCGGAGGGGTGGCAGAGTGGTCGATTGCGGCGGTCTTGAAAACCGCTGGGCGGTGACCCCGTCCCGAGGGTTCGAATCCCTCCCCCTCCGCTTCAGTCATTCCGCACACCCGTTCAAGGCCGTGCAGAAGCCCTCGCCGGGGCCGGCGCGCGAGGCGCGCCCGCTCACCCCGCCACCGGAGGCACACCGCCGACCGGTCGCGTCGTCAGGTTTACCCGGCTGTACAAGACACTGCCGCCGTGCGTCGGGCTCGGATAGATGAGTCGCTCGTCATCCTCGCACCAGCGGTTGCGGATGTTCATCTGGGCCCGGTTCACGCGCGGACCGACCGGCGTCTGGTGGCTGAAGAACAACCTTCCCGTGGAAGCTGGCTTCGCGCTGTACGACAGGGCGCGCAGCGCCGCGTCGCCGACGTCGACGTGAGCGTAGTTGGGCTCGTTGAAGATGAGCGTGTAGGGCGAGTGGCATTTCGCGGCGTCCAGCCCCTCGACCCGGCGAACGAAGATCGTCCATCGGTGGAAGTCCAGGCTCACCGGGAACGCCGCTCCGCTCGGATGCGGCATCATCGCGTAGGACTCCCCGTCCGCCGGCGCGTTGCGCTGCAGGAAGATCTCCCCGTCGCGCAGGTCCAGGGAGCCTGGGCGCGTGGACAACGCTCGCCGGTAGGCCCACATGTCCCCCGGCTGGTTGTAGGCGAACGAGCTGCCGGCGGCGGGCACGAGGCCGAGACCGTTCCAGGCCACCACGCGGCTCGTGACCGGCGCCCCGTCCGAGTAGCGGACCTGGCCCGCGGCGTTCTGGATGTCCAGTGCGTTGCCGATCGGCTCGAGCGTCACCGAGTGCAACCTTGCGCCGCTCACCTGGCCGTAGGATCGCACCGGCAGCGTGAGTCGGCTGAGGGTCGTGCGGGTGCTGAACAGCACCGAGACGTCCGAGGCCTTGCCGGACTGCTGGAAGTCGTCGGCGAAGACCTGGCCCTGACCGATGGCCGACCGGCCGGTGCCGTCCGCTGGTTCCTTCGAGTCGAAGTAGTCCTGGCTCGAGTAGCGCCCGGTCCCCGGGAGCGTGGTCACTGCCTCCTCGGCGGGAGGTTCCGACTCGCCGGCTACGACGCCGACCGACGCGAGCCGCGTCTGGACGCGCGCCGGGACCTCCATGCGGAAGCGGGCGTTCCAGCCGTGGTATGTGCCGGCCGAGAGCGTGACGCCCGGCCCCTTCGTCACCTGGCCCGTGTTCGAGCCGAATTGGAACGGGCCCTCGACGGCGGGCTGCTCCTGCGTGCGCTGTAGCCGGTCGGCGTCGAACGCGATCCCGGCGAAGTTGGGGTCATCGAGTCCGGTGGCGCCGACGAACTGCGACTCGCTGACCGGCGCGATCGAGATCGAGCTCACGCTGACGTTCTGGGCCCGCGTGCGGTAGCGCAGCACGAAGTCCAGGTCGTCGGCGCTGCCGATCTCGAAGTAGATCTGCTTCCTGAACGGGACCGGGTTGCCCGCGAAAGGACCATTTGGCCCGATGCGCGGGTCCTCGCCGTTCTCCTTCTGCGCGTAGAACAGCACGCCATCGCCGGAGGTGGCGATGTACTCGCCCACCACGCACGGCCCGTGGCAGTTGGCGATGTAGGCGGTCCCTGAGAAGGTGGCCTTGTAGAGCCCCGTCCCGCTGTCGGTGCCCTCGCACCGCTGGCCCTTGCCGCACAGCCGTGCCGGTGGTGTGGACACGAAGCCTCCGCCGGCCGGAAGGTCGCAGAACTGGGGGTTGCAGGTGGCCCCGGTCCCAGACGTCAGCTGGCCGGACGTCCACGTCTTGGTGGTGATGCCGCGAGGCGGCGCGGTCGGTGATGAGTCCGTGTCGTCGGCCGTACCGTCGCCGTCGGTGTCCGCTCTGCGCGGATCGGTCGGAGGGTTGCCGCTGCGCTCGCGCGCGTCCGAGATGCCGTCGCGGTCGGTGTCGATCATGGTCGGGTCGGAGGTGACCTTGTAGCGGAGCCCCGACGCGAGCGTTACGAACCAGCCGATCTGGCTCTCGAAGTAGTCGCTGGCGTGGCCGTCCGCGGTCGCCCCGTCGAGGTCGGTGTCGCTCTCCCGGTCGTTCGTGCCGAGCGCTGTCTCGTCGATGCTGAACAGGCCGTCTGCGTCCCTGTCCGAGACGAACGCGAGCGTGATCTCCTCGGTCGTGTTGAGCGCGACCTCGTCGAACCGCCGAACCTCTCCGACTCCGCCGGCGGCGGTACCGTCCGGTTCCGCCTTCGCGAAGAGCAGCCAGGCGCCGTCGATGACGCCCTTGGGCGTCTGTTTCGTGATCGCGATGGTGGTCCGGCCAAGCAGGGTCTCGAGCGTCTGCCACTCGTGGCCCTGGTTGTCGACGCCGAGGCTCATGAGGGTGTGCTCGTGCCTGAGGACGTCGAGGATCTCGGTCATCGGGGTCGGGAGGCCGTCGCGCGGGTCGGGGCGTCCCCACTCGCGGCCGAGGTTCACCGCGACGTTCTCCGCGCCGACGAACCCGGCTCCGTTGTCGATCACGATGTTGGCGGTCGACTCCGTGACGTCCTGCCTGAAGCGTGAGAAGACCGTCGAGGCGTCACCGGGCAGATACACGTCGGCCGACCGCACGGAGAACCGAAGGTTGCTCGGGGACGACACGAGGTCGCGCAGCAGCTCGGACTGGACGTCGCTGGCTCTGAGCTGTACCTCGGCCGTGCCGCCTGCGCCGATCTGAAGCCGTTGCGAATCGGCGGCCGGCCCGATCGGCACGAACGCCGCGCCGAGCGGTGCGAGCTGGCCAGGGTTGGTGCACAGCTGGTCGACGGCCTGTGCGGCGGGCATGCAGACGTAGCTGGCCTCGACCACCAGGTTCTGGACCTCGGCGGCGAGCCTCGTCGGGTTCTTGAGGAGGAACGTGGCGGTGATGCTGCCGCTGGGGGCGAAGCTGGTCTCCCCCTGCTGCTGGTAGGCCCGCTGAGCCTCCTCGCGCGACGCCTGGCTCACCTCGAACTCCGAGCTCGTGGTCTGGGTGTTCGTGTACTCGTAGCCGAAGTTGGCCTTGACGCCGAGCTTCGCCTCGGCTTCGGGGGCGACGGCGGCCTTGACGGACACCTCCGAGGAGACCTCCACGCCGACCTCGAGCTTGTGCTGGGATACGTACTGCGCCATCTGCTTCGCGGTGCGGCCGGTGTTCGCCTCGCTCGTCTGCTGGTTGGACAGCGTGAACGACTGGGACGTGTTCTTGAGAACCTGGATGCTCATGGCGGTCTGCGGCTTGGGCACCACCTCGATCTTGGGCAGGTCCACGACGCGTGGGCTCGTGACGCCGCTGCCCCACTCCTCGAAGTCACTGCGCCCGTCGCCGTCGGTGTCGGCCGCCGTCGGGCTCGAGACCCAGCGCATCGCGAACTGCTCGCTCGGGCGCCGGTCGGTCTCGGTGATCGCGACCTTGCCCTGCGCCGTGAGCTCCGCCTTGTCATACAGCGCATGCTGCGTCTGGGCTCCGCCGCCGGCCACCGCCGAGTCGCCGTCAGTGTCGGGCGTCTGCGCCGACGTACCCCAGCGCTTGATCTCCTCGACGTCGCTCAGGCCGTCGCCATCTGAGTCCGTGCTCGTCGGGTCCGAGAAGCCGCCCTGCTCGGCATTCAGCCACTCCTCGCGGTCGGTGAGCTCGTAGACCTCGCCGGTCGAAAGCGTCACGGCGTCACCGTCGGTGTTCGTCGAGCGGGGGTCGGTGCTGACGTTCCGCCGGATGATCGTGCGGCAGTCGAACTCGCCGACCGTCCCGACGCAGCGCGGTCCGGCCTCGTAGTAGCGAAAGGTGAACCCCTCGCGCTCTCGACAGTCGGTGATGCTGTCGCCATCGGTGTCGGCGGTCGGGTCGTCGCACCCAGGCGGTTCAGGGGTCGGGGACGGAGCCGGCAGCTGCCCCAGGGATGTGTCAGGACCGAGGGGCGAGGACGGTGCGGCCGGCGCCATGCGCAGCGGTACGAATCCGCGGCCGGTGCGCTTGCCCACCCGCGCTGTGACTCGGAGCACGAACTGCCGGCCGGCCGGCGCCCGATCGAGCCGGACGACCAGCGCCCGGTACCGCGCCCGCTGCTTTCTCGTCGCCCTCCGGAGGGCCACGGTCTTCGACCGGGCGAGCGGCCGAGACGATGTCCGCGAGCTCAGAACCTCGAAGGTGAGCTTGGCGGTGCGCTGCGTCGAGCGGCCGGTCAGGCGGATGGTCTGAGCATCCAGGCGAGCCTGGCGCAGGCTCACGCCCACCTTGCTCAGGGACAGCACCTTCGGCTTCGTCTTCGCCGCCGCGGCCGCGCCCGCGGATGCCGGTGGTGAGAGCGTGAGCGCGAAGAGCAGCACGATCCCGAGCGTGCCTGCCGTCGCTCGCGACATGCTCCTGCGCGTCGCCACGAGGCTTCCTGCGGTCGCCGAGTTCACCATCATGCACCACTCCCGGTTTGCCCTCTCATCCTCGCGCCAGCCGGTGCTGCGCGTGGACCCCTGCCTGACGACTCCGTCGCCGGGCTTCCAGAGCCTGGGAGAGCGCGGTATACGGACGGTCCAGGTTCGGTATATGCCGCGTTTGACAGAGAAAGCTGGCGGGCGTACGGTCGTTCTGAGGAACGCGTGAACCTGGAGATACGTCTGCTGGGCCCTGTCGAGCTTCGCGTCGACGGCCGCCCGCTCGCCCCGGCGGGGCCGAAGTCCCGCGCGCTGCTGGGCATCCTCGCGCTCCAGGCGCACCGGGCGGTGGCTCTCGAGGAGTTGATCGACGGGCTGTGGGGCGAGCGGCCACCGGCGAGCGCGGGCAAGAACCTCCAGCTGTACGTCTCGCAGCTGCGAAAGCTCCTCGCCGACGAGGGCGTGCCGGCGATGATCGCCACCCGCGGGCGCAGCTACGAGCTGCGGGTGGAGCCCGACGCGGTGGACGTCCTGCGCTTCGAGCGGCTTCTCGCCGAGGCGATCCAGGCTCAGGAAGCGGGAAGTGCCGGTAGCGCGGCCCGCGCGGCGCTCGCGCTGTGGCGCGGGCCGCCGCTTGCCGACGTCGCCAGCGAGCCGTTCGCGGCGCTGGAGAGGCGGCGCCTCGAGGAGCTTCGTCTGACCGCGCTGGAGCTCACGATCGAGCAGGATCTGGTCGCGGGCCGCCACCGGGAGGCGATCGCCGAGCTGGATGCGCTTCTGGCGCAGCACCCTCGGCGGGAGCGCCTGCGCGGTTTGCGCATGCTGGCGCTATACCGCAGCGGCCGCCAGGCGGAGGCGCTC
Source organism: Solirubrobacteraceae bacterium (assembly GCA_035540675.1). Classification (GTDB taxonomy): domain Bacteria; phylum Actinomycetota; class Thermoleophilia; order Solirubrobacterales; family Solirubrobacteraceae; genus DATLGB01. Next base: position 2,709 of record DATLGB010000026.1, on the reverse strand, counting down.
GAGGACTACCGGGAGGCGCGCCGGGCACTCGTCGACGAGCTGGGAATCGAACCGGGGAGGGAGCTCCGGGAGCTTCAGGCGGCGGTGCTGCGCCAGGATCCCGAACTCGATCCCGGTCCACTGCTGTCCCGGCGCCACCGCGGGAGGCTGTTCGCCGGCGAGGCGACGCCGCTCGTCGGACGTGTCCGGGAGCTCGCGATGGCGACCGAAGCGCTCGCCGATCGCGGCTGCACGATCTTCGGGGCCGCCGGAGTGGGCAAGTCGCGGATGGCCGCCGAGCTGGCGCGGGTCGCGGCCGGGGGCGCGAGCGTCGAGCACGTGATCGCTACGGAGTCCGCGCGTGCGCTTCCGTTCGGGGCCTTCGCGCACCTGCTGCCGGCCGATCCGGCCGCCGCGGCCAACCCGATCCCGGCCGTGATCGCCGCCGTTCGCGAGCGCTCGGCGGGGAGTGCCGCGATCGTGCTCGTCGACGATGCGCACTTCCTCGACGCCGCCTCGGCCGCCCTGGTGCTGGCGCTCGCGAACACGGGCACGGCCCGGCTCGTGCTGACCGCGCGGTCGGACGTCCCGCTGCCCGACGCGATCGTCGCCCTGTGGAAGGACGCCGGCCTCCTGCGCCTGGACCTGCAGCCCCTCGCGGCCGATGAGGTCGCCGAGCTGGTCGATGCCTTTCTGGGCGGGCCCGCCGATGCGACCTTGCAGCGGCGCGCCTTCGAGCTGAGCGAGGGCAACCCGCTGTACGTCCGCGAGTTTCTCGCTGATGCCGAGGCCTCGGGGGCGCTGGCCCGCGCCGACGGGTTGTGGCGCCTGAGCGGCGAGCGTCCGCGCCTCACGCGCCTGCGCGAGCTGATCGGAGTCCGGACCGGTGGTCTGAGCCCGCCAGGGCGTCGCGCGCTCGAGCTGCTCGCCATCTTTTCGCCGCTCGCGCTCGCCGAGCTGCGCGACCTCGCAGGTTCCGCTGCGATCGAGGAGCTCGAACGAAGGGGACTGGCGGTGGTCGGCGGCGGCGGCGAGCAGACCGTCGCGCTCGCACACCCCCTGCACGGGGAGGTCGTCCGCGACGAGCTACCCGCCGAAGCGGCCTGCAGGCTCCGGCGCGAGCTCGCCGACGCACTCGTTGCCCGCCCGAACCTGACACAGCTCGAACTCGTCCGGGCCGCCACCTGGAAGCTCGACGCGGGGGAGCCCGACGCCGAGCTGTGCCTGCTCGCGAGCCGCAGCGCGCTGCTCAACGTGGCCGGCGTTCCCGGAGCGGGATGGAGCGGCGCCGACCCCGAACTCGCCCTGCGCCTCGCCGACGCCGCCGGGCCCGGGCTCGAGCCCGCGCTCTACGCGGCACGCGCACTGCTGGTGCTGGACCGATTCGCCGAGGTCGAGGAGCGGCTTGCGCCGCTCGAGGGTGCGGCGTCGGAAGCGGGTCCGGAACTGGCCGCAGCCTACCTGCGAGCGCGGGCGCTCTCGCTACGCTGGCAGGGCGCCGGGCCGCAGGCGCTCGAGCTGATCGAGCGGGCGGCCCGTTGGGAGGACGGCCCCGACTGGTCCACGCTCGCCGCGAGCCTGCGCGGCTGGATCCTCTTCTACGACGGACGGCAAGCGAGCGCGGTCGCAGAGCTCGAGCCGCTCACCCTGCAGCCGGGACTCGCGCCCGCGGCCCGGCTCGACCTGCTGGTCGCGCTGGTGACGGCGCTGGCCCGGCTGGGACTCACCGACCGCTGCGAGGCGCTCGAGCCGGAGCTCGCCGCGCTCGCTGAAGAGCTCGAGCGCGCCGGAATCGACACCGGGTGGGCGCGCTACGCCGTCGACGGCCTCGTCCGGGGCGAAGCGGCCCGTGACCTCTCTGCGACCGTGCAACGGCTGGTTGCCGCGATGGAGCGAGCCGCAGGGCGCGGCGACGAAGGGCTCGCGGCGGGGCTCGGGTGGACCGCCGGCCGCGCGGAGCTGATCCGCGGCCACGCGCTGGACGCTGCGCGACTGCTCGAGCAGGCGGCAGGCGGGCTCGCCGTCGGCGATCCGCGTACTGCGCTCGGCCTCTGCCTCGCCGACCTCGCCCGCGCCCACGCGATCCGGGGGGACGTCGTGGCGGCCGAAGCCGCGCTCGCGCGGGCCGACGCGGCGGCCGGCGACCGTCCCGCGTTCCGCCGCCTCGCGCTCGAACTCGTCGCCGCCCGCGCCTGGGTCGAGGCCGCCCGCGGCCGGCCGGCGGCCGGCCGCGACAAGCTCCTGGCGCTGGCGCGGACGACGGGCGAAGACCTCGCCATGCAGTTGGAGGCGACCCACGGGGCGCTTCGTCTCGGAGCGCCGCCGCGCGCCTGCGCTGGGGGGCTCGCGGTGCTCGCGGAGCGAATGCAGAGTGAGCTGGCCTGCGCCTGCGCCGGGCACGCGCGGGCGCTCGTGCTGGGCGATGGCCGAGCTCAGCTCGAGGCGGCGCAGCGCTTCGCCGAGCTCGAGACCGACCTGCTCTGCGCCGAGGCCGCCGCCGGCGCAGCGCGCGTTCTCCGCGAGGAGGGCACTGAGGCGCTGGCTCAGGAGGCGGCAGTGCTCGCGGCAACGCACGCCGCACGCTGCCAGGGCGCACGGACGCCGGCGCTGGCGCAGGCCGAGGACCTGCTCGCGCTCGCTTAGCGCAAGCGCGACATCCGGACCAGCGCTGCGGCGAACGCATCCGGGGGGTTCGTACTGGGTCCGCAGTCCGGACCCAGCGCCGATGGC
>DATLGB010000025.1:0-65093 GCA_035540675.1 Solirubrobacteraceae bacterium | reverse complement strand
CGCGCGCGGGTGCGGGTCGAAGGTCAGCACCGTGTCGCGGTCGCCGATGACCGCGCGGTGGCCCAGGTGCACGCCGTCGAACTCCCCCACCGCCACGCGGCGCGGGCGGCGCTCGGCGTCGGGGAGCCAGGTCACGCGCATGGGCGCGAAGCCTATTGCCGGCTCCGTGTGCGCCGCCCCAACCCGCACCACCCCCGCGCGCGAGCAGCCGTGGTGAAGCTTCGCCGCGCGACACGGGCACAAGCCGCACCACGCCGGCACGGGCGCGACGTGGTGACGGCTTCACACGACGGCGGCGCTCTGGTCGGGGCCCGCGGTCGTGCGCCCGGCGATCGTTGGAGCGCGCACCACTCAAACCCCCGCCGGCGCCACTCAAATTTGGTTCGCCGCCTGCGCGCGCGGAGACACTGCCGGCAATCGCCGGCCCGGTAGGGGGACCGGCAGTCCGCATCAGGGGGTTGTCAATCGTGAGATCGCACCGGCTCCGGCGCGTCGCGGCCTTGGCCGCGTGCGGCGCCGCCGCCATCGCTGCGGGGGCGCCCGCGGCCCGGGCCGCCGCCGGGATCATCGAGGTCGCCGACGCGGTGCCCGGCAGCTACGTCGTCACGCTCGACGTGCCGCGGGCCGAGGTCGCCGCCGCCGCGCGGCGGCTGACCGCGCGCGCGAACGGGCGCCTGGGCTTCGTCTACCGGCACGCGCTGCGCGGCTTCTCGGTCCGCGCGAGCCGCGACGGGGCGCTGGCGATCGCCCGCAGCCCGCACGTCACGCGCGTGCAGCAGGACGCCCGCTACTCGGTCGGCGGCACGCAGACCGGCGGGCCCTACGGCCTCGACCGCATCGACCAGCGCAGCCTGCCGCTGAACAACACCTACACCTACGCCAACGACGGCGCCGGTGTCCATGCGTACGTGCTCGACACCGGCATCCGCCCGTCGCACCGGGACTTCGAGGGCCGCGCGACCGCCGGCGCCGACTTCGTGGGCGACGGCCGGGGCGGCATCGACTGCCACGGCCACGGCACTCACGTGGCCGGCACCACCGGCGGCGAGACCTACGGCGTCGCCAAGGGCGCGCGCCTGGTCGGCGTGCGGGTGCTCGACTGCGGCGGGTCCGGCTCGACGTCGGGGATCACCGCCGGCATCGACTGGGTGACCGCCAACGCGGCGAAGCCCGCCGTCGCCAACATGAGCCTGGGGACCGCCTTCGGGCGCGACAGCACGATCGACGCGGCCGTCGCGCGCTCGATCAACTCGGGCATCAGCTACGCGATCGCCGCCGGCAACGGCCTCGGCAACGGCCTCGGGATCGCGCAGGACGCCTGCGACGTCTCCCCCGCCAACGTCCCGGCGGCGCTGACGGTCAGCGCCACCGACAGCTCGGACACCAAGCCCGGCTGGGCGAACACGGGCACCTGCGTCGACCTGTTCGCGCCGGGCGTCAACACCGTCTCGGCGTCGCACTCGAGCGACACGGGCACGGCGACGATGAGCGGGACCTCGATGTCGAGCCCGCACGTGGCCGGCGCGGCCGCCCTCTACCTCGCGGCGAACCCGGCGGCGACGCCCGCCCAGGTGTCGTCGGCACTGAACTCCAACGCCACGGCCGGGGTCGTCCGCAGCCCCGGCTCCGGCTCGCCGAACCGCCTGCTCTACACGGCGTTCGTCGGCTCCGGCGGCGGGACCGCCAACCAGCCGCCGGCGGCGGGCTTCACCAGCTCGTGCTCCGGCCTGGCCTGCACGTTCGCCGACACCTCCACCGACGCCGACGGCACGATCGTGGCGCGGTCGTGGAGCTTCGGCGACGGCGCCACCTCGACGGCCGCGAACCCGTCGCACACCTACGCCGCGGCGGGGACGTACACCGCCACGCTCACCGTCACCGACGACAGGGGCGCCAGCGCCACGACGAGCCGCACGCTCACCGTCGGCTCGACGGCGGACCCCGACCCGGCCACACCGACGCTGACCAGCGGCGTGTCCCGGACCGGGACGAGCGCGGCGGCGGGCGGCTTCGTCTACCTCAAGATCGCCGTGCCCGCCGGCGCGAGCTCGCTGCGCGTCGACCTGACGGGGCCGTCGTGCGGCCTGCTGGGCTGCAACCCGGACCTCGACCTGTTCCTGCGCCGCGGCGCGAAGCCGACGCGGACGGTCAGGGACGCCAGCTCGGAGACCGGGTCCAACGCCGAGACGGTGACGATCTCGAGCCCGGCGGCCGACTGGTACTACGTCGGCGTCTACACGTACTCGGGCTCGTCGGGCGCGTCGTTCAGCGTCCGCGCGACGGTCGGATAGGCGTCAGCCGCGGAACCCGACGGTCGGCTTGAGCCGGCCGTCGGGCCGCGGCTCGGCGATGGCGATCAGGCCGTGCTCGTCGGTCAGCCGCACGGCGCCGCCGGCGTCCCCGGCCACGGCCACGCCGTGCGACGCCCGTCGCGCGTCGTCGCCGTCCAGCCGCACCTCGGGCAGGAAGCCGAGCGCCTCCCCCAGCGGCACGATCCGCTCGGGGTCGGCGCCGGCGACGTCGAAGTGCCCGATCGCGGTCCGGCGCAGCTCGTCGCAGTAGGCGTCGCCGAGGTCGGCGACGAGCGAGCGCACGTAGGTCCCGCTCGAGCACTCGATCGCGAACGCGACCCGTTCGCCGTCGCGCCACAGCTCCTCGAAGCGCGTGACCTCGACCTCGCGCTCGGGCAGCTCGACCGCTTCCCCCGCCCGCGCGAGCGCGTACGCGCGCCGGCCGCCGACCTTGACCGCCGAGTAGGCCGGCGGCCGCTGGCGGATGCGCCCCGTCGGCAGCCGCAGCGGCTCGGGCGGCGTGCGCCCCGGCGCGAGCTCCCCGTCGCGGTCTCCGGTGGTCGACGTCCACCCCAGCCGCGCCACCGTCTCGTAGCGCTTGGGCAGCGCCATCAGGAAGCGCTGGACCCGCGTGGCCCGGCCGACGAGCACGAGCAGCAGGCCGGTCGCGAACGGGTCGAGCGTTCCGGCGTGCCCCACCTTGACGCCGCGCCCGAGGCGCCGGCGCTGCTGCGCGACGACGTCGTGCGACGTCACGCCCGGCGGCTTGTCGACGAGAACGACGCCGTCCGCCGTCACTACGCCGCGGCGGGCGCCGACAGCTGGCTGCAGACCGCGCGGCGCAGGAAGTCGTTGAGCTCGTCCAGCGGCATTCCGGTCGTGAAGCCCGCGGCGCGGCGGTGGCCGCCGCCGCCCTGCTCGCGCGCGATCATCGAGACGTCCACGCGGTCGTCGACCGACCGCAGCGACACCTTGCGCAGCCCGTCCTTGCCCGGGGCGAGCACGTCGCGGACGAGCACGGCGACGACCGTCCCCTCGAGCGCGCGCAGGTGGTCGACGACCCCTTCGGAGTAGCCCTCCTCCGCACCGGTGGCCTCGTAGTCCTCGCGCGAGAGGTGCGACAGCGACAGCGCGCCGCCGTCGAAGCGCTGCATGTTGGCCAGCCCGCGCGAGAGCAGCTCGAGCTTCGCCGCCGGGATGTTCTCGTACAGGTGGCGGTAGATCTCCTGCGCGTCGACGCCGGCGTCGAGCAGCTCGGCCGCCATCCGGTGGGCGCGCGCGCCGGTGTTCTCGTACATGAACTTGCCCGTGTCGGTGACCAGCCCGACGTAGAGCGCCTCGGCCAGCTCGCGCGTGAGCGGCACGCCGAGCGGCTCGAGCAGCGACCACACGATCTCCGCGGTCGACGACGCCTCGGGATCGACGTGGTTGATCGTCCCGAACAGCGTGTTGTCGTGGTGGTGGTCGATGTTCAGGATGCGGCCGCTGCCGTGCCTGAGCGCGTCCGCCGGGTTGCGGTCGATGTTGCCGCAGTCCAGGAAGACGATCGTGCGCTGGCCGATGTCGGGGGGCAGCTCGGTCACGAGCCGGTCCAGCGTGAGGAAGCGGTACTCGTAGGGCAAGGGGAACTCGTCGGCGGCGATGTAGGAGACGGCCTCCTTGCCCAGCGCGTTCAGCACGTGCTGCATCGCCGCGAGCGACCCGAGCGCGTCGCCGTCCGGATGCTCGTGGGTGCAGAGCACGAAGCGGTCGTCGTCGCGCAGCGCCTCGATGATCGGATCGAGCGGGCTCACTCCGCGGCATCCTCGCGCATCAGCGCCTCGAGGCGCTGCGCGCGCTCGGCGGTGTCGTCGTAGAAGAACTCGAGCGTCGGGGTGTGCTTGACGCGCAGCTCGGCGGCGACGCGCCGCTGCAGGAACCCGTGGGCGGACCGCAGCCCCTCCATCGTCAGCTTGCGCGTGGTGTCGTCGCCGAAGACCGAGACGTGCACGCGCGCGTGGCGCAGGTCGGGGGAAGTTTGTACGGCGGTCACGGTGACGAACCCGATCCGGGGATCCTTGAGGTTCTGCGTGATCGCATCCGACAGAACCTCCCGCAGGGCCTCGTCGACCCGGCGCATCCTCTCGGCGCTCATCCTATTGACTCCAAGTCGCTCCACGACGCCAGCCGCCGCTCCACGCGCACGCCCTGCGGCAGCCGCGCGTCGAGCCAGCGCTCGACCGCGTCGGCGTGCTGGTCGCAGCGGGTCGCGCCGCCGGCGCACACCGTCGCCAGCAGCGTCGAGCGCTGCCAGGTGTCCTGATGGTCGACCTCCGCCACCGCGGCGCCGAAGCGCTGCTGCAGGCCGGCCTTGACCGCGTTGAGCTCCGACCGCTTCGCCTTCAGCGAGCCGGCATCGGGAAAGTGCAAGTGGATCCGCAGGACGGCGACGACGGGGTTTTCGCCCACTAGGAGAGCTGGCGCTCGACCTGCTTGGTCTCGTAGACCTCGAGCACGTCGCCCTCCTTGACGTCCTGGTAGTTGCGAAGCACGATGCCGCACTCGAAGCCCGTGGCGACCTCGCGCACGTCGTCGGAGTGGCGGCGCAGCGACTCGATCTCGCCGTCCCACACCACCGTGCCGTCGCGCACCAGGCGCACCTTGGCGCCGCGGGTGACGCGGCCCTCGGTGACGTAGGAGCCGGCGATGGTGCCGATCCGCGACGCGCGGAAGGTCTGGCGCACCTCGACCATGCCGACCGTCTCCTCGACCTCCTCCGGCGCGAGCATGCCCTGCATGGCGTCGCGCAGGTCGTCGAAGGCCTTGTAGATGACCGAGTAGGTGCGGATCTCCACGCCCTCGCGCTCGGCGGCCGCACGGGCGTCGCCGACCGGCCGGACGTTGAAGCCGATGATCACGGAGTCCGTCGCCGCCGCGAGGCTCACGTCCGACTCGGTGATGCCGCCCACGTCGGCGCGGATCACGTTGACGTGGACCTCCTCCTGCGGCAGCTTGGCCGCCTCGTCCTGGAAGGCCTCGAGCGAGCCCGAGACGTCCGCCTTCAGGATCAGGTTGAGGTCCTGGATGAGCGCGCCCTTCTGGGCGTCGAAGATGTTCTCGAGCGAGACGCGGCGGCGCTGGCGGCGCGCGAGCTGCTCGGTCTTGAGGCGCTGCGCGCGCTCGTTGGCGAGCTGGCGGGCCTTGCGGTCGTTCTCGACGGCGCGCACGGACTCGCCGGCGTCCGGGACGGTGTCGAACCCGAGCACCTCGACCGGCTCGGACGGCCCCGCCTCCTTGACGCGCGCGCCGTGGAAGTCGTTCATGGCGCGCACGCGGCCCCAGTGCGGGCCGGCGACGACCGCGTCGCCCACGCGCAGGGTGCCGCGCTGCACGAGCACCGTCACCACGGCGCCGCGCCCCGGGTCGAGCTTGGACTCGACGACGACGCCGGACGCGTCCGCCTGCGGGTTGGCCTTGAGGTCCTCGACCTCCGCGATCAGCAGGATCGACTCGAGCAGATCGTCGAGGTTCTGCCTGGTCTTGGCGGAGACGTCGACGAACATCGTCTCGCCGCCCCACTCCTCGGGCTGCAGCCCGAGCGTGGTCATCTCGGTGCGCACGCGGTCGGGCGCGGCGCCCTCCTTGTCGATCTTGTTGACCGCGACCAGGATCGGCACGTCGGCCGCCTTGGCGTGGTCGACCGCCTCGCGGGTCTGCGGCTTGACGCCGTCGTCGGCCGCCACCACGATCACCGCGATGTCGGTGACCTGGGCGCCGCGGGCGCGCATGGCGGTGAAGGCCTCGTGGCCCGGCGTGTCGAGGAAGGTGATGACCTTCTCGCCGCGGTGGACCTGGTAGGCGCCGATGTGCTGGGTGATGCCGCCGGCCTCGCCCGCCGCCACCTCGGTCTCGCGGATGGCGTCGAGCAGCGAGGTCTTGCCGTGGTCGACGTGCCCCATGATCGTGACCACCGGCGGGCGCGGCGCGAGGTCGTCCTCGGAGTCGGCGAACGCCGGCTCCTCCTCGACCTCGTCGGCCGCGTGGACGATCGTCACCTCCTTGTCGAACTCGCCCGCGAGCAGCTCGATCGCCTCGTCGGCCAGCGTCTGGGTGAGCGTCGCCATCTCGCCCATCTGCATGAGCTTCTTGATGATGTCGGGGACGGGGACGCCGAAGTACTCCGCGACGTCCTTGACCGTCGACCCGGAGTTGACCCGGACGAGGTCGGTGTGCGTCAGCGCGCTCTTGTCGAGCTCGGGCGCGGCCTGCTCCTCGAAGTCGCGGCGCCGGCGCCTCCCGCCACCGCCGCCGCGGCGCTGGCGCTGCTGCGGCGGACCGCCGCCCGGCCCGCCGGGGCCGCCCGGGCCGCCGGGACCGCGGCGCGCGGCCTGCGAGTCGATGACGACGCGGCGGACGCCACCGGCGGCACCCGGCGCGCGCTCACCCTGAAGGCTCGAGCGCGTCGGGCGCTGGCGCGGGCCGTCGCCCTTCTCGCCGCCGCGGTTGCCGTTCGCGCCGCTCTCGGGCTTGGGCGCGGGCGGCGCCGGGCGGGCCGACGCGTTCACGGGGGTGCTGGGCCGCGCCGGGCCGTCGCCGGTGCCGAGCGGGCGGTGCAGGCCCGGCGGGCGCTGCGGGCGCTGCGGCTCCTTCTTCGTGCCGCCGTTGGGCAGCGGCTTGCCGGTGATCGCAGCGGCGGCGAGGTCCTCGTCGACGGCGGAAGCGGCAGCCTTGAGCTTGATGCCGGCCTTCTCCAGGCGCTTGCGGATCTCCTCCGACGGGAGGTTGTACTGCCGGGCTAGCTCGTGGACGCGCTTCTTTGCCATGTGTCGATGAAGTCTACGGTGTCTGGATGGATCTCTACGCGGCCTCGGAACGCGCGCTGGAACGCGCGCCGCGCGACCGCCTGCTCGAAGCAGGCGCGGTCGGGGTGAAGCCAGGCGCCCCGCCCCGGCAGGCGTGCGGCCGGATCGGGCACGACCCGGCCGTCCACGCCAGCGAAGCGCACGAGCTCCTCCCGCGGGGCCGCCGTGCGGCAGCCCACGCAGGTCCGGAAACTCGGGTTTCGCCCTCCGGTGCTCTCAAGTTCGCACCTGATGGGGGTTTCGCCCTCCGGTGCTCTCAAGTTCGCACCTTCGGGCGACGTCAGCGGGCGTTCGAGGCCTCCAGCGCCTGGTGCGCCGGCAGCCCGCAGTAGCGCGAGCCGGGCAGCGCCTGGTTCGGGCAGCGCCGGCCGTTGCGGTTGACCGCCGCGCAGCGGCCGCCGGTCGCCTCCTCCTCCTCGCCGTAGTCGGCGTCGTCGGACTCGTTGGAGAAGTCCGTCTCGGAGCGGATGTCGATGCGCCACCCGGTGAGGCGCGCCGCGAGCCGGGCGTTCTGGCCCTCGCGGCCGATCGCCAGCGAGAGCTGGTCATCGGGCACGATCACCGTCGCCTGCTTGGCCTCGTCGTCGACGAGCACCTCGCGCACGCGCGCGGGCGACAGCGCCTTGGCGACGAACCGGGCCGGCTCGTCGTTGTACGGGATGATGTCGATCTTCTCGCCGCGCAGCTCGGAGACGACCATCCGCACCCGCGAGCCGCGCGGGCCGACGCAGGCGCCGACCGGGTCGACGCCGTTGGCGTGCGAGACGACCGCGATCTTCGAGCGGTAGCCGGGCTCGCGTGCGACGTTCGTGATCTCCACGAGGCCGTCGGCGATCTCGGGCACCTCGAGCTCGAACAGCGACTTGATCAGCTCGGAGTCGCGGCGCGAGACGATGATGCTCGGCCCGCGCGTCGAGTGCGAGACGTCCTTGATGACCGCCTTGATGCGCGAGCCGTGGTCGTAGCGCTCGCCGTCGACCTGCTCGGACTTCGGCAGCAGCGCCTCGACGCGCTCGCGCAGCTGCACGAGCGTGTAGCGCGAGTCCGACTGCTGGACGATGCCGGTGATCAGCTCGCCGACGCGGTCGCGGTACTCCTCGAACATCATGTCGCGCTCGGCCTCGCGGATGCGCTGCAGGATCACCTGCTTGGCGGTCTGGGCGGCGATGCGGCCGAAGTCCTCCGGCGTGACGTCGCGGCGCTCGATCTGGTCGAGGAACTCCTCCAGGCGCGCGACCGGGATCTCCGGCGCCTCGGGCACGATCACCTCGCCCGTCTCCGGGTCGACGCGGCGGCCGCCGTCCTCGGCGACGGTGGCGGCCTCCTCGGCCTCGTCGAGCAGCTGGTCCTCGAGCTCCTCGGGCAGGATCAGCTCCTCGACCCGGAAGTCGCCGGACTCGTGGTCCATGGTCACGCGCGCGTACTTGGCGGCGCCGGGCTGCTTCTTGTAGGCCGACAGGAGCGCGTCCTCGAGCGCGGACATCAGCTTGTCGACGGAGATGCCCTTCTCGGTGCCGAGGGCGCGGACGGCGTCGACGATCTCTTGCGACATTGGCGATCAGTCCTTCACGAGGTGGGAACGGTGGATCTCGGCGTAGGGGATCGAGACGACCCCCGTGTCGGCGGCGACGGTCACCTCGTTGTCGGAGGCGCCGAGGAGCTCACCGGTGAAGCTGCGGCGGCCGTCGTGCTCGCCGCGGGTGCGCACGCGCGCGCGGCGGCCGAGGTAGCGGCGGAAGTGCTCCGGCTTGGTCAGCGGGCGCTCCGTGCCCGGCGAGGACACCTCGAGGGCGTAGTCCTCCCGGACGTCCGGCAGGAGCTTGGTGACGCGCTCGCAGAGCTCCAGCGACACGCCCTGAGGATGGTCGATGAACACGCGCACGAGGCGACCGCCCACGACCTCGGCGAGAAGCACCTCCACATCGGGCTCCGCCGTCGCGAGGACGGCCTCGATGCGCTCCTGGATGCTGCTCACCTCATTCCTCCTTCAAAGACGAAAAGCGGGCCCGAGCCCGCTTTTCAGAACCGGCATGCGCCGCTGAAAAGTGTCGCGGCGAGCATAGCAACCCGACCCCGCCGCGCCGACGATCCCGGTGCCCGGTCAGTGGCCTCCGTGACCCCCGCCGCCGCTCCCGCCGCGGCCCCTGTCGCCGAGCCGCAGGACGACGACCGGCGCGCTCGCCGAGCGGCTCCAGCCGGGCGCCGCGTCGGCCACCTCGACGCGCAGGCGCAGCCGCCGGGCCGTGCGCAGCCGGACCGCGACCGTGCCGTCGGCGCGCACCTTCAGGCGTCGCAGCGGCAGGTAGTCGAAGCGCTCGCGCACGTAGTCCCGCAGCGAGAGCTCGCGCGCCGCCGCGGCCGGCTCGACCGTCGCGCGCACGCGGACGCTGCGGCCGTGGCGCGACGCCTCCAGCCGCAGCCGCGGCGCGACCCGCACGGCGGCGACGCGGCTGACGAGCTCGCCGAGCCGGGCGCGGTAGCGGCCGGGCTCGTCGGCGCCGACGACGAAGCGCGCGCGGCCTTCGCCGTCGAGCGCCGCCTCGGCCACGACCTCTGGCGCCGCTCCCTCGCGCAGCCGCTCGAGCCGGAGCACGCCGGACCCGTGAGGAGCGACCGCGTCGAGCTCGACGCGGTCGCCGGGCCGCACGGGGTCCTCCGGGCCGCGCAGGTCCACGGCGACCACGTCGACGCTGCCGCGCATCGAGCGGTGGACGCGGCAGAAGTACGCGTAGTGCCCGGGGACGTCGAAGCGGCGGGTCAGCGAAGCGCCGGGCGGAACGCGCCCGGCGTCGATGTCGCCGGAGATGTCGTGGGCCGCGCTGTCGCCGTTGCGCCAGGTGACGGATTGCCCGACGACCACCGTGACGTTGGAAGGGGCGAACTGGCGTCCGGGCATGTCGACGACCGCGCCGTCGGCGGGTGCCGCCGCGCCGTGCGGACCGGTGGCCGCCGCGCCCGAGGCGGCGGCGAGCGCCGCGGCGGCCGCGAGGGCGAGAGCTGTCGCGCGCGGCGCCCTCACCGGCGCTTCACCCGGTAGATGCCGATCATGCCGTTCATCATGTGGTCCTCGACGTGGCAGTGGTACAGCCACGTGCCGGGGTGCCTCTCCCGCCAGCGGATGCGGAAGCTCTCCGCCGGTCCGACGGTGCGCGTGTCGCGCGGCGTGCGTCCCTGCATCCAGCGGTGCCCGTGGACGTGGAAGGTGTGGAAGTCCGACCCGAGCGACATCACGTTCCACTGGACGAGGTCGCCGACCTTCGCGCGCAGGATCGGCGTGTTGCCGACGAAGGCGCGGCCGTTGATCGTGAACAGGTCGCGCATGTGGCTGAAGACCACGACGAACTCGCGGTCGGGCAGCTTCTCGCGCCGGCCGAAGATCGACAGCATCCCGAACATGCCGTTCTCGATCGACTCCATCATCGACGGCGAGTGGTCGTGGTAGGGCCAGGCGCCGACGGAATCGCGCTTGGCGCGCAGCACGTAGGTGTAGCTCTCCCCCGGGTCGACCTTGCCGTCGCGCCCGGAGAAGCCCGGGAGGTACGCGCCGTCCGAGCTGGGCTTGTAGTGCACCCCGTGGAAGTGCATGGAGTGCGGGCGCTCGAGGTCGAGGTTGCGGAAGTGGATCTTGATCGTGTCGCCGACGCGGGCGCGCAGCAGCGGCCCGGCGAGCCCGCCGGCTCCGTTCGGGAGCTTGCGGCGGAACCGGCGCGAGTAGCGCTGGTAGACGATCGCGTCGCCGCGGTTGGCGCGCGCGTCGACCGGCTCGTGGCTGATCGCGTCGTGGCCGTTCGGCACGACCGACCAGGGCCGCACCTCGGCCGCGACCCAGTAGTGACGCGTGCGCGCCTCGGCGACGGCGGGCGCCGCCAGCAGGCCGGCGCACGCCGTCACGAGGACGGCGTGCGCGAGGCGGCGCGTGGCGGCGCCCGGTCGCATGGCTACTGCGTCACCACCACGTCGGCGGCCATCTGATCGCCGTGGATGAGGCAGATCAGGTGGTACGTGCCCGGGTTCGGGAACGTGACCTTGGTCTGGTTCGGCGGCGGCGACGCGGCGCGCGAGTCGACGATGCCGGTGTTGAAGAACCCGTTGCCGTGGCTGGACGAGGTCACCGACCACGCCGAGCCGGGGGTGTCGCTCGGGAACGCCGCCAGCGGGTTGAACACCAGCGTCGGCGGGCCGTTGCCGCCGCCCTCCGGCGCGATCAGCGTGTCGGTGATCCCCTTGAGGTAGTCGAGCGGGCCGAAGCTGAACGTGTGCGGCTCGCCGGAGACCGGGCTGTTGCGGAAGGTCACCGTCGTGCCGGCCTTCACCTCGAGCCGGTTCGGGAAGAACGAGAAGAAGGCGATGTCGTGCGTGTCGTTGCCGGCCTGCATGAGGTTCGCCTCGCTCGGGCGGAAGTCGGCGCGCTTCTTGATCGCCTTGGTGATCTTCGCGACCTCCCTGGCGATCCGCGTCTTGACCTTCGCGCTGCCGTCGCGCTTCTTCGCCTTCTTGACGACCGTGACCTTGCCCTTCATGCCCGGGTGGATCGGGCAGTGGTAGGTGAAGCTCCCGGTCTTCGTGAACTTCAGCTTGTACGGCTTGGGCTTCTCGCCGTCGGGAACCCCGGAACCGTCGGCGGACTTGCCGTCGTGGGTTCCGTCGCCCGTCGGGAACGCCGCGAGCGGGTTGATGAGGACGCGCGTCTGGCCGTTGAACCAGAAGTCGTTGCCGGCGGCGTCCTTCGCGCCCGACACCTTGGTCCCGCTCGGATCGGCGATCTCGAACGGGGGTGGGGCCTGCCCCTTCTTCGGCGCGAAGATGGCGTGGAAGCCGCGGAAGTGGAAGGCGACCGTGTCGCCCTTCGCCACCTTCAGCTTCGACGGGAAGAAGTGGTTCGCGTCCGCCGACTGCGGGACGCCGCTGAGCGGCTTCGGCGGGCCGGCGTACACGTCGTACGACGCGGCCTGCGCGGCCGCCGGCACCAGCAGCGCGCCGAGAGCGGCGGCAGCGGCGACCATGCGGAAGTGTTTGCGCACGTTGTGAGCCTCCTGTGGGGGTCTCCGGAGGCCCATGCCTCCGTGTAAGCCCTACCTAAACGGCAAATGACCCGCCGATCATCAGACCAACGGGTGATCGAGGCTCGTCCTTCCGGATGATTGTCAGGCGGAGCGGCGGCGCGCGCGGTCGCGGTACTCGCGGTAATCGGCCCGGTCCGGGCGCAGGCCGGACGCGAGCGCGAGCGGCGACCGGGCCTCGGCGTGACGGCCCTGGAGCTGCAGCGCGCGGCCGAGGCAGAACAGCGCGTAGTGGTTCGTGGGCGCGCGCTCGACGACCGCCTCGAACTCCGCCTCGGCCTCGGCGTAGCGCTGCGAGCCGAAGAACGCGCGGCCGAGCGCCTCGCGGATCGACGTCTTGTCCGGGTCGAGGTCACGCGCGCGCGCGAGCGGCACGGTGGCGGCGTGGTGGTCGCCGTCCTCGAGCAGGCGCGTGCCGCGCATGAACAGGTCGTACACGGAGTCCATCGGGTCCCGGGTCTGAGTGTACGGCGGTGCCCGGCGCGTTCAAGTGCCTGATCAGGCGCTCGGCCGGCCGTGCCGCGGCAGGCGCGGGCGCGGCGGCAGGGCGCGCAGCGCGCGCAGGCCGCCGAGCGCGCCGCCGCCGCGGGCGAGGGCGCGGCGCAGCCCGCGCCGCTGCGCGGCGGTCGGCCCGCCGCCGCCGGGCGCGTAGCGCTCGGCGCGCAGCGCGCGCACGTAGCCGGCCGCGTGCGGGGAGGCCGCGAAGCGCTGCTCGAGCGCGGCCAGCGTGAGGCCGGGCGGCAGGCCGCCGCCGGCGATGCGCAGCGCCCGCTCGAGCTCGACGGTCGGCGGCAGCGGCCCGCGCCGGCGCAGGCGCACGAGCGCCCGCGCCGCGAACGCCGCCGCCGCCAGGGCGGCGGCGGCGAGGACGATCAGCCCCCACGGCAGGTTGCGGTCCGCGGGCAGGTCGGGCGGCGCGATGGTGTTGACCAGCGTCGTGCCGCGGTCGCGGATGTCGCCCACGCCGGCGTTGGCGGCCGCGAACGCGCTGGCCTGCGAGCGCGGGGGCGCCGACGCCGGAGTCGGGTCGAAGGCCACCCAGCCGATGCCGGGGAACCACGCCTCCACCCACGAGTGCGCGTCGACGTCGCGCGCGACGTACTGGCGGGCGCGCCGGTCGTACGCGCCCGGCGAGAAGCCGGTGGCGACCCGCGCGGGCACGCCGCCGAGGCGCAGCAGCAGCGCCATCGCGCCGGAGAACTGCTGGCAGTAGCCCTCGCGCGCGTCGAACAGGAAGCCGTCGAGGCTGCGCGCCGCGTCGGGCGGCGTCTCGGTGTAGGCGTAGCCGTCGCCGAGGTGGCGCTCGACCGCGCGCAGGTACTCGTAGGGCGTGGACGTGCCGCGCAGCAGCCGCCGCGCCAGGTTGTAGGTGCGGCGGAGGTCGGAGCCGGCCAGCACGTCGGCGGCCGGGCGGCCCGTCTGCTCCTCGGCGTTCACGAGCCGCGGGATCTGGCCGAAGCCGCCCGGCGCGACCTCGGCGAAGCGCGCCGAGCGCAGCGTGCCGACGCGCCGCTCGTCGCCGAGCTGGACGGCGACGCCCAGGTAGCGGTCCATGCCGTAGCCGACGTAGGCGCTGCCGGCCTCGCGCAGCTCGCGGTCGCTCGGCTGCGGGACGTACACGCGCGCGCTGTAGGCGTCGCCGCGGTGGATCGGCCGCGGCCCCTCGTAGATCCCGGGGCGGATCTGGAACGTGACGTGGCGCGGCCAGTTGACCCCGATCGCCGTGCCGGCGATCGGCAGGGTCTGCGAGCGCAGGCTGCGCACCACCACGTTGATGCGGAACGACCAGCGCCGCAGCCGCTCGGCGTCGACGCCCGCGGTCGGCGCCGCCGACGCCGCCAGCGACTCCGCGTGCAGGTCGCGCACCCAGCGGCGGCCGTCGAAGACGTCGAGGTCGTCGGCCTTCCAGTACGCGCGGTTGCGCGAGCTGATGCGCAGCAGCTCGCGGCCGTCGCGCGGCCAGTCCAGCGGGCCGTACTCGTGGTCCCAGCTGAAGGTGGTCGAGCGCGATCCGGCCGCCGACTGCGTCCAGTTCTCGTAGTCCCACCACGGCTTGTCGTCGTCGAGCGCCGGGGCCAGCGCCAGCGCCACCACGGCTGCGCCGGCGGCGACCGCGGCGGCGGCGGGCGCGTCGCGCCCGCGCAGGCGCTCGAGGCGCAGGAACGCGAGCACGAGCACGACGAGGGCCGCGCCGCGCAGGAACTCGGCGGTCAGGATCAGCGCGACCGCGGGCACGGCGTAGAGCGTCACGAGGGCGATCAGTGCCGCGGCCGGGAAGCCGCTGCGCCCGCGCCGCGGCCAGAACGCCAGCAGCGCGGCGACCATCACGAGCGCGGTCCCGCCGAGCGGGATCACGAGCGCGAGGTCCGGGTCGAGGCCGCGGTACGGGATGCGCACGCCGGGCAGCCCGTCGACCCCGCGGCCGATGGCCGCGGCCAGGCCGCTCCACTCCGACGGCCGCAAACGCTCGGCGGGGACCCCGCCCGCCATCAGCGCGAACGCGAATCCGCCCGCCGCGGTGGTGGCGGCGGCGATCCAGCGGCCGGGCCCCGGCAGCCGCGCCGCCGCCGCCAGCAGCGCCGCCGCGACGAGCGCGACGCCCAGCGCGCGCCACGCGCGCGCCGGCGTCGCCGGCTCGAGCATCAGCATCCAGTGCAGCGCGCCGAACGCCGCGAACGCGGCGAACGCGACGCCGCGACCCGCCAGCGGCGGCAGCAGCGGGTCGTCGGGCGGCGGCGTCCGCACGCGCCGCTCGCGCGCCGCCGGGGCGGCGCCGGCGCGCCCGCCGAAGGCGCCCGGCGCCGGCGGCGTCCCGCGCAGCGGCGTCACCACGGGCAGCCCGTGCGCGCTCATACGCCCACCGCCTCCACCGCCGCGCCGCTCCCGCTGCGCGCGCCGACGTAGCCGTGGCAGCCCGCCACCGCGACCACGGCGCGGCGGCCGGGCAGCTCGGCCGGGACCACCAGCAGCTGGCCGCCGGGCGTGCGCCCGAGCGCGCGCGGGGGGCGGTCGACCGCCCGGGCGGAGACGAACACCACGAGTCCGCGGCGGTTCTGCGCCGCGTGCAGCGCCGGCCCCTGCTCCTCGCCCAGCAGCGCCAGCCGCACGTGCGCCTGCGGCCAGCCGGCGAGGTCGGGCTCGATCACGGTCGCCCGGCGGTCGCCCGGCAGCAGCAGCCCGCAGCCGGCGCGGCGCGCGAAGTGCACGGTCAGCGACGCCGCGGCGCGGACGGCGGCGTCGAGCGCGTCGCGCGTCGCCGCCCCGCGCGGATCCAGTACGACCAGCGGACGGGAGTCGGCTTCGGCGATCAGCTTGCGCTCCATCAGCGGGCCGCCGCGGGCGGCGCTCTGCCAGTGGATGCGCGAGGCCGGCGAGCCCTCGATGTGCGGGCGCAGGCCGTCGGGCTCGGTCTCGGCCGCGGCGGTCAGCAGCGCGCGGCTCGACGCCCCGGCCGCCTCGCCGCCGGTCGGCGCCACCTGCACGGGATGGACCCGCGGCAGCACGAGCACCTCGTCGCCGCCGGCGGCGGCCACCGTGCGCTGTGCGAGCCCGAGCGGGTCGCGCAGCACGAGCGTCGGCGGCGCCAGCGTCCGGCGGCCGCGGCGCCCGAAGGAGGCCTCGATGCGCAGCGACGAGCGGCGCCGCCCCGCCCGCACCGGCACCGGGCGCGGCAGCAGCGGCTCGTCGACGAAGCCGGGCGGCAGCGGCAGCCGTCCCGCGACCGCCTCGACGCGCACCTCCAGGGGCTCGTCCTCGACGACGCTGCGCGCGCCGAGCGTCCGGTGGATCTGCGCGCCCCAGGCGCCGAGCCCGATCCAGCCGATCGCGCCCGCCCCCAGCAGCACCAGCGCGGACCCCGTGACGTAGAACGGCTCGGCGTCGAACGTGCCGGCGACCACCAGCAGGACGAGCCCGAGGGCGACGCAGCCGGCGGCCGAGCGCACTGGTCGCTCCTATAGGGCGGGGGTGGCCGCCACGACGTCCGCCACCACGCGCTCGCGCGAGACGCCGGCGGCCTCCGGCACGAGCATCAGCCGGTGCGAGAGCACCGGCTGCGCCAGCGACTGGACGTCGTCGGGCAGCGCGTGGTCGCGGCCCTCCAGCAGCGCGCGGGACTTGGCGGCGCGCAGCAGCATCAGCCCGGCGCGCGGGGACGCCCCGAGCTCGACGCGCTCGTCGGCGCGGGTCGCGCGCAGCAGCGCGACGATGTAGTCGCGCAGCGGCTTGGAGGCGTGCACGCGCCGCGCCGCGTCCTGCGCCTCCAGCACTTCGGCGTGCGTCGCCACCGCCTCGAGGTCGAGCACGCGATCGCCGGCCTCGTGCCCGGCGAGCATCCCCGACTCCTGGTCGGCGTCGGGGTAGCCGAGCGACAGCCGGACCATGAAGCGGTCGAGCTGGGCCTCGGGCAGCGGGTACGTCCCCTCGTACTCCACCGGGTTCTGCGTCGCGAAGACCATGAACGGCCGCGCCAGCTCGTGGGTGAAGACGTCGACGGTGACGTGGCGCTCCTGCATGCACTCGAGCAGGCCGGACTGCGTCTTGGGCGACGCGCGGTTGATCTCGTCGACGAGCACGACGTTGGCGAAGATCGGGCCGGGGCGGAACTCGAAGCGCGCCTCGCGCTGGTTGTAGACGTTCGTGCCCACGATGTCGGCCGGGAGCAGGTCGGCCGTGCACTGCACGCGCGCGAACTGGCAGTCGATCGAGCGCGACAGCGCGCGCGCCAGCGCCGTCTTGCCGACGCCGGGATAGTCCTCGACGAGCACGTGCCCCTCCGCGAGCAGCGACACGACGACCTGCTCGAGGACCTCCTCGCGCACCTGCACGGCCCGGCGCACGTTGTCCGCGATCCGCCGGCACACCGCCGTGGCGGCCTGCACTTCATGCCCGGCCACCACGCCGAGCCGCTCTCCTGGCTCCATCAGTCTCCCACCCTCACGCCGCTAGATGAACGCAAGCTCAAGATCGTGTCGAGGATGGCGCGCGCCACCTCGGCCTTCGACGCCCGTGGCACCGCGTGCTCGCCGTCGCGCGTCACGATCGTCACCTCGTTGTCGGGGGCGTCGAAGCCGATGCCCGGCTGCGCGACGTCGTTGACCACCACCGCGTCGAGGCGTTTCGCGTCGAGCTTGCGGCGTCCGTGGTCGACCGCGGCGGCACCGTGCTCGGCGGCGAAGCCGACCAGCAGCTGCCCGGCGCGCCGCCGCTCCGACAGCGCCGACAGGACGTCCGCCGTCCGCTCGAGCTCGAGCGCGAGGGTCTCCCCGGCGGCGTCCTTCTTGATCTTGCCCGTGCTCGGCGCCGCCGGCCGGTAGTCGGCGACCGCGGCCGCCATCAGCAGCACGTCGGCCGACTCGAAGGCCTCGAGGCACGCGGCGTGCAGCTGCGCCGCCGTCTCCACGTCGACGTAGCGCACGCCCGGGTCGCGCGGCAGCGCGACGTTGGCGGCGATGACCGTGACGGCCGCACCGCGCCGGGCGGCCTCCGCGGCCAGCGCGAACCCCATCCGCCCGGAGGAGCGGTTGCCGACGAAGCGCACCGCGTCGATCGGCTCGCGCGTCCCGCCGGCGGTGACGAGCACGGTCAGCCCGTCGAGGCTGCGCTCGGCCGCGCCGGCCAGCGCCGCCTCGATCGCCCCCAGCAGCTCCGGCGGCTCGGGCAGGCGCCCGATGCCGTACTCCCCCGGCGAGCCGAGCGCGCCGACGCCGGGGTCGAGGACGGTCACGCCGCGCGCGCGCAGGCGGGCGAGGTTGTCCTGCGTCGCCGGGTGCTCGTACATCGCGTCGTTCATCGCCGGCGCGACGATCAGCGGCCGCCGGCAGGCCAGCGCCGCCGCGGTCAGCAGGTTGTCGGCCTGCCCGCCGGCGAGCTTGGCGATCGTGTTGGCGCTGGCCGGTGCGATCGCGAAGACGTCGCAGTTGGCGACCAGCTCGAGGTGCGACAGCGGCTCGTGCGCCGGCGCGGGCTGGCCGGGGAAGGCGCCGCGCATCGGGTCCCGCTCCCACTCCGACAGCAGCACGGGCGCGCCGGTGATGCCGGCGAACGACGCCGTGCCGACGAAGCGCGTCGACGCCTCCGTCTGGATGACGCGGACGCTGTGGCCGGCCTTCGTCACCAGGCGCGCCAGCTCGAGCGCCTTGTAGGCGGCGATGCCGCCCGACACCCCGAGCAGGACGCGCGCCATGGCGGGCCCGGGCCTCGGGTCGCTCCTACTGACCGCGGTAGCGGTACTTGATCTTGCCCGAGGCGACTTCCTCGAGCGCGATCGTGAGGTAGTTCTTCGACACCGTCTCGACCATCGGCGGCGGGTACTCCTCGAAGGTCCCCTCGCCGAGGTTGTGGTAGTACGAGTTGATCTGCCGCGCGCGCTTGGCCGCGACGATCACGCTGGCGTAGTTGGAGTCGACGTGCTCGAGCAGTCGATCGACGCGAGGGGAGATCATCGCGCGCCAGTGTAGCCCGCATCCCGCCCCAGCTCGCGCTGCACGAGCGCGACCAGCTCCTCGGTGGCGTCCTCGAGGCGGTCGTTGACCACGACGTGCGTGAACTCGTCGCGCGCCTCGAGCTCGCTGCGCGCCGTCTGCAGGCGCGCCTCCATGTCCTCGGGCGCCGTGTCGCCGCGACCGACCAGCCGCGCGCGCAGCGCGTCCTCCGACGGGGGCGCGATGAAGATCTGCACCGTCTCCGGCATCGACTCCCTGACCTGCCGGGCGCCCTGGACCTCGATCTCGAGCACCACGGGCCGGCCCGTCCGCACGTGGCGGTCGAGCTCGGCGCGCAGCGTCCCGTAGCGACGCCCCGAGTAGCGCGCGTGCTCGACGAACGCCCCCGCGCGCACCCGCGCCTCGAACTCCTCGTCGCTGAGGAAGTGGTAGTCGACGCCCTCGGCCTCCCCCGGCCGCGGCGCGCGCGTCGTGGCCGACGTCGCCAGCGCGAGCTCGGGCACGCGCTCGCGCAGCATGCGGATCAGAGTGCCCTTGCCGACGCCGGACGGGCCGGTGATGACGAACACGCGCGCCATGAGGGCCGCGAAGTGTGGCGGACGCGGCGGCGGCGCGACGGGGCCGGTCAGCGCCGCAGCATCGAGACGAGCTCGGTGCGCTGGCGCTGCGAGAGGCCGCCGATCGTCTTGCTCGGCGAGATGCGGCACTGCACGAGCACCTTGTTGACCTTCACGCGCCCGTATTTCGGCACCGCCAGGAGCATGTCGAACACCTTGGCCGTCTCGATGTACTCGGGCGGCTCGAGCAGGAGGTCGTGGATGGACGCGCGGCCACCCTTCAGGTCACGCTTCAGCTGGGCGCGGCGAGTGCGGATCTCGTTCGCGCGCGCGAGCGCGTCCATGCGCTGCTGCAGCGATCGCTCGGGGGCCGCCACCTGGGGCTTGATTGGAGTCTTGACGGCTGGCGGCACGGGCGGCGAGTCTACAGAGCCGACGCCGCCGTTCAACCGCTACCCGGCCAATTCGCCTCGACCTCAAGTTGAGGTCCATTCATCTTCAGGCCGCTCGACGGTTTTCGCGCACTTTGCAGGCGTTTTGACGGGGAGTTGTGCTATAGCGGCAGCCAGGCCCGCGGATTCGCCGCAGGAGTTCCCGCACTTTCCGCCGATCTGTCCGGAGCGCCGCGCCCGCGCCGCCGGCGCGGGCGCTCGAAGCGGACGCGCAGCCGGGTTCCGGCGGCGCGTCCGCACCGGCGTCAGCGGGGTGACGCGTCAGCGCGGGGACGTGCCGCGAGCGTGTCACGGCGCGGGTGAGCGGGCGCGCCGCTGCGGGTGCCGGATTCGTGCCACGCCGGCTCGACGCCGCGCGTGGTCAGGGATGTGGGCGCTATGGGTGCCGAATTCGTGCCACGTCCGAGGTGGTCAGGGATGTGGGCGCTATGGGTGCCGAATTCGTGCCACGTCGGGTGAACGCCGCACGTGGTCAGGGATGTGGGCGTCATGGGTGCCGATTCTCGCCGCGACGGGCGGCAGCGCCACCCCTCGCCCGCCCGCGGTTCGCCGCGCAAGCCCGCCGCCCTACCTCACCGACGCCCCGTCGCGCGCGCCATGGATCTCCTGCAGCGACACCACGCCGGGCTCGCCGAGGCGCGCGGCGCCGATCGCCCGCGCCGCGGCCATCCCGCCCGAGATCGTCGTCAGGCACGGGATGCCGCGCGCGACGGCGGCGCGACGGATCTCGTAGCCGTCGGCGCGGGCGGCGGTGCCGGTCGGCGTGTTGACGACGAGGTCGACCTCGCCGCGCTCGATGGCGTCGACGACGTGCGGGCTGCCCTCGCCGATCTTGTTCAGGCGCTCGACCGGGATGCCCATGCGGGCGATCGCGGTGGCGGTCCCGCGGGTCGCGACGATCCGGAAGCCGAGGTCGTGCAGCAGCGACGCGATGCCGGCCGCCGCCGCCTTGTCCGTGTCGGTGACGGTCAGGAACGCCGTGCCGGACTGCGGCAGCTGCATCCCCGCCGCGGCCTGCGCCTTGGCGAACGCCGTCGGGAAGTCGGCGGCCACGCCCATGACCTCGCCGGTGGAGCGCATCTCCGGGCCGAGCAGCCCGTCGGAGCCGTGGAAGCGGTCGAACGGGAGCACGGCCTCCTTGACCGAGACGTGGTCGCCGCACGGGTCGTCGGGCAGCCCCATCCCCGCGAGCTTCTCTCCGAGCATCACGCGGCACGCGACCTTGGCCAGCGGGATGCCCGTCGCCTTGGAGACGAACGGGACGGTCCGCGAGGCGCGCGGGTTGGCCTCGATCACGAACACCTCGTCGCCGTAGACGGCGTACTGGATGTTGATGAGGCCGACGACGCCGAGCTCGAGCGCGATCCGGCTCGTGGTGGCCCGGATCTCGTCGAGCGTGTGCTGCCCGAGCGAGTGCGGCGGGAGCACGCAGGCCGAGTCGCCGGAGTGGATGCCCGCCTCCTCGACGTGCTGCATCACGCCCCCGATCCAGACGTCGTCGCCGTCGCAGATCGCGTCGACGTCGACCTCGATCGCGTTCTCGAGGAAGCGGTCGAGGAAGATCTCGCCGTCGGGCCGCACGCGCTCCAGGTAGTCGCTGAGGCCGTCGAGGCCGTAGACGATCTCCATGGCCCGGCCACCGAGCACGTAGCTCGGCCGCACGAGCAGCGGGAAGCCGACGTCGGGCGCCGCGGCGAGCGCCCGCTCGGGCGAGCCGGCCGTCGCGTAGGGCGGGTGCTTGGCGCCGATGCGCCGCAGCAGCTCGCCGAAGCGGCCGCGGTCCTCGGCGTAGTCGATGGCGTCGACGCTGGTGCCGAGCAGCGGCACGCCTGCCGCCGCCAGCCCGGCCGCCAGGCGCAGCGGCGTCTGGCCGCCGAACTGCACGATCACGCCCTCGGGCCGCTCGACCTCGCAGATGCCGAGCACGTCCTCGAGCGTCAGCGGCTCGAAGTACAGCCGGTCGGAGGTGTCGTAGTCCGTCGAGACCGTCTCCGGGTTGCAGTTGACCATCACCGCGTCGCGGCCGGCCTCGCGCACGGTCATCGCGGCGTGCACGCAGCAGTAGTCGAACTCGATGCCCTGGCCGATCCGGTTCGGGCCCGAGCCGAGGATCATCACGCTCGGGCGGTCGCCGCGGCGGACCTCGTGGCTCGCGCGGCGCTCCCAGCCCGAGTAGTAGTACGGCGTCTCGGCCTCGAACTCCGCGGCGCAGGTGTCGACGGCGCGGAACGAGCGCTCGCCGGCGAAGGGAGCCTCGGGGTCCTGCGCCAGCGCGCGCAGCTCGCGCAGGAACCACGGGTCGACGCGCGTCGCCTCGTGGACGGCCTCCATCGGGACGCCGCGGCGGAACAGCTCGAGGATGACGTCGAAGCGGTCGGCGGCCGGGACGTGCAGGCGGTCGAGCAGCTCGCCGTCGGAGCCGACCACGTCGGGCGCCACGTCGAGCTCGCGCGAGCGCATCGCCTTGGCGAACGCCTGCTGGAAGGTGCGGCCGATCGCCATCACCTCGCCGACGCTCTTCATGTGCGTCGACAGCCGGCGGTCGACGCCCGGGAACTTCTCGAAGGCGAAGCGCGGCCACTTGACCACCGCGTAGTCGATCGTCGGCTCGAAGGACGCCGGCGTCTTGCGGGTGATGTCGTTCGGGATCTCGTCGAGCGTGTAGCCGACGGCGAGGCGCGCGGCGATCTTGGCGATCGGGAAGCCCGTCGCCTTCGAGGCCAGCGCGGACGAGCGGCTCACGCGCGGGTTCATCTCGATGACCACGATCTCGTCCGTGGCCGGGTTGACGGCGAACTGCACGTTCGAGCCGCCGGTCTCGACGCCGACGGCGCGGATGACGGCGATCGCCTGATCGCGCAGCTTCTGGTACTGGCGGTCGCTCAGGGTCTGCTGGGGGGCGACGGTCACGGAGTCGCCGGTGTGGACGCCCATGGGGTCGACGTTCTCGATCGAGCAGACGATCACGACGTTGTCGGCGGCGTCGCGCATGACCTCGAGCTCGTACTCGCCCCAGCCGAGGACCGACTCGTCGATGAGGACCTGGCCGATCGGGCTCGCCGCCAGTCCCGTGGCGACCGTGCGGGCGTACTCCTCGCGCGTGCGCGCGATGCCGCCGCCGCGGCCGCCGAGCGTGAACGCCGGCCGGACGATCGCCGGCAGCCCGATGTCGTCGAGGTGGCGCAGCGCCTCGTCGACGCTCGTGACGATCACGTTCTTGGCCGTGCGCAGGCCGGCGGACTGCATCGTCTGGTCGAACAGCTCGCGGTCCTCGGCGCGGTGGATCGCGTCGTAGTTGGCCCCGATGAGCTCGACGCCGAACTCGTCGAGCGTCCCGTCGTCGTGCAGCGCCTTGGCGAGGTTGAGCGCGGTCTGCCCGCCGAGCGTCGGCAGCAGCGCGTCGGGGCGCTCGCGCTCGATCACCTGGCGGACCGGCCCCGGCAGCAGCGGCTCGACGTAGGTCGCGTCGGCGAACTCCGGGTCGGTCATGATCGTCGCCGGGTTGGAGTTGACCAGCACCACCTCGTAGCCCTCGTCGCGCAGGACCTTGCAGGCCTGGGTGCCCGAGTAGTCGAACTCGGCCGCCTGGCCGATCACGATCGGCCCGGAGCCGAGGATCAGGATCTTGTGGATGTCGTCGCGTCTGGGCATCAGGAAGTCCTCCGCGGGGCGTCCGGCCCCGCGTATTCGAGCGGCGCCGTCCCGGCGGCCGATTGCGTCATCTCCGCGATGAAGTCGTCGAACAGCCCGACGGAGTCGTGCGGCCCGGGTCCCGCTTCCGGGTGGTACTGGACGCAGCCGGCCGGCACGTCGAGCAGGCGGATGCCCTCGATCGTCCCGTCGTAGAGGCTCACGTGCGTGAGCTCGGCCTCGCCGAAGTCGCTGCGCAGCCGCTGGCCCGGCTCGCCGCGGACGGCGAACCCGTGGTTCTGGCTCGTGATGGCGATGCGGCCCGTGCGCAGGTCCTTGACCGGATGGTTGGCGCCGCGGTGGCCGAAGGGCAGCTTGAACGTCTCCAGCCCGACGGCGCGCGAGAGCAGCTGGTGGCCGAGGCAGATCCCGAACACCGGCTTGCGGCCGATCAGCTCGCGGATCGTGTCGACGATGTAGTCGAGCGCCGCCGGGTCGCCCGGCCCCGGCACGAGGAAGATCCCGTCGGGGTCCGCCGCCAGCAGCTCGCTCGCCGGCGTCGTGCACGGATACAGCTCGAGCCGCACGCCGCGCGACGTGAAGTTGCGGATGATCGAGTTCTTGATCCCGGTGTCGAGCGCGATGATCCGCGGCCCGTCGCCCGAGCCCACGCTCGCCGGCTCGCGCAGCGTCACCTCGCGGGCGAGGTCGCGCCCCACCATCGACGGCTCGGCGTGGACGCGCTCGCGCGCCTCGCGCTCGGGCACCGCGGCCCCGAAGATGCCGCCGCGCATGGCGCCGGCGTCGCGGATGTGCCGGACGAGGGCGCGCGTGTCGACGCCGGTGATCGCCGGGACGCCGCAGTCGCGCAGCCAGTCGAGCCAGCCGCCCTCGGCGACCGGCGCGTCCTCGCCGTTCATCGCCTCGCGCATGATCACCGCCCGCGCGTGCACGCGGTCGGACTCCATCGCCTGCGCGCTGACGCCGTAGTTGCCGACGTGCGGGTAGGTGAAGGTGATGATCTGGCTGTTGAAGGACGGGTCGGTGACCGCCTCCTGATAGCCGGACATCCCGGTGGTGAAGACGACCTCGCCGGTGACGTCGCCCTCCGCGGCGACGAGGTCGCCGTCGAAGCGCGTGCCGTCCTCCAGGAGCACATAGCCCGGGCGGCTCATGCGGCGCTCAGGGCGAAGGCCCGCTCCCGGTAGACGACGGCTCCGGCGGCGATCGTGACCAGCACCCTGCCGCTCAGCGTGCGCCCGGCGAAGCAGTTGTTCTCCGAGCGGCTCTCGTAGCCGGCCTCGCCGACCTCCCACTGCGCCTCGAGGTCGATCAGGCACAGGTCGGCCGGCTCGCCGACCGCGATCCGCGGCACGGGCAGGTCGAGCAGCGCGGCGCCGGCCGAGAGCTTCTCGACCACCAGCGCCAGCGGCAGCACGCCGGGGGCGACGAGGTCGGTGTAGACGGCGGCGAAGGCCGTCTCGAGGCCGGTCGTGCCCATCGGGGCCTGCTCGAACGGCACCTCCTTCTCCTCGCGCGCGTGCGGCGCGTGGTCGGTGGCGATGCAGTCCACCGTGCCGTCGCGCAGGCCCTGGATGAGCGCCTGGCGGTCCTCCTCGGTGCGCAGCGGCGGGTTCATCTTCAGGCGCGTGTCGAGGCGCTCGAGGATCGCCTCGTCCGTGAGCGTCAGGTGGTG
Organism: Solirubrobacteraceae bacterium; assembly: GCA_035540675.1. Classification (GTDB taxonomy): domain Bacteria; phylum Actinomycetota; class Thermoleophilia; order Solirubrobacterales; family Solirubrobacteraceae; genus DATLGB01. The sequence continues at coordinate 40,123 of DATLGB010000025.1, read as the reverse complement.
CGGGCTGGCCTCGCAGGTGATCTGCACCCCGCGCGAGCGCGCCTCGGCCACCGCCAGCACCGACTCCCGCGCCGACAGGTGCTGGACGTGGATGCGCCCTTCCTCGTAGCCCGCGATCGCCGCGTCGCGGGCGATCATCGTCGACTCGGAGATCGAGGGGATCCCGGCGAGGCCCAGGCGCGCGGAGACCTCGCCCTCGTGCATCACGCCGATGCCGCTCAGGGACGGGTCCTCCTCGTGCAGCGCGATCACGCCGCCGCACAGGCGCTGGTACTGCAGCGCCTTGCGCAGGATCGCGGCGCGGTGCACCGGCTTGCCGTCGTCGGTGAAGCCGAGCGCACCGGCGTCGCGCAGCTCGGCCATCTCCGTCAGCGCCTCGCCCTCGAGGCCGCGCGTGACGCTCGCCATGAAGCCGACCGGCACGCGCGCCTCGCGGCGCGCCTGCTCGACCAGCGCGCGCAGGACCGGCGCGCTGTCGACGGTCGGCGACGTGTTGGGCATCGCCACGACGGCGACGAAGCCGCCGGCCGCCGCGGCCCGCGTGCCGGAGTCGAGGTCCTCCTTGTGCTCCTGCCCCGGCACCCGCAGGTGGACGTGCGGGTCGACGAAGCCCGGGAACAGGTGGCGGCCCTCGCCGTCGAGCACCTCGGCGCCCGCGGGCGCCTCGAGCGTGCCCGGCGCGCCGAGCTGCGCGATCGCGCCGTCGCGGACGAGGACGTCCTGCGGCGTGTCGATGCCCGCGCGCGGGTCGAGCACGTGCGCGGACCGGATCAGCACGTCGCCGGGCGCGCCGGCGCGGTGGAACAGCTGCGCGGACGTCATGCCGGCTGCGGGGTCATGGACGGCTGCGGCGCGCGGGCGTCACGCCCGGCCAGGCACTCGTAGAGCACCGCCATCCGGACGACGACGCCGGCGGCCACCTGCTGGCCGATCAGCGCCTGCGGCGAGTCGATCACCTCGGCGGCCAGCTCGACGCCGCGGTTCACCGGGCCCGGGTGCATGAGCAGCTGGCGCGGGCCGAGCCGGCGCCCGTCGATCTGGAAGACCGCGGCGTACTCGCGCAGGCTCGGCACGAACGACTCCGTCATGCGCTCGTGCTGCATGCGCAGCGCGTACACGACGTCGGCCTCGGGCAGCCGGTCGAGGTCGTAGGCGACGTCGCAGCCGAGCGCCTCGATCCCGCGCGGGATCAGCGTCGGCGGCCCGCAAACGGTCACGCGCGCGCCGAGCTTGGTGAACGCCTGGATGCAGGAGCGCGCCACGCGCGAGTGCAGGACGTCGCCGACGATCCAGATCGACAGGCCGTCGAGCGAGCCGAGCCGCTCGCGCAGGGTGTAGACGTCCAGCAGCGCCTGCGTCGGGTGCTCGTGCTTGCCGTCGCCGGCGTTGACGACGCTCGCGGTCGTCCAGCCCGCGACGAGGTGCGGCGCGCCGACGTGCGGCGAGCGGATCACGATCAGGTCGGGCTGGTAGGCGCTCAGCGTCTGGACGGTGTCCTTGAGCGACTCGCCCTTCTCGACCGCCGACCCGCTGGTGGCGAAGTTGATGACGTCGGCGCTGAGCGACTTGGCCGCGAGCTCGAAGCTCGAGCGCGTGCGCGTGGACGCCTCGTAGAAGAGGTTCAGGACGCGCCGGCCGCGCAGCGCGGGCACCTTCTTGACCTCGCGCTCTGACACCTCGGTGAACGACCGCGCGCGGTCGAGGATCCGCTCGATCGCCACGCGGTCGAGGTCCTCCATGGACAGCAGATGCCTCACGCCACGGCCTCCTGCAGCTCGGTGATGGTGACCTCGTCGACGCCGTCCACCTCGCTGACGCGCACGTTGACGCGCTCGGAGCGGGCGGTGGGCAGGTTCTTGCCGACGTAGTCGGGGCGGATGGGGAGCTCGCGGTGGCCGCGGTCGGCGAGGACCGCGAGCTGCACGCGGCCGGGGCGGCCGTAGTCGAACAGCGCCTCGATCGCCGCGCGGGCCGTGCGCCCCGTGTAGAGCACGTCGTCGATGAGCACGACGGTGAGGCCCTCGAGCGCGAAGTCCAGGTGCGTCGCGTTGACGACCGGCGACTCGCGGGTCGCGATGTCGTCGCGGTAGAAGGCGATGTCGAGGTCCCCCAGCGGGACCTCCTGCTCCAGCAGGTCGCAGACCAGCCGGTGGACGCGGCGGGCCAGATGGGCTCCGCGGCGGTGGATGCCGACCAGCGCGATCGGGCGGTCGGCGTTCTTCTCGACGATCTCGTGCGCGATGCGCACGAGCGTCCGGCGGACGTCGTCCTCGTCCAGGACGACCTTCTCCTGCATGGTGCTGTGACTCCTTCCTGGCCTCACGGGGCCGGGTTAAAGGACGAGGCAGACCGTAGCAGCGGGCCCGGCGGACGCGGCGACCGCTCAACGACGTGCGGCCCCGCCGCCATTGTGGCGACGGGGCCGCGCGCTTCCCATCCCAGGGAGCCTTACGGGCGCAGGCCCGGGTCGACCTCGTACTCGCCGACGTCGATGCTCTCGGGATCCACCGCCGGCAGCGACGCCGTCGGCGGCTCGATGGTCGGCTCCGTGTAGCTGACCGTGATCCGGCCCGGCTCCCGCGACACGGTGATGGTGGGGGGAGTGACGCTCCCGGGGCTGACGCGCGGGCGCCCCTGCATCCGGGTCTTCGCGCTCGGCTTGCGCCGGACCTTGACCTTGACGCGCTTGGAGCACCAGGACGGCTTGGACTCGCCGACCTGCGCCGAGACGCAGATGTCGGGCGGCTGCGCCGCGGGCAGCTTCGACGTGTCGGCGGCCGAAGCCGAGCCGGCGAGGCCGGTGGCGAGGGCGGCGGCGGCGGCGCCGGCGGCGATGATCGTGGACTTGGTCATGACGACCTCCTTGGGATGGTGGCCTGGCCCCTGTGGCCCGACCTTCTGACCCCTTGGCGTGAGGTCCGGGTGAACACGTCGTTCACCGCGGGTGAACAGCGCGGCTTGGCTTCGGCCGGCGGCTTCCCTACAGTCGCCAGGGAGGAGGCGGGGATGCGAGGGCGGGCTTTGGCGACGATGGGATGCGCGATGGCGGCGGCGCTCGCTGCGGCCGCGCCCGCGCCCGCCGAGGGCGCGGCGGCGTCCGCGGACCCTGCTGCCCCGCAGCGGGTGACGGTGCACCTGCGCGTGCGCGACGCGTCGGGCCTGTCGCGGCGCGCGGCCGCCGTCTCGGATCCCCGTTCGTCGCGCTACGGCCGGCGGCTGTCCTGGCGCGAGTACCGGCGCCGCTTCGCGCCCGAGCGGGCGACCGTGGCCGCGGTGCGGCAGTGGGCGGCGCTCGCCGGCCTCCGCGTCGCGTTCGTGCCGCGCAACCGCCTGTTCGTCGTGCTGACCGCGCCGGCCGCGCTGCCGCGCGTCCTCGGCGAACCCGCCCTACCGCCGGCGCTCGCTCCGCACGTGCTCGCGATCACGCGCGGCGACAGCGAGCCGCAGCTCGAGCCGGCGGTGACTCCTGCGCCCGACCTGCCGTTCGTCCCTGGCCCCTGTTCGCAGTTCTGGGGCCAGCGCCACGCCAACGGGCTGCGCAGCCCCGACCGCGCCCGCTACGGGGATCACCTGCCGTGGGTGCCCTGCGGCCACACGCCACGGGAGCTGCAGGAGGCCTACGGCGTGCGCGACGCCATCCGCGGCGGCAATGACGGGCGCGGGACCGCGATCGCGATCCTCGGCATCGGGACGACCGCGACGGTGCAGCAGGACGTCGACGCGCACGCGCGCCGGCACGGACTGCCGCCGGTGGACCTTCAGATCGTCGAGTCGCCGGTGCCGGCCGCCCAGCCGCCGCCCCCGGAGCTGCTCGCGAGCAGTGCCTACGAGCAGGCCCTCGACATCGAGGCGGCTCACACCACGGCCCCGCGCGCCCGGATCGTCTACGAGCAGATGGCCAGCGGTACGCGCTTCGACCTGCTGGGCGCCGTCAACGACATCGTGGTCAACGATCGCGCCCGGATCGTGTCGATCTCGTTCAGCGAGCGCGGCGAGAGCCAGCCGCGGCCGGTCCTCGAGGCGTCCGAGCAGGTGTTCATGTTCGCGGCGGCGCGCGGGGTCGGCATCTACGTCGTGACCGGGGACCGGGGCGACGGGCGCCACGACCCCGCGCTGAACACGCCCGCGGCCAACTGGCCCGCGGTCTCCGCGTGGGTCACCGCCGTGGGCGGCACCTCGCTTGGCATCGGCCCGTCGGCCAAGCGCGGGTTCGAGGTGCCCTGGGCGACCTTCGCGCGCACGCTGGGCGATGCCGGCTGGAGCAGCCCGAGGTTCCGCTTCGGAGCCGGCGGCGGACCGAGTCGTCGCGTCCCCCAGCCCCCCTACCAGCGCCCGGTCGTCCCGCCGTCCATCGCCAACCGCTACGCCGGCACCGTCATCCCGATCACCATCGCCCCGGGACGGGTGATCCCGGACATCTCGGCCGTCGCGGATCCGCACACCGGCTTCCTCGTCGGCCAGACGCTGGTGCACCCGGACGGCAGCACGCGCTACGCGGAGCACCGCAGCGGCGGCACGAGCCTGGCGGCGCCGCTGATCGCCGGCCTCGTCGCGCTCGCCGACCAGCGCGCGGGCAGCGCGCGCGGCTTCGTCAACCCCGTCCTGTACGCAGCGCGCCGCAGCGCGTTCCACGACGTGCTCGCGGCGCCGGACAGCCACCCGGCCATGCGCCACGACCCCGGCAGCGCACCGACGTTCAACACGACGGGCAACACCGAGTCGCTGTGCGCCGCCGCCGGCTACGACGACGCGTCGGGGCTCGGCACGCCGGCCGGCGCGGCGTTCCTGGCCGCGCTCGCCGAACCGGCGCCGGTGCCGCGCGAGGCGCCCGACCGCGGCTGCACGACCAGCCCGTAGCCGCCCCAGCGGGCGAGCAGGGCCTCGCGACCGCGCACCTGCGGCCCGGTGCCCGGGTCGGCGACGTGCATCGCCTGCCCGGCAACCTCGTAGAGCACGATCCAGTGGTCGCCGTCCACGTGCAGCAGCGCGGGGATCGGGAGGTCGTCGATGCGCTCGCGCGACAGCTTGACCGGCTGCGCTTCGAAGCCCAGTGCGCGCGCCGCCCGCGCCAGCCCGATCAGGCTCGTCCGGTCGTCGGCGCCGTCGTCCGCCAGGCTGCGGATCCGCGACGGCTCGGCGGGTCGGCCATGGTGCTGGAGCAGGCTCGCCAGCGCCGCAGGGCCGCAGTCGCGGCGGCCGGCGCTGCGCACGCACGGCCGTCCGCCGCCGCCGCCGGCCGTAACGGCGGCGGGAGGCGGCGAGGGCGGGCCGGTCGGCCGCCGCAGCGCGCGCGGCGGAGCCGCGCCGGGGCCGGCGGCGCCGCTGCACGCCGCCGCGACGTAGAGGTCGCGCTCCGCAGGCACCGCGACGGGAGACGCATCCCGCGCCGGCAGCATGCCGCGCAGCAGCCACGCGCTCCATTCCCCTTCCGAGATGCCCCAGCGGCCGAGCCATTCGTCGAGGTCGTCGACGCTGAGCAGCCCGTGCGCGCGACGGAACTGCTCGGATGCGCGGACCAGCCGCGCGTGCGACGGCAGATCCTCGGGTCGTGCCGCCTGCGTGCGCGCGAGCTCGGCGGCGACGGCGGCCGCGAGCAGCTCGCGTTCGTCGTCTCCGGCCGTCACGCCGGCAGGACCGCCCGCGCTCGTGCGCGGCGGCCGGCACCCAGCCGTTCGAGCGCGTCGTGCACGTAGAGCTCGTGACGTCGCGGGTCGGCCCGCATGAGCCGGTTGACGTGCATGTGCGCGAGCGAGGCCGCCACGACGGGCAGCGGCGCCGAGAGCGCGCCCCGCGCGTCGAGCGCCGCCAGCTCGCGGCCCACTGCCTGCAGCGGCTGCGACCGCGAGCGCAGCGCGGCGATGCCCGCGTCGACGGCCGGTCCCGTCCCGAGCGCCGCGTCCAGCACCGCCTCGAGCGCGGGCCGCTCGGCCCGCAGGCGCCGCGCGAGCGCGCTGCGCCCCCCGGCCGGTGCGCCCGGCTCCGCGAGCAGCGCGTCGCGCGACGCCGCCGCCACCGCCCGCGCCTGCTCGTCGTCGAGTCCGAGGTCACGCAGCAGCAGCGCGACGCCGGCGGTGGCCAGCCTCCGGCGGGCGTCGGCCGCGTCGCTGCCGGCCGACACCGCGCGCAGCATCGCGAGGACGGCATCGCTGTCGGCTCGGAAGGCGGCTTCGGCGGCGGCGATCGCCGCCGGTCCCCCGTAACGCTCCACCTCGCGCTCGTAGGTGTCGTGCGAGACCCGCCACGCGCGGCCGGAGTCCACCAGGCGCTCCCCGAGGTCGAGCAGTCGCGGGAGGACCGCCTCGCGCAGCACCTCGCGGGCGCCGCCGACGCGCACGCGCAGGTGGACGTCCGGATCGGCGTAGCGCACGAAGTGCCAGCTCGCGGCGCCGGCCGCGATGGCGGCGGCCGCCAGCGGGGCCACCTCCTCCACGAGCACGCGGTCCGCACCCGCCGCGCCGGTGTAGAGCTTGACGTACAGCCACTCGCCACCGGGGGCCGCGCGCCGGCCGCGCACCGCTTCGAGGCTCGGACGCTGCCGCGGCGCCGCCCCCACCGCGCGGGCGCGCGTGAACGGCACCACGAGCTCGTGCACGAAGCGGCCACCCGGTCCTTCGACGGGGTTGTGGCCAGCCTCGGGCCACCACTCGCTGACGACCGCGCCGCCGGCCGCGCGCGCCTCGCGCAGCAGCAGCTCGACGGCGAGCGGGTTCTCCAGGTCGACGGGCAGCGACGACTCGCCGTGCTCGAGCGCGACGAGCCGCGGGACTCCGAGGTCGCCGCGCCAGTCGCGGACCGCACGGGCGCGGCCGGCCGCGGTCGGCGCGTCGAGCTGCGGGAGCCGGTGCGCGTCTATGCGCCAGCGCGCGGGCGCCAGCAGGACGTGCCCCGCCCGCACGCGAGGCAGCCGCTCCGCGCCGCCCATGACGCCCCAGTCCCAGGCGATCCCACCGGTCACGTGCTGGAGCTGGAGCATGGCCAGGAACCGGTACAGGCCGAGTCCGCGCGAGAAGATGTTGTGCGCCGTCGTCAGGCGCGGCAGGACGCGCCGCCCGAGCCGGCGAGAGCGCAGGACGAGCAGGTCGTCCTCGAGCGACAGCACGAGGTCGGCCGGCTCGATCCGCTGCTCAGGCGCCGCTGCCGAGCCGGCAAGCAGGACGATCTCGTGCTCCCGCAGGCGCGGCCGCGCGAGGATGTTGCCGAGCCGGCCCTCCGGCAGGTGCGCGATCTCCGCGAACACCGCGTCGGGCTCGAGCGCCTCCTCCTCGCGCAGATGCGACGCCACCTGCTCCCGCAGCTCCGGGTCGGCGTGGCAGAAGCGGCCGAGCAGCCGAGCGCCCGACGGGCCGCTCGCGCCCAGCAGGCGGAGCTCGTAGTCGCCGCGCTCGAGCGCTGCGGCCGAGGCGGCGCCCAGCACCGCCATCGCCGCCAGCGCGTTCGGCAGCGGCGCCGGCGGCTGCAGCGCGAGCACATCGTCCAGCCAGTCGGCCAGATCGACGTCCCCCGCGCGGCCCGCGCGCGACGTCGCGATGCGCGCGAGCAGCGCGTCGACCTCGTCCGCCGCGCCGCGGTCCGCGGGCGCCGGTATCGCATCGCCTTCGTCGCCGAAGCCAAGGCCGGTCTCGGGGTCCAGCGCCTCGGTCAGCGGGACCGCGGCGTCCCCATAGCGCTCGCCGAAGCGCCGGCGAAGGTCGGTCAGCTCGTTCGGCTCCCCGGCGCGCGCGAAGCGGTGCAGCAGGCCGACCGCCACGCCCAGATCCTCCCCCACGCCCGCCGGCAGCTCGAGCCCGTCGGCGCCCCGGATGAGGTCGACCTGCACGAGCCGGGCGGCGTCGATGCGGGCCGGAAGCGGCGCGAGCAGCTCGCGCAGCGCTTCCGCGCGCGCGGCCCGCTGGCCCGCGGGCGCGCGATCGGCCTCGGCGAGCGCGGCGACGGCCCCCTCCAGCAGCGCCGCCGCAGGTGCGCCGGCGCGCGTGCCCCGCAGCCGCCGGATGAGCGGGTGCGCGGCCTCCTCCCCCGTGACGGCGACGGTGAGATCGTCGACCAGGATCTGCGCGTCGATCAGCCGGTCGACGAAGGCAGCCGCCTCCTCCACGCCGGTCCGGCCGTTCACGAGCGACTCCGCCAGGGCGCGGTGCGACGCGCCGTCGCGGGCGCGCTCGAGCACCGCCGTGAGCGCCTCGGACGGCTCGACGTCGACGAGGTGGTACGAGCGGCTCGGCCCGGTCTCCACGTAGCGCAGCCGGCCCGCCGCTTCGTAGCGCCACGGGTTGGGCCGGTACGTCAGCTCCCGCCGCAGCTCGGGGTCTCGCCCCAGCGCCCCCGCCAGCGCGACGAGGTAGTCGGCGCCGAGCCGCGCGTGCGACCGGTCGCCCCGCGGGTCGAGCTCGAGCCGTGCGTGTGCGCCCAGGCGGCCGGCGGAGCAGCCGGCAAAGAGTCCGAAGGGAGTCGCGCGCCCGGCCATGCGAGCGAGGTAGCGCGCCAGCGCCGCCTCGAGCTTGGGGTGGTCGGCGCCCGACTCGAGCCAGCCGCCGATCGCCGCCTCGAGGCGGGGCGACGCGAGGTGCAGCGCGTCGTGGACATCCGGCCGCGCCGCCAGCGCGCGCAGCCGCTCCACGAGCAGCGCGCGGTCGGCGGCGAGGGCCTCCTCGAGGTCGGCGGCATCGGCCTCCGGCGCACGTAGGCCGGCGCTCCACTCGAGATACGCGTCGAGCGGCAGCGCCGGCGTGCGCAGGACGAAGAAGCCCGACGGCCGGAGCGTTCCCACCGGCGGGGCTCCGGCTTACTCCTCGGGTCGGCGGATCGGCGGGATGCCGCCCTTGCCGCCCCTGCCCTCGAGGAACTTCGAGATCTCCTCGGCGGGGTGCAGGTCGTACGTGACCGTCACGCGGCGCTCGCCGTCGTCCAGCGTCACGGTGCCCCTGATCGTGCGCGGCAGCATCCAGGTCCGCGTGGTCTCCAGCATGGGCGCCACCGGGCAGTCGCAGAGCGACCACTCGTTCGTCCATTGCGCGCTGTGGTTGCCGCCGCGGACCGCCGCCGTCTGCTCGTCGTCCGGCTGCAGATCGCGCAGCGTCTCCCGCCTGAGCGTGAGCCGCTCCGACGCCTGGTCCTCGAAGCCCGCCATACGCATCCTCCCTCGTTGACCCCGACCGGCCGACTCTACGGGCGACGAAGGCCGCGGGTCAACCGTCGCGAGGCTGGCGATCCGTCGGCAGCGGACGTAGACTCGGCGCCGGAGCCGAAGAGGAGGCAGGACGGCGGGGATGGGCGCAGCGGGCGGGGCGAGTGCGCGGGGCACGTGGCGCCGCCAGGGTGAGGGCTGGCTCGTCGGCCTCGGCGGGCGCGAGACCTTCATGCGCGGGGCGAAGGGCCTCGAGCACCTGGCGATCCTGCTGGCGCGCCCGGGCGAGGAGGTCGGCGCGCTCGACCTGGTGGCCGCCGTCGAGGGCACGGCACCCGCCGCCGCGCCCACCGAGGGCCTCGAGGCGGGCGTGCCCGGCGACGCCGGGCCGGCGCTGGACGCCGAAGCCAAGGCCGCCTACCGGCGCCGGCTCGAAGAGGCGCGCGACGAGATATACGAGGCGGAGCGGTTCGGCGATCCCGAGCGGGCGGCGCGGGCGCGGATCGAGTTCGAGTTCCTCGCCAAGGAGCTGTCATCGGCGATGGGGCTCGGCGGCCGCGACCGCCCGACGGGCTCGCCGGCGGAGCGGGCCCGCGTGAACGTGACCCGCGCGATTCGCGCCTCGATCGAGCGGATCGCGCCGCACGACGCGCCGCTGGCCGACCACCTGCAGACCGCGGTGAAGACCGGCACCTTCTGCAGCTACGCTCCGCGCCCCGACGCGCTCGTGCGCTGGGACTTCGACGGCCGCCCGGCGGCGGCGGTGCCGGCGCCCGCGCCCGCCGCAGCCGGCGACGCCCAGCAGCCGGTCGTGGTCGTCTTCTCCGACATCGAGGACTCGGTCGCGATGCTCGAGCGGGCGGGCGACGAGGCCTGGCTCGAGCTGCTCGGGATCCACAACGCGATCGTGCGCGAGCAGCTCGCGCGGCACGGGGGCACCGAGGTCAAGACGGCCGGCGACGGCTTCATGCTCACCTTCGCCGACGTCCGCGACGCGCTCTGGTGTGCGGTGGACGTCCAGCGGGCTCTTCACGGCCTGCGCGCGCGCGGCCTGCGGGTGCGGATCGGGCTGCACGCCGGCGACGCGCTGCGCGAGGGCTCGGACCTCTTCGGCCGCACCGTTGTCGTGGCCGCGCGCGTCAGCGGCCTGGCGCGCGGTGACGAGATCCTCGCCACGGCCGCCGTGCGCGAGCTCGCGGCCGATGTCGCGGACGTCGCCTTCGGGCCCGCCCGGACCGTTGCGCTCAAGGGCCTGCGCGGGCGCCACGAGGTGCACGAGGTGCTCTGGCAGGACGCGGCGGCGGGCGCCGCGGCCGCGCCGGGGAGGCCGGCACGCCTGGCGCCCGAGCTGCTCGAGCGCGAGCTGGAGCTGGCCGGGGTCGACGAGCTGCTGGCGGGTGCCGCCGAGGGCGCGGGCGGCTGCCTGCTCCTGCAGGGTCCGGCGGGCATCGGCAAGTCGGCGCTGGTCCTCGCGGCCGCGTCGCACGCTGCGGAGGCGGGCTTCCTGGTGCTGCGCGCGACGGGCGCCGAGCTCGAGCGGACGTTCGCCTTCGGGGTGGTGCGGCAGCTGTTCGAGCCGGCGGCGCGGGCGCTGCCCGCCGAGCGCCGGGAGCAGGTGATGCGCGGCGCGGTGGTCCCGGCGGCGGCGATGCTCAACCTGACCGACGAGGCGCCGCCGGCGGCGGCCGCAACCGAGGACGGGAGCCTTCCGTTCGACGTCCTCAACGGGCTCTACTGGCTCGCGCTCGCGCTCGCCGAGGAACGGCCGCTGGCGCTTCTCGTCGACGACGCCCACTGGACCGACGCGCCGAGCCTCGGCTGGCTCGCGTTCATGGCTTCGCGGGTGGCCGACACACGGATCGCGCTGCTCGTGGCCGGCCGCCCGGCGCCCGAGCTCGCGGGGCTCGAGGACATCTCGGCCGTCGAGGTCCTCAGCCCGGCGCCGCTCGGCGTCGACGCCGTCGAGAGCGTCGTGCGCGCAGCGTGGCCCGAGGCCTCGACCGGTTTCTGCCGCGCGTGCCACGTGGCCAGCGCCGGCAACCCGTTCTACCTGCGCGAGATCGTGGCGGCCGCGCGGGCCGAGGGGATCGAGCCGACCGACCAGGGGGCCGAGCGGCTGCGCAACGTGACGCCGGACTCGGTGGCGCGGGCCGTGTCGTCCCGCCTGCGCCGTCTGCCCCCCGAGGCGCGGGCGCTCGCGCAGGCCGCGGCGCTGCTGGTGCCGCGCGCGGAGCTCGAGCTGGCCGCCGAGCTGGCGCAGCTGCCCCCCGACGCGGCCGCCCCGGCCGCGGACGCGCTCGTCGCGGCGGAGATCATGCACGCGCGCCGCCCGCTGCAGTTCACCCACCCGATCATCCGCGCGGTCGTCGAGCACCACGCGCCGCTCGGCGCGCGCGCGGAGCTGCACGCGCGCGCCGCCGACCTGCTGACACGGCGCGGCGCGCCGGCGGACGAGGTCGCGGCGCACCTCCTGCAGGCGCCGGGTCGCGGCAGCGACGACTCGGTGCGGGTCCTGCGGGAGGCCGCGCGCAGCGCGACGGCCGGTGGCGACCCGGCCTCGGCCGCGCGGCTGCTCGAGCGCGCGCTGGCCGAGCCGGCCGGCGCCGACGAGCGTGCAGCCGTGCTCTTTGAACACGCACGCGCCCTCGAGGCGTGCGCGCGCTTCGACGAGGCCGAGGCCGCGCTCGCGCGCGCGCTCGAGACGGCGCCGGAGGACCGGCTGCGGGCGGAGATCGTGCTCGGGCTCGCGCGGCTGCAGCGGTCGCTGCCGGTCGAGCAGCGGGTGGCGACGCTCGACGAGGCTGCGAGCGCAGTCGCGGACTCGGACGTCGACCTGCGGTTCCGGCTGGAGGCGGCGGCGCTCGAGCTGCTCGGCGACGCCGTGCAGCAGTCGCCCAGCCCGCGGCTGCGCCAGGAGTACACGGCGCGCCTCGCGCGCGGTGCCGAGGCCGCCACGGGCGTCACGCCCGGCGAGCGCCAGCTCATGGCGATCTTCGTGGTCTCGCGCCTGGTGCGCGCCGAGATCGCGGCGGACGAGGCGCGGGCGCTCGTCCTCCAGGCGCTCGACGACGGGGAGCTCGTCCGGCGGCTCGCGGCCGGAGCCTGGAGCTGCGACTCGGCGATCGAGGCGCTGAGCCTCGTGGACGCGTTCGACCTCGCCGACCGGCACGCCCGCGACGCGGAGCGGCTCTCGCGGCGGCACGGCACGGTGGCGGCCCAGGGCTACGCCGCGATGCTGCGGGGCGTCGTGGCGCTGCACCGCGGCGCGCTGCCGGAAGTGGACGCGCTGCTGCGCTCCGTGTACGAGATCGGCCGCCAGGCCGGCGACCCGTACGTGAGCTACCAGGCGGAGCAGCTGCGGGTGAGCGCCGCGCTCGAGCGCGGCGACCTCGCGACCTCGCAACGCGCGTGCGACGCCATCGCCGAGGCCGCGATGTCGCCGCTGGGGGTCCCGCTCGCGCGCGGGCGCGTGCTCGCCGCACGGGGTCAGCACGCGCTGGCGGTGGCCGACCTGCGGGCGGCGTACGAGCTGCGCCGCTCCACGGGCACGTGGCGCAGCGTCGTCATGGGCTCGCCCGCGCCGGACCTCGTCTTCAGCCTGCTCGCGATGGGCGACGTCGAGACGGCGCGAACCGTGGCGCGCGACGAGCTGCGCCTCGCCCGGCGCGTCGGCGCCCCGAGCTCGCTGGCCACCGCGCTGCGGGCGCTGGCGCACGCCGAGGGCGGGACCGCACGCCGCGCGCTGCTGGCCGAGGCCGTAGAGCTTCTCGCGGGCAGTCAGGCCGCGCTCGTGCGCGCGCGCGTGCTGCTGGACCACGGGCTCGCCGAGCGGGACGCCGGCGCCGACGGGGCGGCGGTGCTCGAGGAGGCGCTCGGCCTCGCGCACGGCTGCGATGCGACGGTGCTCGAGGGCGAGATCCGGGCCCACCTGGACGCCGCCGGAGGCACCGCCGGCCGGCTGCGCCGGCCGGACGCGGGGCGCCTCGCGCCGACCGAGCGGCGCGTGGTCGAGCTGGCCGCCGACGGCGCCAGCGACCTCGAGATCGCGCAGGCGCTGTTCACGAACGTGCGCGCGGTCGAGGACGAGCTGCGAGCGGCACTGCGCAAGCTCGGGCTCAGCGACCGCTCCCAGCTGCGCGATGCCGCCGGGGCGGCCCTCACAGCGAGCTGACGCCGCCCTCCTCCTGGTCGGCCCGCGGCTTGATGAGCTCGGGCTCGCCGCGCTCGGGGAACGGCACCTCGATGGCCTCGAAGTCGCGCGGGATCACGGTGGCGGCGAACACCGCCCGCGCCTCGTCGCGCACCTCGCGCGGGAAGAAGCGCGTCGACAGGTGCGTGAGCGCCAGCAGCCGCACGCCGGCGTCGCGCGCGATCTCGGCGGCCTGGCGGGCGGTGGAGTGCGCCGTCTCGCGCGCGCGGGCGCGCTCGGCCTCCGTGAACGTCGCCTCGTGCACGAGGACGTCGGCGCCGTGCGCGAACGCCTCGACCGCCTGGCAGGGCGCGGTGTCGCCCGACAGCACCACGCGGCGCCCCGGGCGGTCCGGCCCGACGACCTGCTCCGGGCCGACGCCCCCGACGGCCTCCCCGCGCTGCAGGCGCCCGAAGTCGGGGCCGGGCTGGACGCCGAGCGCGGTCGCCGCTTCGACGTCGAAGCGCCCCGGCCGGTCGTTCTCGACGAGCGCGTAGCCGTACGCCGTCACTCGGTGGTCCACCGGGAACGACGAGATCGCGTAGCCGCCGAAGCCGACCTCCTCGTGGCGCTCGAGCTCGTGCAGGCCGAGCGGATAGCCGACGCGGCCGAGCGCGGGCCGCAGGGCGCCGAACACCGCCCGCAGCCCCGGCGGGCCGTAGACGTCGAGCGGCTTGTCGCGCCCGCGCAGGTCGAACGTCTTGAGCATGCCCGGCAGCCCGAGCCAGTGGTCGGCGTGGTAGTGGGTGATGAAGACGGCGTCGAGGTCGGGCAGGCCGATCGAGGAAAGCAGCTGGCGCTGCGTGCCCTCGCCGCAGTCGAACAGCAGCCGGTCGCCGCCGGCGCGCAGCAGCACCGCCGGCAGGCCCCGGCGTGCGGTGGGCACGGAGCCGCCCGTGCCGGCGAAGAAGACGTCGAGCTCCATCAGCCGACGGCGATCAGCTCGAACCGCACCCGGCCGTCGTGGACGGTCGCGATGCCCATGGTGTGCGCGGGCGCCTTGCGGCGCTCGGTGGGCGAGCCGGGGTTGAAGATCTGAAAGCCGCCGTCCTCCTCGTGCAGCGGCAGGTGGCTGTGGCCGAAGACGACCGCGTCGGCGTCCGGGAACTCGCGCCGCAGGCGCTCGATCCGGCGGCTGCGCGGCCCGGCGTCGTGGACCATCCCGATCCGCGCGCCGGCGGCCTCCACCACCGTGCGCTCGGGCAGCATCCGCTTGAGGTCGGCCGCGTCGACGTTGCCGTGGACGGCGTGCACGGGCGGCCCGAGCGCGCGCAGCGCCTCGAGCACCTCGACCGCCGAGAAGTCGCCGGCGTGCAGGATCGCGTCCGCCTCCCGCAGCCGCTCGACGCAGGCGTCCGGCAGCGCCCGCGCCCCGCGCGGCATGTGGGTGTCGGAGATGATCGCCAGCCGCACGCGCGGCGAGGCTAGCGCGAACGTCCCGGACACCCCCCTATAGGACGGATTCCGGGACGTTCGCCGCGTTGGCGGCGGGGCGGGCGTACTAAGCTGCCTCGGCCCAGCGCCCGTAGCTCAGTGGATAGAGCGCGCGCCTCCGGAGCGCGAGGTCGAAGGTTCGAATCCTTCCGGGCGCGCTGGGCGACGGCTCGAGTTGCGCCCGCCCGAACGCCGAGCGGCCGGCGCTGGGGCCGGCCGCTCGGGCTTCGGGCGCACCGCGGGAGGAGGGTCGCGGCGCGCTGGGGTCCGTCCGCGCCGGCGCCGGGAAGGGCGCCGGCGGGAGGACTACTTGATGCGGATGTGCCAGAGGGACTGCATCGGGGAGCTTCTCCTTCAGGGGGGAGCGCAAAGCTACGCCCGCCCCGGCCGCGAGTCGTCGGCTGCGAGGACGATCCGCGAACGCCCGCTGGCAGGACCCGCCGTCATCCGCAGGGACGACGCGACGGCGGGCCCGCCGAGCGCGTGCGGATCGCTCAGCCCGTGTGCTGGACGATGTAGAGGCCGAAGTCGCGGTCGGAGAGCAGCACGAGCGTCTTGCCCTGCTTGCCCGGCCGCGGGTCGGCGATCGGGTGCACGCCCCAGAAGTTGTTGCCGCCCCCGTCGATGAAGGCGCCCACCTCCTCCAGCTGCGGTCCCCGCTTGCGGTCCTGCACCACCCGCAGCGCGCGGTAGCCCGCCGCGTAGTACGACGAGTGCATGAGGTCGTCGCGGAACACGTCCGGGTCGACCTCGTGCACGGACAGGTCGCCGCTGCCGACGGCGTTCGCCTCGAGCTTCGTCTCGGCCACCGCGAACGTGTCGAGGTTCGCCATGGTCGCGGCATCCAGCAGCCGGACGTAGCCCCAGCCGTCGAAGATCGCCGTGACGTCGATCTTCTCGCCGCGGGCGCCCCTGGCCGGCTCGAGCGCCGGGTCGTAGGCTGCGAACTGCGCCGGCAGCTTGTTGAACAGGACGTGCAGCGCCTTGTGCCCGATGCAGAAGGACACGATGGGCTCTGCCGGGTAGCCGCCTGAGCCGCAGTAGGGCGGCTCGTCCGCTGCCTCGGAGCCGAGGTGGCGGCCGGCGATGACGACGGCGTCGTAACCGGCGGCCCGGCCCATGGCCGCCTTCTCGCCGGGGAAGCACGCCGCTTCGGTCGCCGACGGGTCACCCGACGGCCCGCGCTGCAGAACGAGGATCGCCTCCTCACCCGGAGCCAGCGCGCCCTCCGGGATCGTCTGCGACCGCGGCGGGATCGGTGCCGACTTCGGGCAGCCGTAGCCGCCGTAGACGGTCGGGCCGTTGAGGCGCTTGTCCGCCAGCAGGGTCACCGGGCCGCCGCCGCCGATCGGCTGCGACGAGTAGGTCCCGGCGTGGGGACCCGTCGCGATCTGCAGCGGGTTCGTCCGGTAGGGCGAGAAGTCCTCGTCCGTCGCCACGAAGTAGCGGCCGTCGCGCGTCCAGTTGCCCTGGTGGGCGTTGCCCTCCGGCGCGCCGACGCCCGGGAACTCCGGGTCCGACGGGCCGAAGTCCGAGTCGGCCAGGTAGCGCGGGTTGGCAGGATCGGTGACGTCGAGCTTCACGTAGCCGACGTCCCAGTAGGAGGCGACCATGATCCAGCGGTCGCCGAACCGGCGGACCTCCATGTCGTGGTGGAGGTTCTCGTTGCCGTAGCCGTCGGACCTCGCCGTCGGCCAGTGCGGCAGGCCGGTCTCGGAGATCAGCCTCGGCTTGGCCGGGTTCGTGATGTCGACGATGTCGATGTCGAGGTCTTCCATGTCGTCGACCATCACCGCGTACGCGCGATCGCCGGCATCCCACATCAGGACGGAGTGGATCTGGTTGGCCTTCGTCTGCGCCCGCCCGGGTGTCGTGAAGTCGCCGAACCCCTCCACGAGCTTGCGCGGCTTGAGCGGGTTGGAGACGTCGTAGAGCGTCATGCCGCCCACGCCGTTGCTGGTGTTGCCGGACTGGCAGATCTCGTTCGAGAACGCGAGCACGTCGCCCTTGAAGGCCGGGGTGTCGATCGTCGTCGCGTGCACGCCCTCCGAGGTGTACGTGTCCTCGTGCGAGCGGATGAAGCCGACCTTGCGCGGCGCCGCGGGGTTTCGGATGTCGACCACCCAGACGCCACCGGTCGAGCACACGGGCTCGTCGTAGGCGCCGAGGTACGCGAACCCCTTGAGCGCCGAGACGTCCGACACGCGCCCGAGCTCGGTCGTCAGGCCGGTCTTCGAGACCAGGTCGACGTTGCGCGAGACGGCCGGCAGATGGTTGACGCCCGCGCCGTCCTGCGCGCCCAGCGGATGGAAGCCCTTGCGGTGGACCCGCGTCTCGTAGTCGCCGGCGGCCAGCCAGTCGTAGTACGTCGGCAGGCCGGCCGAGCTGCCCGACTGCGGGTCGTGCGCACCGGCGGCTGCCGGGAGCGCACACGCGGCGGCGAGCGCCGCGCCCAGGATGGCGGTCCTGGTTGTTCCCCTCATGAAGTCCCCCCTCGTGAGTCACGTCGCGACGGGCACGCCTGCCGGCCACGGTGCGCCCGACCCTACCGCCCGCGGCGGCAGGCGGCCACCCCGACCCGCGGGCGCGCGTTCTGTCCGGCGGCGGACGTACCGTGCGCGCGTGCCACCGGTCCAGGTCTGCCCCGGGTGCGGCTCCGAGCTGGTCCAGCCGCTGCGCTGGCAGCAGCGCAAGGGCGGCGAGCTGCTGGTGGAGCTGCGGTGCCCGGAGTGCGGGGTCGTGATGCAGGCGTGTCACACGCCGCAGGAGATGGAGGAGCTCGACCGCCGCCAGACCGAGTGCCGCGACCAGATCGTCGCCGCCTACGAGCGGTCGGTCGCCGAGAGCATGGAGGCGCTCGCGGCCAACCTGCGCGAAGCACTCGAGCGCGACCTGGTCGGGCCGGACGACTTCGCGCCGCGCCCGTTCACCGAGGGCGCGCGGCGGCTTCCCCGAGCGGCCTGACCGGCGCCGCCGGCACGCCGGCGAGCAGCCAGCCGCTCGGGTGCTCCCCGCGGCCGACGACGGCGCCCGCGCCGACGACGCAGTTCGCGCCCACGTCGGCGCCCCGCAGTACGACGGCGTTGGCGCTGACCAGCACGTTCGCGCCGAGCCGCACCGGCGCGACGCGCAGCGGCTGGCGCAGGTAGTGGCGCGCGCTGCCGTCGTGGGTGTGGTCGGAGTCGGTGATCGTCACCCGCTCGCCGAGCCCGACGCGGTCGCCGATCTCGATCGACTCCGTGCAGGCGAGGACGTCGCCGAAGGAGATGGTGACCTCCTCCCCCACCCGCAGGTCGCCCTGGCTCTTGAGCACCGCGCCGTCGCGCACGTGCGAGTGCGGCCCGAGGGCGATCGCGCCGCCGCGCAGCTCGAGGCGCACCCCGTGCTGGAAGTACACGCCGTCACCGAGCTCGAGCCGGTTCGTCCCGCCGGCCCAGACGCCGAGGTGCAGCCGGTGGCCGATCCGCACGCCGCGCCCGATGCGCAGCGCCAGGACCGCCTCGCCCTCCCCCACCGGCTCGACGTCGACGACCGGCCAGCCGGCCAGGCGCGCGCCGTGAGGGGCGTCGAGCTCGAGGCGCGCGCCGCGGCGGCGCAGCTGCAGGCGCAGCCAGCCGGTCCAGGCGGCGAAGGCAAGGCGGTGGCGCAGTGCGTTGAGGGGCGCGATCATGGCGGCGTGGGGTCGCCGTTGGCGTGCAGCCGGCCGAGATCGCGCGCCCACAGCGCCAGCAGGTCGAGCGCCCCGTGGGGGCGGGCGAGCAGCCCGAAGCGCGCCAGCAGCTCGCGCGGCGACGGCGGCGGGAACGCGCCCGGGTAGCGGCGGTCGAGCCACTGCATCCCGGCGCCGTGCCGGTGCAGCTGGGCGAGCAGCGCGCGCAGCGTCGTCCGGTTGCGATGGCGCACGCGAGCGGCCGGGCGGGCCTCGAGCCGCCACCCCGCCGCCTGCAGGCGCCAGCACAGGTCGGCGTCGGCGCCGGAGCGCACGGGGTCCGGGAACCCCCCGGCCGCCTCGAACGCGCTGCGCCGGACCGCGCAGTTGGCCGTCTGCGCGTACGGGCGGTGCGGGTGCGCCAGCGTGGTGCCCTGGTCGAGCTTGCGGCGCGCCGCGATGTAGCGCGCGACCGGCGTGTCCTCGGCGACCCAGTCCTCGATGGCGCCCGCCAGAACGCCCACGCCGTCGGCCGGCGCGGGGTCGAGGTAGGCGTCGAGGAGATCCGGCGCCGGCTCGGTGTCGGCGTCGACGAACACGAGCCAGTCGCCGCGCGCGCGGGCGGCGGCGACGCCGCGCGCGAAGTACGAGGACGCCGGCCCCGGCGCGGCGACGAGCCCGGGCCGCGGCTGCGGGCGGTTGTCGGCGACCAGCACCTCGTCGCCGTCGCGCAGCGCGAGCCGGCCGAGCGCCGCCAGGCAGCGGTCGAGGTCGCCGTCGGGGCCGGCGAAGGGCACGATGACCGAGGCCGTGGGGCGCACGCGGGCCCGAGCGTATCCGGCGGCGCGGCGCGCGGCCGCCGCCGCGGCGCCTATCGTCGGGCGATGCCCGACGTACTCCGCCCGCTGTTCGACCAGGTCGTCATCAAGGAGCTCGAGCCGGAGCGCATGCGCAAGTCGGGGCTGCTGGTCCCGCAGGGCACGCACGACCTGCCGCCCAACGAGGGGATCGTCCTCGCGATCGGAGACGGGCCGCCGGACCTGCCCGACTTCAAGATGCCGGTCGGCCCGGGCGACCACGTCGTCTTCCCGCGCTCGGCGGGCGTCTGGGTCGAGATCGAGGACGAGCGCCTGCTGGTCTGCCGCGTGCGCGAGATCCTCGGCGTCATCGAGCCGGGGCCGGCGCCGGGGTCCTGAGCGCCGAGCGGCGGGTTACCGCACCCTCGTGGGGCGGTAGGTGCGCCGGTCGATCTTCATCGCCGGTCAAGGTGGCCCTGTCACGGTGGACCCCGTGCGCCGCCGCCCGCTGATCGCCGTGCTCCTCGTGGTCGCCGCCGTGGCCGCGGGCGTCGCCGCGGCGGGCGAGGCCCCGCCCCCGCGGCGGCAGGCCGCGCCGACGCCGACGCCGACGCCCACGGCAACCGCGCCGCGGCCGCCGGGCGAGGCGCTGCGCGCGCTCGACGCCGCCGCCGTGCGCGTCCACCTGCGTGCCCTCGCGCGGGTGGCGCGCGAGGCGGGCGGCAACCGCGCGGCCGGCACGGCCGGCGACCGCGCCTCGGTCGCCTACGCGCGCGAGGTCCTGCAGGGGGCGGGCTGGGAGGTGCGCGACGAGCCGGTGCGCTTCCCGTTCTTCCGCGAGCACCGCCCGCCGCGCGTGCGGCTGGCCGGCGGCGCCCGCCTGCGGCCGGCGCGCGACGCCCGCACCATGACCTACTCCGGCTCGGGCGCGGCCGCGGGGCGCGTGCGGGCGATCGGCGTCGCCCCCGGCCGTGCGTCGGACGCGGGCTGCCGCCGCGGCGACTTCCGCGCCCTGCGGCGCGGCGAGATCGCGCTCGTGCAGCGCGGGACCTGCACCCTGCGCATCAAGGCGCTCAACGCCCAGCGCGCCGGCGCCGCGGCCGTGCTCATCCCCAACGACGGGCTGCCCGGCCGCACGGAGGCGATCCGCGGCACCCTCGGCTCCCCCGGCGTCGACGTGCCCGTGCTCGCCCTCAGCACCAGCGCCGGCACGCTCGCCGCCCGGGCCGGGCGCGCCCGCGTCTCGGTCGCCACCCCGTCGGAGCGGCGGCGCACGGTGAACCTGGTGGCCGAGGCCGGTGACGGGCCGCGGGTGCTGATGGCCGGGGCGCACCTCGACTCGGTGCCGGACGGGCCCGGCCTCAACGACAACGGCAGCGGCGTCGCCGCGGTGCTCGCCGTGGCGCAGGCGCTGCAGGGCCGCGCCCCCGCCGGCGCCCGCGTCCGGCTCGGCCTGTGGGGCGCCGAGGAGCTCGGGCTGCACGGCTCGCGCGCCCACGTGCGCGGCCTCGACCGCTGCGAGCGCCGCGCGCTGGCCGGCTACGTCAACCTCGACATGGTCGGCACGCCCGGCCGTGCCCCCGGCGTCTACGGCGGCGACGAGACCATCGAACGGGCGCTGCGGCGCGCGCTGCGCGGGCGCGGCCGCGACCGGATCACGACCCGCTCGGCCGGACGCGCGTCCGACCACGCGCCGTTCGCCGGCGCCGGGATCGCCGTCGGCGGCGTCTTCACCGGCCTCGACCGCTGCTACCACCGCCGCTGCGACGACCTCGGCAACGTCGACGCGCCGCTGGTCGCCGACGTCGCCGCCGCGACCGGCACGGCGCTGCTGCGCCTGGCCCGCCGCTAGCCGAACGTCCCGCGGTCCGTGCTATGGCACGCAGTGCGGGACGTTCGGCGTGCGGTGGCGCGCCGCTAGCCGCCGGCGACGGCCGGCAGGATCGTCAGCTCGGCGCCGTCGGGCACCGGCGTCCGCAGGCCGTCGAGGAAGCGGATGTCCTCGCCGGCCAGGAAGACGTTGACGAAGCGCCGCAGCTGGCCGTCGTCGCCGGCGATCCGCTCCCGCAGCTCGCCGTGTTCGGCGTACAGCGCCTCGAGCGCCTCCCCCACCGTCGCGCCGTCGACGTGCGCCTGCGCGGCGCCGCCGGCGGCGGCGCGCAGCTGGGTCGGGATCTTGACCGTGACCGCCATCAGGCCGCCACTCCCTCGAATGCCGCCTCGAACTCGTCCAGCGACGGGGCGATCTCGGTGACCTCGAAGGTGCCGCGGACGCAGTCGATCGTCTTGAGGCCGTCGCCCGTGATCAGCAGCACGACGCGCTCGGCCGGGTCGATGTCGCCGCGCTCGGCGAGCTTGCGCAGCACGGCGGTGGTGACGCCGCCGGCGGTCTCGGTGAAGATGCCGGTCGTCTCCGCCAGCAGGCGGATGCCGGAGCGGATCTCGTCGTCGGAGACGGCGTCGATCGCGCCGCCGGTCGCCCGGGCGAGCTCCACGGCGTACGGGCCGTCGGCGGGGTTGCCGATCGCCAGCGACTTGGCGATCGTGTCCGGCCGCACCGGCCGGCAGACGTCGGTGCCGGCCGCGAAGGCCTGGGCGACCGGGGAGCAGCCCTCGGCCTGCGCGCCGTTCATCACCGGCACGCGGCCCGCGACGAGGCCGGCGTCGATGAACTCCGCGAAGCCGCGGGCGACCTTCGTGTACTGCGAGCCCGACGCGACCGGCGCGACGACGCGGTCCGGCAGCTCCCAGCCCAGCTGCTCGGCGATCTCGTAGGCCAGCGTCTTCGAGCCCTCCGCGTAGTACGGGCGGACGTTGACGTTGACGAACGCCCAGCCGTCGTACTCGCCCGACAGCTCGGTGCACAGCCGGTTGACGTCGTCGTAGTTGCCGCGGACGCCGACGACGTTGGTTCCGTAGGCGCCGGTCGCGAGGATCTTCTCCTCCTCGAGGTCGGCCGGGATGAAGACGTAGGACGGCAGCCCGGCGGCGGCGGCGTGCGCGGCGACCGAGTTCGCGAGGTTGCCGGTGGACGCGCACGCGATCGTCTCGAAGCCGAGCTCGACCGCACGCGCGAGCGCGACGGAGACCACGCGGTCCTTGAAGGAGTGCGTCGGGTTGGCCGTCTCGTTCTTGACCCACACCTCGCGCAGCCCGAGCCGCTCGGCCAGCCGGTCGGCGCGCACGAGCGGCGTGAAGCCGGCCGGCAGCGCCGAGCGCGGCGCGCCCTCCAGGGGCAGGAAGTCGGCGTAGCGCCAGAGGTTCAGCGGGCCCGCCTGGATGCGGCGGCGCAGCTCGTCGGGGTCGGCCGTCGGCGGGGCGTAGCGGACCTCGAGCGGCCCGAAGCACTTCTCGCAGACGTAGCGGGCCTCGAGGGCGTACGTCGTCTTGCACTCCTTGCACTGCAGGGCATCTGCCGGCATGTGGTTGCTTGTCCTTCCGCCGGGTTCAGCGGCGGAGGCACCATGCTGGGCGACACCCTCGCCGCATCTCCCAGGCCGTTGTTGGAGCCTGATGGAATTGCCACCTTCCTTCGCCGCGGATGCGGCGAAGAGGTTGGCGGGGTTTCGTCGGGCCAGTCCCTCCACCCCTCTTGATGCGTACGCAGCAGCCTATCAAGCCCCGGACGCGGATTTCGGCCGGCGGCGTAGAATGTTCCTCCTGATGCTGCCCACGACCGACGAGCCGCTGAGTCCCCGTGCCCAGCCTGCCCAAGTCACGCCTCGGCCGTCGGATCGCCCGTGCGCGCGAGCCGCAGCTCGCGCCGCTCGCCACTGAGCGCGAGCAGCCGCGCGTCGAGGTCGTCGAGTACCCCGGCCTGCGCTGGATCAACATCGAGCGCCCGCAGCCGGCCGACCAGGCGTGGCTCGAGGAGCGCTTCGACTTCCACCCGCTCGACTACGAGGACGTCTTCAGCCGCAACCAGCGCCCGAAGGTCGACGAGTACGACGAGTACCTGTTCATCGTCCTGCACTTCCCGCGCTACGACGCCCGCGTGGCGCGCCTGAACGCCGCCGAGCTCGACATCTTCATCGGGCCGGACTTCGTCATCACGCTGCCCAACGAGCCGCTGCAGCCGGTCGAGTACCTGTTCGAGCGCTGCCGCGTCAACGAGGAGGCGCGCGAGCAGCACTTCTCCAAGGGCTCCGGCTACCTGCTGTACCGGATCATCGACTCCTGCGTCGACGCCTCCTTCCCCATGCTGCGCAAGATGGGCAACAAGCTCGAGCGCATCGAGGAGGACATCTTCGAGGGCCGCTCGGAGGAGATCGTGCGCGACATCTCCAACGTCAAGCAGGAGATCATCAACTTCCGCAAGATCGTCCGCCCGCAGCGCGCGACCTTCCGGGACCTCGAGCGCAACAAGGCGCGCTACATCCCCGAGGACCTCGACATCTACTTCGACGACATCAACGATGCGTGGGAGCGCATCTGGGACATGCTCGAGAACTTCAAGGAGGTCGTCGAGGGGCTCGAGTCCACCAACGAGTCGGTGCTGGCCCACCGCGGCAACCAGACCTTCCGCATCCTGACCGCCTTCAGCGTCATGCTGCTGCCGCTGACGCTCATCGCCTCGATCTGGGGCATGAACGTGCACGTCCCCGGGCAGGGCGAGAAGGTCCCGTTCTACATGGTGCTCGGGCTGATGGTCGTAACCCTGGGCGGGCTGCTCTACTACTTCCGGAAGCGTGGCTTCCTCTAGCTCCCCCTCCACCGGGCTGACATCCGACTTCGAGCGCCTCGAGCGCGCAGCCGCCCTGACCGCACCCGCGAAGGCGAAGCGGATGCTGGTCATCGTCAACCCGTACGCGACGACGATGAGCGACCGGCTCAAGCACCTGGTCGTCTACGCGCTCCAGGGCCGCTACGACGTCGAGGCGGTCGACACGCAGCGCCGGGGCCACGCCATCGAGCTGTGCCGGGAGGCGGCGGCGGAGGGCTACGACGTCGTGTGCGCCTTCGGCGGCGACGGCACGGTCAACGAGGCCGCCAACGGCCTCGCGGGCTCGGCCACGCCGCTGACCTGCCTGCCCGGCGGCGCCACCAACGTCTACTGCCGGATGCTCGGGATCCCCAACGACGTCGTCGACGCCACGGAGCACATGCTGCGCGTCGCCGACGACTGGCGCCCGCGCACGGTCGACCTCGGCGCCGTCAACGATCGCCTGTTCGCGTTCTCCGCCGGCGCCGGCCTCGACGCCAGCGTCGTGGAGCGGGTCGACTCGCACCCGCGGCTGAAGGCGCGCTACGGCCCGCTCTTCTACACCCTCTCGGCGACCTCGGTGTTCCTGCGCAGGTACGTCGTGCGCCCGCCGCGCCTGCTGGTCGAGGCGGACGGGCACAGGGTCGCCGGCGTCTCCGCCTTCGTCCAGAACGGCGACCCGTACACCTTCTTCCGCGAGCGGCCGGTCCAGCTCGTGGACGGCGTGGCGCTCGACTCGGGCGCCCTCGGCGGCGTGGTGCTCGAGCGCGCGAGCGCGATCGACGTGCCGACCATCGCGTGGCGAGCGCTGTCCCGGCGCGCCCGGATCGACCGCCACCGCCGCGTGAGCGCGTTCAGCCCGGTCGACCGGATCGTCGTGCGCTCCGCCGACGACCGCGCCGTCCCCGTGCAGGTCGACGGCGACTACGTCGGCGAGCACGAGGAGGCGGTGTTCAGCGTCCGGCCGGGGGCGCTGCGCGTGGTGGCGTAGCGCGACGCCCGCCTCAAGGTCGCGCCGACGTCGCCGATACCTCCGAGGTGGACGTGACCCGTCAGATGCGGCCGCCCGCCCGCGAGGTCTTCGCGATCCTCGCGTCCTGCGTCGTGCTGCTCCTCGTCCTGGCCCAGCTCGACGACCGGGCGGCGCGCGAGCAAGGCCGGCGCGCCCAGGCCGCGCAGGCGCAGGCGGCGCCGCCGGAGCCCGTCGCCGATCGGGCGGCCGGCACCTCCACCCCGCGACCGGGCGGCTCGCTGCTCGCCATCCTCGGCGTCACCGGCGCCGGCATGTGCGCGGCCGGCGTCGCCCTGCTCGCCAGGTCGCGGCGCGATCAGCCGCCGCTCGGCGTCACGCGGTAGGCGTCGAAGACGGCGTCGATCTGGCGCAGGCGCCCGATCACCGCCTTCAGCGTCTGGGCCTCGGGCACCTCGACCACGAAGCGGTTGCGCACCATCGGATGGCTGACGATGCAGCGCGCCTCGACGATGTTGATGCCCGCCTCGGCGAAGGTCCGCGACAGGTCCTCGAGCATCCGGTGGCGGTCCCACCCGTCCACCTGCAGCTCGACGCGGAAGGAGGTCTCGTTCTCCCCGTCCCAGGAGACCTCGACGAAGCGCTCGGGGTCCTTGCGCAGCGCGGCCACGTTCGGGCAGTCGCTGCGGTGGATCGTGATGCCGCGGCCCAGCGAGACGTAGCCGACGATCGGGTCGCCCGAGACCGGGCGGCAGCACTTCGCGAGGCGCAGCGGGACGTCGTCGATGCCCTCGACGCGGATGCCGTACTGCGACGAGGAGCGCGTCGCCTTGCGGGCCGGCTCGCGGCGAGGGTGCAGCATGTCGGCCGCCGTCGGTTCCTCGACGGCCGCCTCCCCCTGCTTGAGCCGGCTCATCACCTTGGTGACGACGGTCTTGGGCGAGACCTTGGCGGCGCCGAGCGCGATGTAGAAGTCGTCGGCCTTGCGGAAGCCCAGCTCGCGGATGACGTCGGCCAGCAGCGCGGAGCCGGTGATCCGCTGCGCGGGCAGGCCGGCCTTCTTGAGGTGCTCCTGCAGCAGTTCGCGGCCCGTGTGCTCGGAGTCGACGCGCGACTCCTGCTTGAACCACTGCTTGATCTTGTTGCGCGCGCGCGTCGTCTTGACGACCGCCAGCCAGTCGCGCGACGGGCCGCGATCGCGCTTGGAGGTCAGGACCTCGACGATGTCGCCCGAGCGCAGCTCGTAGTGCAGCGGCACCATCTTGCCGTTGACCTTCGCGCCGACGCAGCGATGGCCGACGTCCGTGTGCACCTCGTAGGCGAAGTCCAGCGGCGTCGCGCCGGAGGCCAGGCGCTTGACCTCGCCCTTGGGCGTGAAGACGAAGACCTCCTCGTCGACGAGCTCGCCCTTGAGCGAGTCGGCGAACTCCTCGGCGTCGAGGTCCCCCTGCTCGTCGAGCAGCGACTTCAGCCACTTGAGCTTGAGGTCCGTCGGGTCGAGCCGGCCCGGCTTGCCGTCCTTGCCCTCCTTGTAGGTCCAGTGCGCGGCGACGCCGTACTCGGCGCGCTCGTGCATGTCCCCCGTGCGGATCTGGATCTCCAGCGGCCGCCCCTCGGGCCCGATCACCGTGGTGTGCAGGGCCTGGTACATGTTGAACTTGGGCATGGCGATCATGTCCTTGAATCGCCCCGGCAGCGGCTTCCACAGCGAGTGGATCACGCCGACGGCCCCGTAGCAGTCCTTCACCGAGTCGACGATCACCCGCATCGCCGTGAGGTCGTAGATCTCGTTGAACTCCCGGCCCTTGCGGGTCATCTTCTCGTAGATCGAGTAGAAGTGCTTGGCGCGGCCGGAGATCTCGGCGTGGATCCCGAGCGCCTCCAGCTCCTGCGCGAGATAGCGCCCCGCCTTGGCCACGTAGCGCTCGCGCTCCTCGCGCTGCTGGTTGACCAGGCCCTTGATCTCCTGGTACTTGCGCGGGTGCAGCGACGCGAAGGCCAGGTCCTCGAGCTCCCACTTGAGCGCGTGGATGCCGAGCCGGTGCGCGATCGGCGCGTAGATCTCGAGGGTCTCCTTGGCCTTCTCGATCTGCTTCTGCTTGGCGAGCCCCTCGAGCGTGCGCATGTTGTGCAGGCGGTCGGCGAGCTTGATGAGGATGACCCGGATGTCCGTGGCCATCGCGACGAGCATCTTGCGGTAGTTCTCCGCCTGCGCCTCGTCGCGCGACTGGAAGACGATGCCGGTGAGCTTGGTGACGCCGTCGACGAGCGACGCGACCTCCTCGCCGAACTGCTCGTGCACCTCGTCCAGCGACGCCGACGTGTCCTCGACCGTGTCGTGCAGCAGGGCGGCGCACAGCGTCTCGGTGTCGAGGCGCATGCCCGCGCAGATCTTGGCCACGCCGACGGGGTGCACGATGAAGTCCTCGCCCGACTTGCGCCGCTGGTCGGCGTGGTGCTCGCAGGCGAACACGAACGCCTCCACCAGGCGGCGGCGGTCGACCGGCAGCGCGGCCTCGTCGGCGTGCTCGGAGACGATCGCGAACAGGTCGGCGAGCAGCTCGCGCTCGATCGGCGTGAGGTCGTCGGGGATCTCGACCGCGGCGTCCTCGTGGACCTCGTGCTCCGTACGGCCGACGTGCCGGCGCTCGACGAAGTGCGCGAGCGTCTCGGCGTCCGGCTCGGGCCCCGGCACGGCGGGCGGCGACGGGGCCGCCGCCACCGACCCCTCGACGCGCGCGCCGTTGCCGGGGGGACGGTCCCCGCCGGGGGCGCTCAGGCGGCTGCTCGTGTCGGGCTGGTCAGGAATCTGCGGCCTTCCTCCAGACGCAAACGGTAGGCCCTGTAGGCGATCGAGCGCTCCAGGTCGGTCCGCCCGGCGCTCTCGACGAGCCGCAGGCCGAGCCCGTCGCCGTCGACGCGCGCGAGCTCGAGCTCGGCGAGCACCCGCACGAGGCGCCCGGCCAGCGCGGCCGTGCGCGGCTGGCGGCCGTCGCCGCGCAGCAGCTCCTCGCAGGCCCCGCCGCGGCTCGCACCGGACGCGCGCAGGGCGCGGTAGACGGCCGCAAGCGGCTCCCGGAGCGTGTATTCCCACTCATGGATGGCCTGGGCGTAGCCTAGCTCAGGCTCGCCCCAGGCCAGATGGGCCCAGCCGGCGCCGGGCGCGCGCTCGAGCAGCTCGAGCAGGCCGGCGTGCGGCGGCGGGTCGAGCGCGACGAGGTGCGCGAAGGGCCGCGCCAGGCCGGGATCCTCGGCCAGGGCGGCCCAGCATGCGAGCGCGAACCCGCCGACGCGCTCGCGCAGCGCCCGCGCGCGGTGCTCGGCGTGCGCGCACAGCACGAGGACGGGCTCGCCGCTCGCGACGAGATCGGCGACCGTGCCGGCGACGCCCGCGCCGCGCACGTCGCGCAGCCCGCGGCCGGCGCCGGGGTCCGCGGGCGCGCACGGCCACGGGTCCAGCGGGCGGTCGACCTCCGCGCGCACGCCGGCGGCGAACGACGGCGGCTCGCCGAGCACGTCGATGGCGGCGCCGCAGCGCCGCACCTGGCGCAGGACGAGCCGCGGCTCGATCGTGCCGTTGAACGCGTTGGCCTCCAGCCGCACCGCGACGTCGACCGGCTCGCCCGGCTCCGCCGGCAGGCGGCTGCCGGCCCCGAAGCGCACGGCGCGCGAGCGGCCGCCGCCCGACAGCAGGCTGAACGCCACGTGGCGGCCCTCCCCCATCGGGCGCGGGTCCTCCAGGGACGCCGCGGGGACGAGCAGCGACACGGGCGGGTTGCCCGCGCCGAACGGCTCGAGCGTCGCCAGCTCCTCGGCCAGCGGCAGGCCCAGCGCCGCCCCGCCCACCACGGCGTCCACGCGCTCGACCGGCACGAGGTCCTCCGGCGCCAGCACCGCCGCGGCGTGCGCGCTGAACGCCGCGCGGAAGCCGTCGAGCGCGTCGCGCGCGATCGTCATCCCGGCCGCGGCCCGGTGGCCCCCGAAGCGCAGCAGGTGCTCGCTCGCCGCCTGCAGGCCGCCGAGCAGGTCGAACGCCGGGATCGACCGCCCCGACCCCGTGCCCGTGTCGCCGTCGAGGGCGACGAGCACCGTCGGGCGGTGGTGGCGCTCGGCGATCCGCGCCGCGACGATCCCGATCACGCCCGGGTGCCAGTCCTCACCGGCCAGCACGTAGGCGGGTGCGCCCGGCGCGGCCGCCACCTGCGCCTCCGCGGCGAAGCGGATGCGGGTCTCGACGTCGCGGCGCTCGTGGTTGCAGGCGTCGAGCTCGCGCGCGATCTGCCGCGCCCGCTCGGGGTCGCCGGTCAGCAGCAGCTCCAGCCCGGCGTCGGCGCGCGCCAGCCGCCCGGCGGCGTTGATGCGCGGAGCGAGCCGGAACCCGATCGCCGAGGCGTCGAGCCCCGACGGGTCGACGCGCGCGACCTCCATCAGCGCCCGCAGGCCCGGCTTGCGCGTCGCCGCGAGCGCGCGCAGGCCGGCACGGACGAGCGCCCGGTTCTCGCCGCGCAACGGGACGACGTCGGCGACGGTGGCCAGCGCCACCAGGTCGAGGTCCTCGTCGGCCAGCGCCGCGTCCAGCCCCGCCGCCTCCAGCAGGGCGCCGGCGAGCTTGTAGGCCACGCCGGCCGCACACAGGTCGGGGCACGGGTTCGCGCCGAGCCGCGGGTGGACGATCGGCGCGTCGGGCAGCCGGCCGTCGGCTCGCGGCGCGTGATGGTCGGTGACCACGACGTCCATGCCGGCGGCGCGGGCGGCGGCGACCTCGTCCACCGCGGTCACGGCGCAGTCGGCGGTCAGCAGCAGGCCGGTGCCGCGCGCCGCGAGGCGCTGCACCGTGGCCGGGCTGAGCCCGTACCCGTCCTCGGTGCGGCTCGGCAGGTACCAGTCGACACGCGCTCCCAGCGACCGCAGCGCGCGCACGAGGATGGCGGTGGAGGCGACTCCGTCGACGTCGTAGTCGCCGTGGACGGTGATGATCGAGCCGGCCGCGACGTGGCCCAGGACCACCGCGGCGGCGTCGGCCAGCCCGCCGAACGCGTCGAGCGGATGCCGCTCGTCGGCGGCCAGGAACGCGCGCGCCGCCGCCGCGTCGGCCAGGCCGCGCCGGACGAGCACCTGCGCCAGCGCGTGGGAGACGCCGAGCTCGCGCGCGAGGCGCTGCGCGGCCGCGAAGTCATACGGAGCGATGTCGAACCGGACGTCCACCGCGCGAGCGTACGCGCGCGTGCCGACGGAACCGGCCTCCGGAAGCCGCTGTCAGCGACCGACGGCCGCGACCTGCAGACCCGACTGCCAGTGGTCGCCGTCGAGGTAGCGCAGGCGGTAGCGGTAGCCCGAGGCGCGCCGCCGCGGCGCGTCGGCGTAGCGCTGGAAGGCGTCGGTGCCGGACACCGTGAAGCGGTCCGTCGGGCCCTGGCCGGGCGCCTGCGTGAAGATCGTCCGCCACTTCCTCGAGCCGGGCGCGCGGCGCTCGATCGCGATCGTCGTGATGCCGTGACCGAGCCGCAGGCGACCCCACAGCAGCAGCCGCCGGTTCTTGCGCCGCTGCACGAACAGCCCGGCGCGGAACGAGTACACGGAGACCTTCGGCGTGCCGTCGTCGTGCAGCAGCCCCGACTGCCACTGGCCGAAGGCGCGCTTCTTCGACGTGTTGACCTTGAACGCGCCCGGCGGCAGGTCGCGCAGCAGGAACTGCGCGTAGGAGCGATTGGTCGGCACGCGCGACGCCAGGAACTCCGCCCACGTCAGGAACCGGGCCTGGTCGTAGGGCGAGAAGATCCAGCCCTCGACCGGCGGGTTGGTCTCGTAGCCGTACTCGGTCACCCACAGGTTGCGCACGCCCGGCGCGAGGCGGCCGGCGGCGATCAGGCGGTCGAGCAGCTTTGCCAGCCGCGGCAGGTCGGCGATCGGCACGTCGTCGCGGCGCGCTCCGCGCGCCCGGGCGTTCGGCTTCGTCCGCAGCGTGTACGGGTGGTGCGCCCAGCCGTCGCCCGGGATGGGCCGGAAGTCCGAGCACCCGAAGCGCTTGATCGGCTGCAGCCGGCGGTCGACGCACGCGAGCTCGCGCAGGAAGCGCAGCGGCGGGACGCCGCCGGTCCCGCGCCGGCCGGAGGTCCCCTCGAACGACGTACCGCCGACGAGCACGGCGGCGTCCGGCCGCACGGCCTTCAGAGCCGCATGGCCGCGGTAGACCATCGCGCGGTAGACGTGCGGCGAGCGCGGGACGTAGCCCTTGCCCCAGCGCGCCCACTGCGGGCGCATGAAGCTCGGGTGGTTCGGCTCGTTCCACAGCGTGAACAGGTCGACCTTCGGCAGCGGCAGCGTTGCGGCGGCGCCGTCGCCGAGCGTCGCCGCGCTCTCGCCGCCGCGGGCGATCGCCGGTATGCCGAGCGCGTCGAGCAGGGTCACGCCGCTGTCGGGGCTGCTCGTGCCGAAGTTGCGCCGCAGGTAGCGGGCGTCGGCGCCTTCGCCGAACGGGCCGTCGCCGCTCGGGTGGTGCGAGGTCCGGGGGATCACGAACGTGCCGGAGTAGCGGCGCGCCACGGCCGCCGTGAACTGCGCGAACGCCTCGGCGTCGACCTCGGTGCGCCCGCGCTGGCCCGGCGCGTCCTGCGACGCCCAGTGCGGCGCCCAGAACGCGATGTCGATCATGGTCTTGAAGCCGTACTCGCGGGCGAGCACGACGAGCCGGTCGAGGTTGCGCCAGCGCTCCTGCTCGTAGGCGGCCGGATTGGTCGCGTCGAAGGCCGGGCGCGCCTTGGCGTCGGGGTCGCGCGTGAGGACGGACCAGCCGGCGGTGACGCGGATGCGGTCCACGCCGAGCGCCTTCATCTCCTGCAGCGAGCGGCGGAGCTGGTCCTCCGGCCGGTGCAGGAGCTGCGCGTCGTCCTGCAGCACGGTCTCGAGGCCCGCGGCGCCGGCCGTGGCCGGGGCGCACGCGAGCGCGAGCAGCGTGAGCAGTGCAGCCAGCGCCCCCCGGGCCGGCACGTATGTGCGGTCGATCAGTTGATGCACTTGTCGCAGCGCCGTTGGCGATCCTGCCGCGGGCGCCCCTCCCCAACGCCGCGCAGACCTCGGGACGAGGCCGCGTCAGCGCTCCGACAGGACAATCAGCGCCGGCCCCGAACACCCGCGCTCACTCCCCTGTCCAACTTTGGTGCGGGGAGTTTACCTTCGTGTCAAGCGGTTTGGGGAGCTTCTTCAGCTCGTCGCCGCGGCGCCGGACTCCCGCTCCTGGCGGACGCCGATGAACCAGGCCGCGGCGAGGCCGAGCAGCGTCCCGGGGACCGCCTCGAGCGCGGTCCCGAAGTCCGTCTCCGCGTGCCCGGGCACGGAGAAGCCGTGGATCGCCAGGCCGAAGAGGACCGCGCCCAGGATCGCGAAGACGAAGGCGCCGACGATCCCGGCCCAGAAGCGGTCGGGCAGGAACACCGTGAAGTGCCAGATCGCGATCGCGATCATCGCCCACACCAGCGCGCCCATCAGCGGCTCCTCCCGTGCGGCTTGCGGCGCTTGCGCGACGCCTCGTTGACCGGGTCGCCGTTGCCCGGCGCGTCCCCGTCGGCCGGCTTGGCGCCGCCCTCGGCGGGCGCGCCGTTGCCGCGCCCGCGCCGGCCGCCGGACGGCCGCTGGCGCGGCGCCGCGACCGCGGGCTCGGGCTCGATGCCGAGGTTGGCCACCAGATCGTCGAACTCCTCCCGCGAGACCCCCTGCGCCGGATCGGCCGCCGGGGCGCGGCGCCGGCCCGGCTTGGGGGCGACGTCCACCGTCGTGCTGGCGCCCGGCACCGGGTACGCGGGCACGTGGCCGTGCTCGTCCACGATCCGCTGGTGCCGGGTGCGGTAGACGGGTTCTCGCGACTTCCAGTGGGTGAGCACGGGGCCGGCGATGAACACCGACGAGTACGTGCCCGACAGGGTGCCGATCAGCAGCGCGAACGCGAAGTCCTTGAGCGTCTCGCCGCCGAACATCAGCAGGGCGAACACGGGCAGCGCCGTGCAGAAGCTGGTGGCCAGCGAGCGCGTCAGCACCTCGGACATCGACCGGTTGACGATCTGCGAGAAGGCGGCGCTGGGCATGCGCGGCACGTTCTCTCGTATTCGGTCGAACACGATGATCGTGTCGTAGAGCGAGAAGCCGAGGATGGTGAGCAGCGCCGCGACCGTCGACGCCGTCACCTCCCGGCCGACCAGGGCGTACACGCCGCCCGTGATGAGTATGTCGTGCGTCAGCGCGATCAGCACCGGCACCGCGAACTTCCAGCCGAAGCGCAACGTGAGGTAGATCGAGATCACCATCAGCGACGCGATCACCGCCACGAGCGCCGAGCGCGCGATCGAGGCGCCGAACGTCGGGCCGATCGAGTTCGAGGACGCCTGCTCGAGGCCGTAGTCGGAGCGCAGCGCGTTCTCGACCTCGGCCACCTGCGGCGGCTTCAGTGCCTGGGTCTGGATCTGCACGACGTTGCGGCCGAGCTCCGGGTCCTGGACCGTCTGCACCTCGACCTCTTCGAAGCCCTGGCGCTGCATCGTGTTGCGCACCTGCTCGACCGTCGCCGAGCGCTCGAGCGACGCCCGGATGCGGGTGCCCGACTCGAAGTCGATGCCGAAGTCGAGGCCCTTGCCGGCGATGGCCAGCGCGCCGACGAGCAGGATCACGCCGGACGCGGAGAAGAACCACCTCGACGCGCCCATGTAGTTGTACTTCCAGCGCTCCTTCGTCGCGGACGCGCCGAGGGCGGACTTCGACTGCAGCAGCTTCGTCCCGCGCAGCGAGAGCAGGATCGCCTGCGTCGCGAGCACCGCGGTGAACAGCGACACGATGGTGCCGATGCCGAGCATGAAGGCGAAGCCGCGCACGCCCGCGTCCGACAGGATGAACAGGATGAAGGCGACGAGCAGCGTGACGACGTTGGCGTCGACGATCGTCGAGAAGCCCTTCTTGTAGCCCTCGGCGATCGCCGCCCCCGTCGATCTGCCGCGTCTGACCTCCTCCTTGACGCGCTCGAAGATGACGATGTTCGCGTCCGCCGCGATGCCGAGCGTGAGGATCAGGCCGGCGACGCCGGGCAGCGTCAGGACGACCGGGACGATCTTGACCAGCGCGTAGAAGTACAGCGCGTAGACGCCGAGGCCGGCGACGGCGATGACGCCGAGCGCCCGGTAGAAGACGAGCAGGAACAGCGCGACGATCGCGAAGCCCGCGATGCCGGCCGCGAGGCCCT
This sequence comes from Solirubrobacteraceae bacterium, assembly GCA_035540675.1. Lineage (GTDB taxonomy): Bacteria > Actinomycetota > Thermoleophilia > Solirubrobacterales > Solirubrobacteraceae > DATLGB01. Next base: position 6,038 of record DATLGB010000025.1, on the reverse strand, counting down.
GGTCGAGCGCCTGCTTGCCGAGCGTCGCCGACACCTGCGAGCGCGATATCAGCTCGAGCTGGATCGGCAGCGCGCCGATCTTCAGGAAGTTCGCGAGGTCCTGCGCGGTGGTGACGGTGAAGCCGCCCGAGATCTGCGCGCCGGTCTCGCCGTCGATGCCGTCCGGGTTCTCCTGCCAGTTGATGTACGGCCGGGAGACCAGCTCGTCGTCGAGGACGATGGCGAAGTGGTGGGAGGTCGAGATCGGGTCCGCGTTGCCGATCGCGTTGTTGGAGCCGCGCTCGGCGATCGCGCGGGTCGTCCGGTGGAAGGCGCGCTTGCCCCGGTCCGTGAACTCCATCGTCACGATCGGGGACTGGTCCTGCGGGTCGAAGTTCTGCTCGGGGTTCTTGATGTCGGTGCCGCCGAGCGCCGGGTCGTCGCGGATCACCCACCAGGCGTCGGGCTCGGGTGGCTGGACCCCCTTGACCGGGTCGGGGCGCTCCGCGCGCACGATCAGGATCCCGGTGGGGACCTTGATCTGCTTGAAGCCCTCGGGCATCTCCTCGTTCGGGGAGTCGCGCCACAGGTCGGCCGGGTCGCTCTCCGGGATCCCGTTGTTGACCGGCTTGTTGGCCCGGTCGAACCCGTACCAGCGCTCCTGGCTGGAGTTCGTCGTGTTCTCGCCGTCGTACGGCGGGCACTTCGACGCGCGCTCGACCGCGTTGTAGAAGCCGGCGATCGGCGTCTGGCCGCCGTCGACCTCGTCCGGGTTGGTCTGGCAGTCCTCGTCGAGGACGTTCGGCTCCCAGTCGTAGAAGTACATCTGGGCCGTGGTGCCGACCTGCTCGGCCGCACGCTCGGCGTCCTCCACCGCGGGCAGCGCCACGGAGATCTGGTCGCGACCGGAGCGCGCGATCGACGGCTCGGCGACGCCCAGGGCGTCGACGCGGTCGCGGATGATGTCGACGGCGCGGTCGAGCGACTCCTGCGTGATCGTGGGCTGCTGCTTGGTGGGCTTGCCCTGGTAGACCAGCGACACGCCGCCCTGGAGGTCGAGGCCGAGCTTCGTCGGCTTGGTGGCGATGGCGGCGACGGACGCCGCGACCAGTCCCAGGACGATCAGCAGGATGAGCAGATTGCGGCGGCGCTCGGTCAACGTCAGTCTCTCCGGGGGTAAGGCTACTTCTTGGCCGGGGTGAGGATGACGAGGAGCCCGCCGTCCTCGTCGTAGGCCGGGAACAGGTCGGCGACGGCGGTCGCCGGCAGGTCACCCTCGGCGTGGACGGTCACCGGCTTGTCCAGCTGGCGCACCCCCCACTCGAGCGCCGTCGACACCGGGTCCTCGCCGTTGGGGAACTCCAGCCCGAGCACCTCGCGCAGCGGACGGCCGATCGTCTTCTCGTCCGACAGCCCCGTCAGCTCCTTCGAGCCGCGCCCGCACGCGATGATCCGGCCCTGCTGGTCGCAGGTGAAGAACGCCGCATTGGGTGCGGGGTAGTAGTCGTCGAGCAGCTCGAACAGGAACCCGAAGCCGCAGTTCGAGCACCCCTTGGGGACGTTGCGGAAGCCGGCCGTCCGCTCCGTGGCGGTGGAGCGGCGTCCGCAGTTCGGGCAGATGAAGAGATGCGCCATCGGTCTCGGCCAGCCTAGGGAGATCGCCTAAGGAGCGAGTTTAGGTCGCCGCCCCTGCGTCACCCTTCCGACCGGCCTGCGAGACTCCTGCCGGCGCATGGATGCCCTGCTGTTCCCCGCCCGGCGGCTCGCCGCCGCCGTCCTCTTGCTCGCCCTCGCCCTGCCTGCGGCCGCCGGCGCGCGGCCGCAGATCGTCGACGCCGGCGCGTCCGGGCGCGCGCACGTCGACGAGCCGCTCGAGCTGACGGTGGTGGCGCGCGCCGCGACGGGCGTCCGGGTCTCGTTCCCCGACCTGCGGGGCGGCTTCGCCGAGTCGGGCTGCCGCCTGCAGCGCGGCGGCGGCGTGCGCGCGGCGTGGAAGCGCCCGGCACGCTTCGCCGTCCCGTACCGCCCCGGATTCGCCGGAGCGCACCTGCTCGAGGTGGCGGTGACGGCGGGCTGCGGACGGCGCCCGATCGGGCCGGCGCGGGTCAGTGTGCCGCTGGACGTCGCCGAGCACGCGTCCGATCCGCCGGCCGCCGGCGTGTCCGCGTCACCGGACCGCTGCGGACGCGCCGGCGAGCGCGCGCTGCTGTGCCTGCTCGCCGCCGAGCGGCTGCGGGCCGGACTGCCCCCGCTGCGCGCCGACGCGCGCCTGCGCGCCGTCGCGCTGGCGCAGGCGCGGGCGATGCGCCGCGGCGGCTTCGTCGGCCACGCCGCGCCCGGGCTGCCGGGCCTCGCGGCGCGCCTGCGGCTCGCGGGCCTGGCGGCGGCCGGCGCCGCCGAGAACGTCACCGCCGCGAGCGGCGGCGTCGCGGCGGCGCGAAGCATCGTGGGAGCGTGGATGCGCAGCGACCCGCTGCGAGACAGCGTCCTCGACCCGCGGCTCGTGCGCGTCGGCGCCGGCGTGGCGCGCGGCGTCGGCGGCCCGGTGCCGCGGCCGGGCGCGACGGTGTCGGTGGTCTTCGCCCCCGCGGGCTGACACCCCCCGGCGTCATTTCGGCGCCCCGGCGCCCGTTGGTTCGGGGATGCACCGCACGCGCCCGTTCCTCTTGTGCCTGTTCGCGACCCTCGCGGCCGCGACGCCCGCCGCCGCCGCGCCGCGCGTGGTGTCCGCCGTGGTGGAGGGCGACGCCGTCGGCGGATCCGGGCTCACCGTCGCCGTCGTGGCCGCCGACCGGGCGCAGCCGGTCACCGGCGTGCGGGTCACCGGCCCCGACGGCATGTTCGCCGAGAGCGCCTGCCGGCTCGAGCGCGACGGCTCGCCCTTCCGCGCCGGCGCCTTCGAGCCCGGCCGCCGCGTGCGCTTCGCCGTGCCGTACCGGCCCACCGCTCCGGGGCTGCACCGGCTGACCGTCACCGTCGTCTCCGGCGGGTGCGGCGCGACCCGGCGCGAGGCGAGCGTCCCGCTCGCGTTCAACGTGAAGCTGCCTGCGCTGTCGCCCCTGCCGAAGCTGCCGGTGGCGCGCACGAGCGGCCGCGGCTGCGCCGGCGCCGACGCCGTCCCGCGCGCCGGGACGCTGCGGCGCGCCCGCGCGGCCACGCTCTGCCTGATGAACGCCCAGCGCCGCGGCCGCGGCCTGCCGCGCCTGCGGGCGTCGCGCGACCTGCGCCGCGCTGCCACGCGCCATTCGCGCGACATGCTGCGCCGCCGCTTCTTCGATCACGCCGGCCCCCACGGGCCGACCCTCGCCGCCCGCCTCGCGCGCGTCGGCTTCTGGCCCGCGGTCGCGTCCGAGAACCTCGGCGTGGCGGTGCCCGGCGCCGCGACCCCGGCGGCCATGGTCGCCGCGTGGATGCGCAGCGACCCGCACCGGGCGAACATCCTCGCGCCGTCGTTCGCGCACGCCGGCGTCGGCGTCGTGGCCGGGCTGCCGACGGGTGGGCGGGGCGCGACGTACACCGTGGACTTCGGGCGCCGGTAGGTCAGGCGAGGATCCGCCGCAGCTCCGCCGCCGTCTGCGGCGTGAGCTGCTCGTCGGTGATGCGGGCCGTTCGGTAACCGGCGGCGAGCAGCCGCCGGTCGCGTGCGCGGTCGCCGGCGAATGCGCGGCGGTCGCGGTGGGTGTGCCAGGGATCGATCTCGACCACCACCCGCTGGTCGCTGAAGAGCGCGTCGACGCTGAGGCCCTCGACCTCGGCGTTGAGGATCGGCCGCGGGAGGTCATGGCGGCGGCAGAAGCCGAGGAAGTCCTCCTCGGCCTCGGAGCGGGTGCGGGTGGTGCCGGGCTCGTGGTGGCGCAGGACGCGTGCTAGGCGGGCTGCGCCGGTCTTGTTTGGGTGGTCGTGCAGGGCCCGGTGCAGGGTGGGCAGGTGCAGGAGGCCGAGATGGTCGGCCTCGTCCAGGGCGCGCTCGAGCTGGCGCGGCGTGAGGACCTCGGCGAGGTCGAGCAGCGTGCGCGCGGGCGTGGTGACGCGGATGCCGCGGTGGCTCGTTGCCTCGACCGGCTCGCTGGTGCGGTGGATGCGGATCCCGGCGCGCGCTCTGCGGCCGGCCGTAGTGGGGACCGTGACGTCGACCGGGCTCAGCAGGCCCTTGCGCAGCTCCCACAGCCAGCCCGCGGCGACGTGGCTGAGCGCGGCGCCCTCTCCGCACGCGAGCACCGCGGCCATGAACCGCCCCTCGCGGGTGAGGGCCGGCGTGCCGACGGCGTAGACGCCGCGGTGGATCCGATGCAGGCGCCCGTTTCGCGCGCGGTCGCAGACCTGGTCGCCGCTCAACCCGAGGCCGTACAGCTGGTCGGTGGAGATCACGTCGTGCTGCCGCGCCGCGAACTTCGCGAGCCGCGCGTCCGGGGCGTTGTCGCGTGCTTCGGCCATATGCCGAAGTAGGCGACAACGGCCGGAGATTCGCCCCTATCCGGCGACGTCGGGTGGATGAGGGCACCGCACGGCGCGTCGGCGAGGGGTGCGTCGGCCGGGCGGAGCGGGCCGGGCGGGCGCAGCCTGCGGCGCTCGTGCCCGGGCGCCGCGACCGTCGCGCCCGGGGCGTTGGCGCCTTTTTCGGCCATACGCCGAAGAACGCGCCAGCGGTCGGGAACCACCCCGTCACCAGTCGCCGTTCGCCGGCGCTTCCCTGCACTGCCGTGCCAAGCCCCTCCCGGCCCGCGCGCCCGCGAGCGTTGGCGCCTTTTTCGGCTATATGCCGAAAAAAGCGCCATCGTCCCGGAACCCCACCTCCACCTGCCGCCGTTCGGTCGCGCTGCGCCGGGCAGTGTGACCGCCTACTCCGCCGCGAACAGCGGCGCCGCCGCCGGCGCCGGCGGCTCGAGCCCGACGTGGCGGAAGGCGTGCGGCGTGGCGACGCGGCCGCGGGGGGTGCGCTGGAGGAAGCCGCGCTGGAGCAGGTAGGGCTCGTAGACGTCCTCGATGGTGTCCGCCTCCTCCCCCACGGTGACGGCCAGCGTCGACAGGCCGACCGGGCCGCCGCCGAAGTGGCCGCAGATCGCGTGCAGCAGCTCGCGGTCGAGGCGGTCCAGGCCGAGCTCGTCGACGCCGAGGAGCTCGAGGGCGGCACCGGCGGTGGCGTCGTCGATGGCGCCGGTGCCGCGGACCTCGGCGTAGTCGCGCACGCGCTTGAGCAGGCGGTTGGCGACGCGCGGGGTGCCGCGCGAGCGCTCGGCGATGGCGCGGGCGCCCGCGGCGTCGATCTCCACCTCGAGCACGCGGGCGGAGCGGACGACGATCCGCGCGAGCTCGGCCGGGTCGTAGTGCTCGAGCCGGTGCTGGATGCCGAAGCGGTCGCGCAGCGGGGTGGTCAGCAGCCCGGCGCGGGTGGTGGCGCCGATCAGGGTGAACTGCGGCAGCGGCAGCGTCACGACCTTGGCGCCGGCGCCCTGGCCCATGGTGATCGGCAGCTGCCGGTCCTCCATGGCCGGGTAGAAGATCTCCTCGACCGCCCGCGGCAGCCGGTGGATCTCGTCGATGAAGAAGACGCTGCGGGGCTCGAGCGCGGTCAGAAAGGCGGCGACGTCGCCCTTGCGCTCGAGCGCAGGGCCGGCGGTCGAGACGAACGGGACGCCCATCTCGGTGGCGACGATCTGCGCCAGCGACGTCTTGCCGAGGCCCGGCGGTCCCGCGAGCAGGACGTGGTCGAGCGCCTCGCCGCGGGCCGAGGCGGCGCGCACGGACAGGCCGAGCTGCTCGCGCAGCGCCTCCTGGCCGACGAACTCCTCCAGGCGGCGCGGGCGCAGCGTGCGGTCGAGCTCGTCCTCCGGCGTGACGCCGGGGTCGTGGACGACGTCGACCGCGGTCACGCCGGGGGTGCGGATGGGTCCGCTCACCGCCGGGCGCCCTTCAGCGCGTGCGCGATCAGCGCCTCGGGCGAGCCCTCGGGCGCGCCGTCGAGCAGCGCCTCCGCCTCGGACGCGCTGAAGCCAAGCCCGACGAGACCCTCGCGCGCCAGCGACCTCGGGTCGTCGGCGCGGGTGACGACGATCGCGTCG
>DATLGB010000024.1:0-5381 GCA_035540675.1 Solirubrobacteraceae bacterium | reverse complement strand
TCCGCGATCACCGTGGCGCGGCGGGCCACCAGGCTGCCGGCGCCGAGCGCGTCCAGCGCCGCCACCTGGGTGAGCTGGCCATCGCGGATCGGCCGCCGCCCGGCCACGAAGCGCCGCCGCGCCCGCGCGGCGACCTGCTCCGGGTCCAGGCGCGCCGCCAGGCGGTCGAGCAGGTCGGGCGGCAGCGCCCCGTCCGGGCCCAGCGCGCGGCGCAGCTCGACGTCGTCGGCGCAGGCCTCGACCGCGGCCCGCAGCGCGTCCAGCCGCGTGGGCGGGTGCAGGCCGATCGTCAGGTGCAGCGACGGCTCGGCCGAGGTCTCCGCCTCGTGCGGCCAGCCGCGCGGCAGGTAGAGCGTGTCGCCCGGCCCGAGCACGAAGTCCATGACGGGCGGGCCGGGTTCGCCCAGCTCCGCCGACCAGCGCTGGTCCTTCAGCGGCAGCTCGAGCACCGGCTCGTACACGCGCCAGCGCTTGTGGCCGGCCACCTGGAGGATGAAGACGTCGTGGGTGTCGTGGTGGACGGCGAAGCCCTGGGCGGCCGCGGGCGTCCAGTAGGCGTTGGCCTGCACCGGGCAGGCCAGTGCCCGCTCGAGGCCGCGGCAGTACAGCGCGGCGGCGTGCCAGGACACGTGCAGCGCCTGCAGGACGATCGTGGCGCCGGCCGCGAACTCCGCGGCGACGCGGTCGACGACGGCGGTGCCGGTGAAGGCACCCGGGCGCCACGGGATGTCCTCCGTGTAGCCCGGCAGCGGGAGCTGCTCGCCGTCGCGCACCAGCCGGAACGCCGGCGCGCGGATCCCGGTCGTCGAGACGAGGCGCTCGGCGTCGGCGGGCGACAGCAGCCCGTCGAAGCGGGCGGGCTCGTCGCGCGCGACCAGCAACGGCCGCCGGTCCCAGTGGTCGCTCAGGAAACCGTCGAGCGTCGTCGGGGCGAGCGTGAGCTCGACCGCGCCCGCCCCGACCGCCACGTCAGGCGGCGCTGTCGTCGCCGGTGTCCCCGGTGTCGCCCGTGTCGCCGGCGTCGTCGCCGGTGTCCCCGCTGTCGCCGCTGTCGTCGCTCGTGTCGCTGGTGTCGCCCGGATCGCCGTCGTCGAGCGCGCGCGCCGGCGCGGCCCCGCCGTGAGTGACGATCTCGTCGTCGGTCAGCGTCGCGTCGTCTGCTGCCATCTCCAGCCTCCTCGCTCGGGTGCGCCGAACCGTACTCCTACGCCGCCTCGCCGAGCGCGGCGAGCTCGCGGCGACGGGCCAGGTGCTGCAGCGCGCGGCGCTCGATCGCCCGCAGCTCCTCCCGGCCCATGCCGAGCTCGCGCTGCAGCTGCGACAGCGGCAGCGGCTCGCGCTCCTCGCCGTCGAGGCCGAAGCGCAGCTTGATGACCTGGCGCTCGGTCTCCGGCAGCTGCTCGACCGCGGCACGGACGGCCTGGCGCGACAGCGACACCTCGACCTCCTCCTCGGTCGAGCGCTCGTCGGAGCCCATCAGCGTGCCGAGCGTCGTGTCGTCCTCGTCGCCCACCGGGCGGTCGAGGCTCGTCACCGTCCGCGACACGTCGAGCATCTCGACGACCTGCTCGAGCGGCAGCTCCGCTGCCTCGGCGATCTCCTCCGCCGTCGGCTCGCGGCCCAGCTTGGTCGACAGCTGGCGCTCGACCGTCGCGATCTTGCGCTCGCGCTGGGCGACGTGGACCGGCAGGCGGATCGTGCGGCCCTTGTCGGCGATGCCGCGCTGGATCGCCTGGCGGATCCACAGCGTCGCGTAGGTCGAGAAGCGGAAGCCCTTGCGCCAGTCGAACTTCTCGACGGCGCGGATCAGCCCGAGCATGCCCTCCTGGATGAGGTCGAGCAGGCACAGCTCGCTGAGGCCCTGGTACTTGCGCGCGATCGAGACCACGAGCCGCAGGTTGTGCGTCGTCAGGCGTTCCTTCGCGCCGAGGTCGCCGCGCTCGATCGCCTTCGCCAGCTCGAGCTCCTCGTCGGGCGTCAGCAGCCGGTGGCGCCCGGCCTCGTTGAGGAACTGCTGCACGGCGTCGGTGGTGAAGACGGCGAGCTGCTCGTTGGTGATCGTGACCCGCGCCGCCTCCTCGCCCTCGACGGGCTGGCGCGCGCAGTCGTCGGTGATCTCGAGGCCGCGCGCCTCGACGGCGGCGTGGACCTCGTTGACGTCCTCCTCGTCGAGGTTGAGCTGCTCCGCGAGCTGGGCGATGTCGGACTCGGCGATGCAGCCGACCTCCTCCGCCTTCGCGAACAGCGCCTCGAGGTCGATGGCCTGGACGGTCACGCGCGCGCCTCCTGCTGGTCGCCGGCCTCGTCGAACGACGCGTCCTCGTCCGGGTTGCGGTAGCCGAGCTCCCCGTCGTCGTCTGCGTCGTCGTCGACCTTCTCGGGGTCGTCCCAGCTGTCGCCGCCGCCGGAGAGCACCGCCACGCGGTAGCGCTCGTCGATCTCCTCGTAGGTCATGGGGTGTGCCTACCCGGACGGGGCTGCCGAATCACCCAGCGGCGTTCCCGGACGCGCCGCGACCGCCGCGCCCACGCGATCGCCGGCCGCTCGACGAGCCGCCAGCTCGCGGCGGCCACCACCAGCGACGCGGCGCCGCCGACGAGGGCCGCGCCCGGGGTGCTCAGCGGCAGCAGGCCGTGCGCGCGCAGGAACAGCAGCACGGGAACGTGCCACAGGTAGAAGCCGTAGGAGACCGTGCCGAGGGCGGCGAGCGCGCGCGTGGGCCCCCGGACCGTGCCGGTGGCGGTCGCCGCGGCGACGACCACGAGCGCGAACCCGGCGGCCGCCGGCACGTCCCGGACGATCATCGCCGGCTCCACGGGCGCGCCCGCGGCGTCCCGGAGCACGTGCCAGAGGGCGTCGGCGGCGACGAGCGCGGCGCCGCCGGCGAGCATCGCCGCGCGCGTGCGGCGGCCCGGAGCGCGCGCGTGCGCGAGCACCGCCGCCAGCATCCCGAGCGCGAAGTAGGGCAGCATGGCCGGCAGCGTCTTCGCGTGCACGACCCCCGGCCGCTCGACCGACAGCCACCAGTTGAACGCGACGCCGGCGGCCAGCAGCGCGAGCGGCAGCAGCGACTGCGCGCGGCGGCCCGCCGGCAGCAGCAGCGCGAGCGCGCCGAGCAGCGGCAGCACGGCGTAGAAGGAGACCTCGACCGCCAGCGTCCACATCGGCGGGTCGAGCCGCATGACGGTGTCGCGGCCGTAGTTCTGCGCGAAGACCGCGAACAGCGGCAGGTCCTCGGCGGCCGGTAGACGGACGCCCGGCTCCCCCGCCAGCGGCCACAGCAGGACGACGCTGCCGGCCAGGGCGACGTAGTAGGCCGGCAGGATCCGGGCGGCGCGCCGGCGGGCGTACGCGGCGAGGCCGGGCGCCCGGCCGGCGGCCCACGGCGCGTAGAGCAGGAAGCCGGACAGGACGAAGAACAGCACCAGGCCGAGCCGCAGCTCGTGCAGCGCGAAGTCGCCCGGCGTCGAGCGCGCGCTCGCGTCCGGGCGCGCCATCGTGTAGAGCCAGGCATGGAAGACGAAGACGCCCAGCGCGGCCGCGCCGCGCAGGGCGTCGAGCGCTGTCGAGCGCGCGACCGCCATGCGAGAGCTGAGGTTGCCCGCCGGCGCAGCGGGACCAAACCCGCGCCCTCTCCGGCCGCGGCCGCGGCCGTCCGCCAACGGCCCGCTCGCGGTTAGCCGACTTCCGGAACTTGCAGCAGCGTGTGTTTGCCGCCGAACCGCGCCCGGTAGTCAGGTCTTGCGACATGGCATTCCCCCACCTCAGCCAGCCCGTCGCCCAGGGCGTCCGCGTCCTCGACGCCGACCCGGACCTGGGCACCAATCTCTCCGGCGAGCGCTTCGAGCAGGCGCGGCAGGCGCTCGTCGCACGCACCGAGGGCGTCGGCCGCGGCGCCTGGCGACCCGATTGCGACAGCGGCCCCGAGACCAACGGCGGCATCGGCCTGCTGGTCCTGGAGGGCGTCGTCGTGCGCCGCCTCTCGCTCGGCCACCGCTCCTGCGCCGAGCTCCTCGGCCCCGGCGACCTCCTGCGACCGAGCCAGGACGGCACCGCCGAGCTGCTGGCGCCGTTCTCCGTGAGCTGGCGCGTCATCGAGCCGCTCATGCTCGCGATGCTCGACACCCGCTTCGCCGCCCGCGCCTCGCGCTTCCCCGAGCTGACCGGCGAGTTCGTCTCCCGCTCCCTCGACCGCTCACGGCTGCTGGCCCGCATGCTCGCCGTCGCGCAGCTCCCGCGCGTCGACACGCGCCTGCTGATCGCGATGTGGCACCTCTCCGAGCGCTGGGGCACCGTCCGCCCCGAGGGGCGCGTCCTGCCCGGCTTCCTCTCGCACGAGCTGCTCGGCTGGATCGTCGGCGCCCGCCGCCCCAGCGTCACCACCGCCCTCGGCCAGCTCTCCATCAAGGGCCTCGTGCGGCGCCAGGCCGACGGCACCTGGCTTCTCGGAGACCAGCCGCCGGTCTTCGAGGGTCTCGTCGTCGCCTCCTAGCCAGCGGCCGGCCGCGTCCGCCCCGAAGGGGTCAGACCCCTCCGCGCGCGCTGCCCCCGCCCTGAACGGGGTCACGCCCTGAAAGGGGTCAGACCCCTCCGCGCGTCCACGCCGGCCGCACGCGCGCGCTGGGGTCAGACCCCTCCGTTCGCGCTGCGCCGACCACGAAGGGGGTCAGACCCCTCCGCTCGCGCCAGACCCCTCCCCGCTCGCGCCAGGCCGCAGGCCGCAGGGGTCAGACCCCTCCGCTCGCGCTGTCCACGCCGGCCGCAGGCCGCAGGGGTCACGCAGGCCGCAGGGGTCAGACCCCTCCGCTCGCGCCAGGCCGCAGGCCCGCAGGGGTCAGGTCGACGCCGCAGGGGTCCGACGCCGCAGGGGTCCGACGCCGCAGGGGTCAGACCCCTCCCGTGTCGCACGTGCGTGTCGCAGGCGGTCAGACTCGGTAAGCGGCGAAGACCCCACAGGGGTCAGACCCCTCCGCGCGTCCACGCCGGCCGCAAATCGGCGTGAAGGGGTCAGACCCCTCCGGTGCCGCGGTGCGGTACCCGGCATCGGAGAGGGGTCAGGCATCGGAGAGGGGTCAGACCCCTCCGGTGCGCACAGACGCCTCCGGTGCGCACGGTGCGCATGCGCGGGGAGGGGTCAGACCCCCTCCGGTACGCATGGTGCGCGAGCCTCGCCGGTGCCTACAACAGGGGTCTGACCCTTCCGGAGGGGTCTGACCCTTCGGTGACCGCGGAGGGGTCTGGTGACCGCGGAGGGGTCTGACCCTTCGGTGACCGTGACCCTTCGGTGACCGCGCCTGGCCCTTCGGTGACCGGCGGAAGCGCGGCTACGGCTTGAGCACGACCTTCGTGCACTCCTCCTGCTTGTGCTTGAAGATCTCGTA
>DATLGB010000023.1:0-19694 GCA_035540675.1 Solirubrobacteraceae bacterium | reverse complement strand
ACCTGAATCCTGTACCCCTACTTGGAGGTCCGCAATGCCGGAAACGAGGGACAACACCCCCGCCCGCACCTACGCGCTGGTCATCGGCGCCGTCCTGACGCTCGTCGGAATCGTCGGGTTCCTGGTCGAAGCCAGCTTCGATGGCGACGACCGCGGGACCCTGATCCTGTTCGACGTCAACGGCGTGCACAACCTCGTGCACCTCGCGAGCGGCCTGGCCGGCCTGATGGCGTGGAAGGCGGGGGCTGCGGCCTCGCGCACGTACGCGCTCGTCTTCGGGCTGGTGTACCTGCTCGTGACGATCTGGGGCTTCGCCCTCGGTGACGACGGCGAGATCCTCGGGATCCTCCCCGTGAACATGGAGGACAACGTCCTCCACCTGCTCATCGCAGTCGCCGGCCTCGCGGCCTACGCGATGTCGAAGGACGACACCCGCACGCGGACGACCGCCGCGGCCTAGCAGCTCCCGGGCGGGGCGCGCCCTACAGGCGCGCCTCGCCCGCCCCCACCTCGTCACCGCGCGAGTTGGCGACCACCGGCCGCGCCAGCGCCTCGAGCGGCGCACCTGCCGCCGCCAGCCCGAGCACCTCGCGCGCGAGCGCGACGCCCGCCGGGTCGAGCGCCCGGCGCGCCCCGTCGAGCACCTTCAGCGCCGCGCCGCGGCCGTCGGGCAGGCCCAGCGCGAGCACGCCCTCCGCCCCCACCTTCGCCACCAGCCCCGGCTCGGCGACCATCAGCTCGGTGTCGATGCCACCCGGGAAGGCCACCAGCCCCGGATGGGCGTGCATGGCGCGGGCGACCGTCTCACCCGCGGGGCCGAGGGCCCCCGAGGCGAGCCGGCCGAACGCCCACGCCAGCGCGCGCAGCGGCATCCGGAACGCCAGCATGCCGCACCCGTCCGTGCCGTGCGAGACCTCCTCGATCCGGCATACGGCGGCGTCGGCCAGCGCCGCGTGCATCGCCTGCTGGAGCGGGTGGTCGGCTTCGAGGTAGCCCCGGGGATCCCATCCCTCGTGCACGCACAGCGCGAGGCCGAGGGCGTGCTTGCCCGAGCAGTTGTGGACGATCCGCGTCGGCTCGCGCCCCCACGCGCGCAGCGCGGCGGCGGCAGGCGCGAACAGCGGCTCGAGCGGCCCGCAGCCGAGATCGTCCTCGTCCATGCCGACCGCCGCCAGCGTCTCGGCGACCACGGCGACGTGGCCGTCGGTGCCGCCGTGGGAGGCGCACGCGAGCGCGAGGTGGCGCTCGCCGAGCCCGAAGCGCTCGAGCACGCCCGCCCGCACCGCCGGCAGCGCCTGCAGCGGCTTGGCGGCCGACCGCGGGAACACCGGGAAGCCGCCGGCGTCCGCATCGCTCGCGGCCGCCGGCTCCCCGTCGGGCCCGGTGGCGCACCAGGCGAGGGCGTGCGCTGACTCGTCGTGGTCGCCGCGGGTGAAGACGACGGACGCCATCAGCGCGCCAGGCGCGCCAGCGCCGGGTAGAGCTCGCGCGCGGCCGCTTCGCCGAGCCGCAGGCTCTCCAGCCGGTAGGACTCGTTCGGCGCGTGGATCTCGTCCGCGTCGAGCGCGAAGCCGCCGACGATCACCGGGATGCCGCGCGCCGCCAGCTGCGCGACGACCGGGATCGAGCCACCGCTGCGCACGAACGCCGGCGGCCGCCCGCACGCGCGCTCGAGCGCCTCGGCGGCCAGCCGCATCGGCGGAGAGTCGACGTCGAACAGCGCGGGCTCGGCGCGGTGGGTGGAGATCTCGACCTCCACGCCGGCGGGCGCCGCCGCCCGCAGCAGCCGCTCGAGCACCGCCTGCATCTCCTCGCTGCGCTGGCGCGGGGCGAGCCGCAGCGACAGGCTCGCGGACGCCTCGGCGGGCACGATCGTGCGCGCGGCGCCGGTCTCGATGCGGTTGACGTCGAGAGCGGGGAGGGCGCCCGTGCGCTCGTAGAACTCGGCGCCGGCGCGCGGGTGCACCGGCCGCCCGCCGGCCGCGGCGATCACGGCGTCCCCGTCCGGCAGCCGGGCCCACGACTCGCGCTCGGCGGTCGCGGGCGGCTGCACGCCGGCCATCAGCTCCTCGCGCACGCGCCCGTCCGGCCCCGGCAGCACCTGGGCCAGCATCGCGTGCAGGACGTGCGCCGCGCTCAGGACGGTCCCGCCGTAGACGCCCGAGTGCAGGTCTCGGCGCCCCGTGCGGACGGTCACCTCGGCGAAGACGAGCCCGCGCAGCGCCGTGGTGATCGCCGGCGTGCGCTCGTCGGCCATCGTCGAGTCCCACACCACCGCGCAGTCGGCGCCGCGCTCGTCGCGCGCGATCCACTGCGCGAGCACGCCGCCGCCCACCTCCTCCTCGCCCTCGACGACGACGCGGACGTCGACCGGCAGTTCGCCGCGGCGGGCGAGCTCGCAGGCGACGTGCAGCAGCGGCAGGAAGTTGCCCTTGTCGTCGGACGCCCCGCGCGCGTAGATGCGCCCGTCGCGCACGTCGGGCTCGAACGGGGGCGTCGTCCACGCCTCGAGCGGGCCGGGCCCCTGGACGTCGTAGTGGCCGTAGATCAGCACGGTCGGCGCGCCGGGGCGGCCGCTGGCCAGCTCGCCGTAGGCGATCGGGTTGCCGGCGCCCTCGAGCAGGTGCGCGTCGCCGCCGGCGGCGTCCACGCGCTCGCAGACCCACTCCGCGGCGCGGCGCAGGTCGGCGGCCAGGCCGCCGCCTGTGGAGATCGACGGGATCCGGAGCCAGTCGACGAGGTCGTCCAGGAGCGGGTCGGCCATGCGCGGGAGCCTAGCTTTGGCCGCATGATCCAGATCATCTCCGTCGTGGGCTCCCTGCTGATCCTGTCGGCGTACGCGGCCAACCAGAGCGGCCGCCTGGCGACCGCCGGCCGCCCGTACGCGCTGCTGAACCTCTTCGGCGCGGGGATCCTGGCGGTGGTGGCGCTGCTCGAGGAGCAGTGGGGCTTCCTGCTGCTCGAGACCGTGTGGTCGGCGGTCAGCCTGTGGGCGCTGGTCCGTCCGCGCGCAGACGCTGCCTGAGCGCACCGGATGGCCTGCGTCGATCCGGCGCCGAGGGGTGGCGCCGGAGCGGAGCGGTCTGCGCAGCAACGAACGTGTGCGCGATCCGCTGCCGCGGCGCTCAGCGCATCCCGCCGGACGCGGCGGTCGGCCGCTCATCGCACCCACGGCAGGATCTGCGCAGTCCGAGGCGGTCTGGTGCCAGGGGGTGGCGCCGGATCGCGCCAGGGGCGCGCCGCGGCTACTTGAAGCGGTAGGTGATGCGGCCGCGGCTGAGGTCGTACGGGGAGACCTCGACCCGCACGCGATCGCCGGGCAGCACGCGGATGCGGAAGCGGCGCATCTTGCCGGCCAGGTGCCCGAGCACCTCGTGGCCGTTGTCCAGCTTGACGCGGAACATGAGGCTGGGCAGCGCCTCGATGACTTCGCCCTCGAACTCGACCTTTTCCTCGACTGCCATGTGTGACCTCCGGAGTGGGTTGCGCGAACCTCCCGCGGCGGGACCGCCACGAGCGCGGGAGGCACCGCTCCCGCCTTGGCTCGCCGCGCGCCGGACCGGCCGAGTGCGGCGAGACTTCGTCGTCCAGTCTAGCGGCGGCGCGCCGAGCGCTACGCGGCCAGCGGCTCGCTCAGCGGGCACGCGGCCGCGCGCTCGCGGGGCGCGGCGGCCGGGGCCTCCGGCGGCGCCGGCGACGCGTCCTCCGCGGCCCAGCGAGCCGCGCTGCGCCGCAACCCGGCGAGGGCGTGAGCGCCGGCCGGCGCCGGCAGCCAGATCGCGATCGCGCGGTACGCCATCACCGCCGCCAGCGCCAGGTCGGCGGCCACGCCGAACGCGATCAGCACGCCGATCAGGCCGCCGCTCGCCGATCCCGGCACGGGGATCGTGTTCGCCACCTGCCCCAGGAAGTAGCCGAGCACGAGCACGCTGAGCGCGGGCGGCGCGCCCACGGCGTGGAACACCGCCCACAGCACCGCGAGGTCGAAGCCCCACCAGGCGAGCGCGCCGACCAGGCGCGGGTCGGCGCCGCGGACGAGGCGCAGCGCGTCGCCCACGGCCTCGCCGAGCACCGCGGCGCCGGCCGCGACGCGGGTCGACGCGGCGGCCGCGCGATCGCCGCGGGCGCGCCAGCCGAGCACCAGCGCGACGACGATCGCGGCGGCGGCCCCCGCGGCGGGGACGGCCCCGAGCCCGGCCGGCCCCGCCGCCGAGGCCGCGGCCGCGAATCCCGCGGCCACGATCGCGCCCAGGAAGACCGAGTACAGGATCACGAGGAAGGTCAGCAGCGTGCGCAGGCCGTCGCGCCCGCGGTGGCCGGCCTTCTGCAGGGTCCACAGCGTGATCGCGGCGCCGCCGGCACCGGCCGTCGGCAGCAGCCGCGTGGCGGCCGCGCCGGCCAGCGTCGTCCGGTAGCTCTCGACGAGGCCGAAGCGGCGCGTCCCGCGCCCGGCGACGTGCCACAGCAGCGCGATGTAGCCCGCGAACGAGAGCACCTCGAACGCGACGGCCGCCAGCACCCAGCGCGGGTCGGCGGCGAACGCGCGGCCGAGCGCGTCGGCGAAGGTGCGCGCCGGCCCCTCGGCCACGATCGCCGCCACGGCGACGACGGCGGCGACCGCGGCCGGCACGCGTGCCCGCCGGGCCCACGCGCGCCAGGGCGGCGCTCCGGAGGCGGCGAGGGGCAGCGTCGCCGAGGTCATGGGCATCAGCCTCCCAAGGCACCCGCACGCTGTCATCCGCCCGCGGAGTGACCCGGGGTCCTCCCGGAGGAGGATGCTGCGAGCCCGATCCGCACGCTCGGCCGCCCCTTGGCATCATGCGCCCCCGATGGGACCTGGGGAGGCCGACCTCGATCGCGCGGCCGCAGCGCTGGCCTGGCGCCTGCCGGACCGCCTGGCGCCGCTGGCGCGGCTCGCCTACAACTACCGCTGGTGCTGGCTGCCCGGCGGCTCCGACCTGTTCCGGTCGATCGACCCGCGGCGCTGGCGGCTGTGCGGCGGCAACCCGGTGCGGCTGCTGCAGGAGGCGTCGACCGAGGCGCTGATGAGCGCCGCCGACGACTCGGCACTGCTCGGCACGGCCGCGGCGCTCGAGCAGATGGTGCGGGACGACCTCGCGCGGGAGCCGTCCGGACCGGTCACCCCCGACCGCCCCGTGGCCTTCTTCTGCGCCGAGTACGCCGTGCACCAGTCCCTGCCGATCTACTCGGGCGGGCTCGGCGCGCTCGCGGGCGACATCCTCAAGGAGGCCTCCGACCGCGCGCTGCCGCTCGTCGCCGTCGGTCTGATGTACCGGCGCGGCTACTTCCGGCAGCGCATCGACGCCACCGGCTGGCAGCAGGAGTACTGGGTGCTCACGGACCCGGAGCGGCTGCCGGCCGCGCTCGTGACCGGAGACGACGGCCTGCCGCTCAAGGTGACCGTGCCGATCGGCGACACCATGGCGACCGCCCAGATCTGGCGGGTCCAGGTCGGGCGCGTGCCGCTGTTCCTGCTCGACTCCGAGCTGCCCGAGAACGACGAGCTCGTGCGCTGGACGACCTCGCGGCTCTACGACGCCGACCCGGACACGCGCCTGGCGCAGTACGCGCTGCTCGGCCTCGGCGGCGTGGCGGCGCTGCAGGCGCTGGAGATCGACCCCGGCGTCGTGCACCTCAACGAGGGCCACGCGGCGTTCGCTTCGCTGGCGCAGGCCCAGTCGGCGCTGAACGGCGGCGGGCGCTCCTTCGACGACGCGCTGGAGAGCGTGCGGCAGCGCACGATCTTCACGACGCACACGCCGGTGCCGGCCGGCAACGACACCTATCCGCCCGATCAGGTGGCGGCCACGCTGCGCCCGTACCTCGACAGCCTCGGCATCGACGCCGACGCCGTCGTCCGCCGCGGGCGCACGCACCCGGACGACCCGGGCGAGCCGTTCGGCGTAACCCAGTTCGCGCTGCGGACGAGCCGCGGCGCCAACGGCGTCAGCCGCCGCCACGGCGTCGTCGCGCGCGAGATGTGGCAGGGCCTGTGGCCCGGCCGGCCGGTCGACGACGTCCCGATCACGCACGTCACCAACGGCGTGCACATCCCGTCTTGGGTGGGCGCGCCGATGCGGGCGCTGCTCGACCGCTACCTGGGTGCCGACTGGGCGCGGCGGGCCGACGACCCGGAGACCTGGCGGGCGCTCGAGCAGGTGCCCGACGAGGAGCTGTGGGCCGTGCGCGGCGAGCAGCGGCGGCGGCTGGTCGACTTCGTGCGCGAGCGCAGCGTCGTCGACCGGCTCGCGCGGGGCGACGCCCGCCAGTACGTGCGCTCGGCGGCGCAGGCATTCGACCCCGAGGTGCTGACGGTCGGCTTCGCGCGCCGGGTGGCGACCTACAAGCGACTCAACCTGCTCTTCCACGATCCCGAGCGCGCGCTGGGTCTGCTGGCCGGCGACCGGCCGGTGCAGTTCCTGATCGCCGGCAAGGCGCACCCGCGCGACGACGAGGGCAAGCGGCTCGTCCAGCAGATGTTCGCGCTGCGCGGGCGCCCCGGCGTCGGCGAACGCGTCGTGTTCCTCGAGGACTACGACCTCGGCACCGCCGCGCGGCTGGTGCGCGGCTGCGACGTCTGGGTCAACGTGCCGCGCCCGCCGCTCGAGGCCTCGGGAACGAGCGGCATGAAGTCCGTGCTCAACGGCGGGGTGCAGCTGTCCGTGCTCGACGGCTGGTGGGACGAGGGCTACGACGGCGCCAACGGCTGGGCCCTGTCCGGCGAGGTCGACGGCGACCACGGCGCCCAGGATCACCGCCACGCCTCCGAGCTGTACCGGCTGCTCGAGGACGAGGTCGTCCCCACGTTCTACGACCGCGACGACGCCGGGCTGCCGCGGGAGTGGATTGCCCGCCTGCGCGCGTCGCTGATCACCTGCGGCCCGGCCTTCTCCGCGAGCCGCATGCTGGCCGACTACGAGCGCAAGCTCTACGTCACGCCGGCCTGACCGCGGGCTCCCGAACGCTCGCGCACCCGTGATCGCGCGCCTGCTGCACCTCACCGCCCGCACCGGGCCGCCGGCGCGCCTGCTGTCGCGCGCCCACGCGCGGCTGTACGCCGCGACCCGCGGCCGCGCCCTCGGCCGCTGGTTCGGCGGTGCGCCGGTGATCGTGCTCGAGACCACCGGCCGCCGCACGGGCCGGCGGCGCGCGACGACGGTGATCTGCGTGCGCGACGGCGGGCGCTACCTGGTCTGCGCCGCCAACGCGGGCGCCGACCCGATGCCGGCCTGGTGCCTCAACCTGCGCGCGAGCGGCTCCGGCACGGTCGTCGACGGCGGCCGGCGCGTGCGGGTGCGCCCGCGCGAGCTGCGCGGCGACGAGCGCGAGGACGCCTGGCGGCGCTTCGCCGGCCGCTACCCGGCGCTCGACGACTACGCGCGCTACACGCAGCGGCGCTTTCCGCTGGTGTGGCTCGAGCCGGAGTAGTTGCGCGCGCAATCACCTGCTATCCTGCGGGTCATGGAACTCGGCCTCTACACCTTCGCGGACATCGCCCCGGGGGCCGACGCCGCCCAGCGCCTGCGCGAGCTGCTCGAGGAGATCGAGCTGGCCGACCAGCTCGGGCTCGACGTCTTCGGCGTCGGCGAGCACCACCGCCCCGACTACGCGGTCTCCTCGCCGGTCGTGCCGCTCGCCGCCGCGGCGGCGCGGACGTCGCGGATCCGCCTGACGAGCGCCGTGACCGTCCTCTCCTCCGACGACCCGGTGCGCGTCTTCCAGGACTTCGCCACGCTCGACCTGCTGTCGGGCGGCCGGGCGGAGATCATGGCCGGCCGCGGGTCGTTCATCGAGTCGTTCCCCCTGTTCGGCTACGACCTCGACGACTACGACGAGCTGTTCACCGAGAAGCTCGAGCTGCTGCTGAAGCTGCGCGAGAGCGAGCGCGTCACCTGGCCCGGCGGGCACCGCGCGCCGATCGACGGCCTCGGCGTCTACCCGCGCCCGCTGCAGGATCCGCTGCCGGTGTGGATCGCGGTCGGCGGCACGCCGCAGTCGGTCGCCCGCGCCGGCGTCCTCGGGCTGCCGCTGGCGGTGGCGATCATCGGCGGCGCGCCCGAGCGCTTCGTCCCGCTGGTCGAGCTGTACCGCGACGCGGCCCGGCAGGGCGGGCACGACCCGGCGGCGCTGCGGGTCTCGATCAACTCGCACGTCTACGTCGCCGACAGCTCCGGGCGCGCCGCGGCCGAGTTCTTCCCGCCCTACGCGGCCATGATGGGCAAGATCGGCCGCGAGCGCGGCTGGCCGCCGATGACGCGCGACGGCTTCGAGGCGCTGCGGGGGCCGCGCGGCGCGCTCGTGGTCGGCAGCCCGGAGCAGGTGGCCGAGAAGATCCTCTTCCAGCACGAGCTGTTCGGCCACGACCGCTTCCTCGCCCAGATGAGCGTCGGCACCATCGGCCACGCGGAGGTCATGCGATCGATCGAGCTGTTCGGCACGCAGGTGGCACCGCTCGTGCGCGAGGAGCTCGCCCGCCGGACGGCGGCGCCGACCGCCGCCTGAGGGATCCCGCCGCACCCGCACTAAGGTCGAGCCGGTGACGCCCCGGGCCTGGCTGCTGCTCGGCATCTGCTCCGCGCTGTGGGGCCTGCCGTACCTGCTCATCAAGGTGCTCGTCGAGGACGGCGTTCCCGCCGGCGTCATCACGTTCGGGCGCTGCGCGATCGGCGCCGCGGTGCTGCTGCCGATCGCCTGGCGGGCCGGCGCGCTGGCGCCGCTGCGCGGGCGCTGGCGCGCGATCGCCGTCCTGGCGCTGCTCGACATGGCGGCGCCGTTTCTGATGATCACGGTCGGCGAGCGCCACATCCCGTCGTCGCTGGCCGGCATCCTCGTCGCCAGCGTGCCGCTGCTCGTCGCGCTGCTGGCCCTGCGCTGGGACGCCGAGGAGCGCGTCGACCGCTCGCGGCTGGTCGGGCTGCTGATCGGCATGGCCGGGGTCGCGCTGCTGCTCGGCGTGGAGGTCTCGGGCGACGTCGCGGCACTGGCGGGCGCGGGCCTCGTGCTCGCGGCCAGCGCCACGTACGCCGGGGCGACGCTGTACCTCAAGCGCGCGCTCGGCGGCCTGCCCGCCCTCGGCATCGTCACCCTGACGCTCACCGCCGCGACGCTGATGCTGGCGCCACTGGCCCTGCTGCAGGCCGGCGGCGTCCCCGCGGCCCGGCTGGACTGGCTGTCCTCGCTGGCGGCACTCGGCGTGCTGTGCAGCGCGCTCGCGTATCTGGCCTTCTACGCGCTCGTCGCGCTCGTCGGGCCCGGCCGCGCCTCGCTGAACACCTACCTCTCCCCCGCGATCGCCGCCGCCGCCGGCGCCGTGTTCCTGGGCGAGTCGCTCGGCGCCGGCGCGGTGGCCGGGCTGCTGCTGATCCTGGCCGGCGCCTACCTGTCGAGCGGCGGCCGCCCGCCGGCGCCGCGGCCCGAGCCGACGGCTGCCCTCTCGGAGGGCGCGCGGGCCTGAGGCGCCGGCGGTAGGCTCCCGCCATGCCCCCGGGTTCGCGCTCGGTCGCCGTGGTGGGCGGCGGCTTCGGCGGCATCGCCGCCCTCGTCATGCTGCGCCGCGCCGGCTACCAGGACGTGGTGGCGTTCGAGCGCGAGCCGCGCATCGGCGGCGTCTGGCACGCGAACACGTATCCCGGCGCCGCCTGCGACGTCCCGTCGCACTTCTACGAGTTCTCCTTCGCGCCCAACCCGCACTGGTCGCGCCGATACGCGCCGCAGCCGGAGATCCAGGCCTACCTGGAGGACGTCGCGCGCCGCTACGGCGTGCTCGACTCGATCCGCACCGGCACCGAGGTCACGCGCGCCGAGTGGGACGAGGCGCGCGACCGGTGGGTGCTCGACACGACGGCCGGCCGGCACGAGGCCGAGATCCTCGTCACCGCCTGCGGGCAGCTGTCGGTGCCGTCGGTGCCGCCGATCCCCGGCCTCGAGTCGTTCGCCGGCCCCGCGTTCCACACCGCCCGCTGGCGCCACGACGTCCACCTCGCAGGGCGGCGGGTGGCCGTGGTCGGGACGGGCTGCTCGGCGATCCAGGTCGTGCCGGCGATCCAGCCGGTCGCCGGCCACGTCGA
Organism: Solirubrobacteraceae bacterium; assembly: GCA_035540675.1. Classification (GTDB taxonomy): domain Bacteria; phylum Actinomycetota; class Thermoleophilia; order Solirubrobacterales; family Solirubrobacteraceae; genus DATLGB01. Next base: position 9,606 of record DATLGB010000023.1, on the reverse strand, counting down.
CGTGTACCAGCGCTCCCCGGGCTGGACGTTCCCGAAGATGGACATGGAGTACTCCGGGCGGGCCCAGCGCCTGTTCGAGCGCTTCCCGGCCGTCCAGCGGCTCGATCGCGCCGCCAGCCTGGCGTTCGCCGAGTTCGGCGCCGCGGGGATGACCCGCCACCGCTGGCTGCTCAAGCCGATGGAGGCGATCGCGCGGCGCCGGATCGCGCGGGCCATCGACGATCCCGAGCTGCGGCGCAAGGTCACGCCGCGCGACGAGATCGGCTGCAAGCGGATCATGCTCACCGACGAGTGGTATCCGACGCTCACGCAGCCCAACGTCGACGTCGTCACCGACCGGATCGACGCGGTCAGGCCCGGCGGCATCCGGACGGTCGACGGCGTCGAGCGGCCGGCCGACGTGCTCGTCCTGGCCACCGGCTTCAAGGCGCACGCGTTCGTCGCGCCGATGGAGATCGCCGGCGCCGGCGGGCGCACGCTGAGCGAGGAGTGGCGCGAGGTCGCGCGCGCCTACCTCGGGCTGAGCGTCCCGGGGTTCCCGAACATGTTCCTGCTCTACGGCCCGAACACCAACGGCGGCTCGGGCTCCGTCATCTACACGCTCGAGGCCGGCGCCCGGCACGTGGTGGCGGCGCTGCAGGAGATGGACCGCGCCGACGCGCGGCGGATCGAGGTGCGCCGCGAGGCGGCGGACGCGTTCGATCGCGAGCTGCGCGCGGCGCTGAGCAAGACGGTCTGGCACACCGGCTGCACGAGCTGGTACGTCGACGAGCGCGGCAACGACCCCAGCCAGTGGCCGTGGCTGTACACGGCCTACCGCCGCCGGACGGCGCGGCTGGAGCCGCACGCGTACGAGCTCGAGGCCTGAGGGCTCAGGCCGCCGCGGCGAGCCGCGAAGCGGGCGGCGTCATGCCCGCGATCACGTCGGGGCGGTTGGTGATCAGCGCCCGGATGCCGAGACCGAGCAGCCGCTCGGCCTCGTCGGGGAAGTCCACCGTCCACGGCCGCACCGCCAGCCGGCGGGCGCGGGCGGCCTCGACCAGGGCGGCGTCGACGCCGATGTGACACGGCCCGATCGCGTGCGCGAACGCCGGCACGTCGCGGACGTGGATGCCGATCGACTGCGCGCGCCGGTACAGCGGCGCCAGCGGCAGCCACGGCGCGCGCCGGTGCACGCGCGCGAGCGCGCCGTGGTCGAAGGACTGCAGCTCGACGCGCCCGCGCAGCGCCCGTGCGTCGATCGCCTCGACCACCCGCAGCTCCCAATCGGGGTGCGGGTCCTTGAGGTCGATCACGAAGCGCGTGCGCGCGGCGTAGCGGTCGAGCACGGCGCGCAGCGGCAGCGGCGCGGCGGGATGTCCGAGCGCGCAGAGCGCCGCGGCCGGCAGCTCGTCGACCCGCCGCGGGTCGCCCGTCGTGCGTTCGAGCGTCGGGTCGTGGACGAGCACGAGCTCGCCGTCGGCGGCCGGCCGCACGTCGAGCTCGAGCGCGTCGGCCCCCTGCGCCAGCGCCAGGTCGTAGGCGGCGAGCGTGTGCTCGCGCGCGTAGCCGGACGCCCCGCGGTGGGCGATCACGGTCGGGCGGTCAGACATCGGCCGCCGCCGCGACGCCCGCCAGCAGGCGCTCGATCACGCGCTCCGTCGCGCGGCCGTCCTCGAGATGGCAGTACCGCCGGCGGAAGCGCTCGTAATCGGCGGCGTGGCGGTCGCGCAGCGCGGGCAGGTCGCGCAGCGCGCCGATCAGCTCGTCGGTGGTCGTCACGATCGGCCCCGGCGCCTCGGGCTCGAGGTCGAAGTAGAAGCCGCGCAGCCGGTCGCGGTAGTCGTCGAGGTCGTAGGCGTAGAAGACCATCGGCCTGCCCGTGACGGCGAAGTCGAACATGGTCGAGGAGTAGTCGGTGACCATGACGTCGGCCGCGAGGTAGAGCTCGGTGACGTCCGCGTGCTGGGAGACGTCGTGCACGTGGCGGTGCCCCATCGCCGCGAGCCGGCCCGTGAGCATGTAGTGCAGCCGCAGCAGCAGGCAGTGCCCGGGCGCGAGCGCGGCGGCGACCGCGTCCACGTCGAGCTGCAGCGCGAACTGCTTGCCGCCCTCCGCGAACACCATGTCGTCGCGCCACGTGGGCGTGTACAGGACCGCGATCTGGTCCTCCGGGATGCCCAGCGCATCCCGGACGCGCGCCCGCACCTGGTCACGCTGCGGCGAGGAGAGCAGGTCGTTGCGCGGGTAGCCCGCCTCGAGGACCTCGCGGTCGTAGTGGAACGCGCGCCGCAGCAGCGGCGTCGCGGCCGCGTTGGGCGAGAGCAGGCAGTCCCAGCGGTCGACGTCGCGCTGCAGGCGCTCGAGCCGCCCGGGCGGCGCCCACAGGACGTCCCAGTGGATGCGCTTGAGCGGCGTCCCGTGCCAGGTCTGCAGGTAGAAGGTCCCGGGCGGCTTGGACCACTCCACGTCGGTGTGCGTGTTGGCCACGACGACGTCGGCGGCCTCGAGCGCGGCCACGCACTCCGGCGTGCCGTACTGGACCGTCGCCACGTGCGCCGGGAACGACTCCAGGTGCACCGGGTCGGCGAGCCACACGTGCTCGTGGCCCTCGGCTCGGCGCAGCAGCGCCTCGTAGACCGCGCGCGGGCTGTCGGAGAAGCGGCCCTCGTAGCTGTTGTAGACGATCCTCATGGCGGTCCCCGGCCCGTCACCGTACCCATCCCGGGGGGGATGTCAGCGGACAACCTTGCCTGATCGGGATAATGCATCTGCGGGTAAACCGACCGCTGCTCTCGCCGGCCCAGCAGGGACCCCCGGAGCGCAACCCGACCGGGAGGTACAGATTGGGCAGGGAGATCACGACGACGCGGCACCCTCTGACGAGTGAGACCCTCGGGCTGCACGCCGCGCGCGTCGAGATCCCCTCCTACGACCGCAGCGCCCTCGTGCCGGCGGTCGTGCACATCAGCGTCGGCTCGTTCCATCGCTCGCACCAGGCCGTCTACTTCGACGAGCTGGCGCGCCGCGGCGTGCTCGACTGGGGCATAGTCGGCGTCGGCCACCGCCGCCGCGACATGCAGGAGGCGCTGGCCGCGCAGGACAACCTCTACACCGTGCTCGAGCGCGGCGCGGACGGCGATCGCGCGCGGATCGTGGGCGCCATGGTCGACTACCTGTTCGCCCCGGACGACCCGGCCGCAGTCGTGCGACGGCTCGCCGACCCGCGCACGCGGCTGGTCACCCTGACCGTCACCGCCCGGGGCTACTGCATCGACCCGGCGAGCCGCCGCTTCGACCCCGACGCGCCCGACATCGTGGGAGACCTCACCGACCCGACGCGGCCGCGCAGCGCCCTCGGCTTCATCGTCGAGGGGCTGGCCCGCCGCCGCCGCGCCGGCCTGCCCGGGTTCACGGTGCTGTCGTGCGACAACATGCCGGAGGGCGGGGCGGTGACCCGCAGCGCCGTGGTCGGCTACGCGCGGCTGCGCGACGCGGCGCTGGCCGACTGGATCGACGCGTCGGTGAGCTTCCCGAGCAGCATGGTCGACCGCATCACGCCGCAGACGACGCCCGAGGACCGCGAGCTGGTGGCGCGGGAGTTCGGCGTCGACGACCGCTGGCCCGTCGTCACCGAGCCGTTCTCGCAGTGGGTGATCGAGGACGCCTTCTGCAACGGCCGGCCGCCGCTCGAGCTGGCCGGGGCGCGCTTCGTGCCCGACGTGCGGCCCTATGCGCTGACCAAGACGCGGCTGCTGAACGCCGCGCACTGCGCGCTCGGGTACCTCGGCTCGCTGGCCGGGCTCGAGCGCACGGACGAGGCGATGGAGGACGCGATCTTCGGCACCTACGTCGAGCGGCTGATGCGCGTCGAGATCGCGCCGCAGCTGCCGAGCGTCCCCGGCATCGACCTGCCCTCCTACCGGCGCGCGCTGCTCGCGCGGCTCTCCAACCCGGCGATCGGCGACCCGCTCCGGCGGCTGTGCCGCGGCGGGTCGGGCAAGATGCCCTGCCACGTGCTGCCGTCGATCGCCGGCGCGCGCAGCCGCGGCCGGCCGCACCCGCTGCTGACCCTCGCGGTGGCCGGCTGGGTGCGCTACCTGCGCGGCGTCGACGAGCAGGGCCGCGAGATCCACATCAACGACGCGCTCGCCGACCGCCTGCGCGTGCTCGCCGCGCCCGGCAGCGACAACCTGCGGCCGCTGCTGGCGCAGCGCGCGCTGTTCGGGCGCCTGGGCGACGACCCGGCGTTCGTGTTCGAGCTGCGTGCGGCGCTGCGCCGGATCGAGCGCGACGGCGCGCGTGCCGCGGTGGCGGCGGCCGTCGACGCCTGGGAACCGCTGGCGGCGTGAGCGCGGGCGCAGCGCCGCCGGCCGACCTCAGCGAGGTGCGCGTCCTGCTGTGCGACGCCGACGGGTGCCTGTTCCCGTCGGAGGAGCCGGCGTTCGAGGCGTCGGCCGTCGTCACCAACCGGCTGCTGGCCGACTACGGAATCGACCGCCGCTTCTCCGCGGACGAGCTGCGCGCCGCGGCCACGGGCAAGAACTTCCGCGCCACCGCGCTCGAGCTCGCCGGTGCCCACGGCGTCCGGCTCGACCTCGACGACCTCGAGCGGCGCGTCGAGGACGAGCGGCGCGAGGTGACCGAGCACCTGCGCCGGGTGCTCGCGCCCGACCCCGAGGTGGTCGAGCCGCTGACCGCGCTCGGCGCGCGCTACGGCCTCGCCGTCGTCTCCTCGAGCGCGCTGGCGCGGCTCGACGCCTGCTTCGAGGCCAGCGGCCTCGCCGGCCTGTTCCCGGCGGCCGTCCGCTACAGCGCCGAGGACTCGCTGGAGATGCCGACGAGCAAGCCCGACCCGGCGATCTATGCCCTGGCGGGGCAGGAGCTGGGGGTCGCCGGGCCGCAGGCGCTCGCGGTCGAGGACTCGCCGACGGGCGCCCTGTCGGCGGTGCGCGCCGGCCTTCCCGCCGTCGGGATGCTGCAGTACGTGGCGCCGGCCGAGCGTGAGGCGCGGGTCGCGGCGCTGCACGACGCCGGCGTCGCCGCCATCGTGTCGTCGTGGCGCGAGCTGGCGGGGCTGCTCGGCTCGGCGTAGCCTGCGGGACGCGATGCCGCTCTCCGAGGGCCCCCACCTCGACCTGCTGCGCGAGGCGCTCGCGGTGGAGGCCGACGGCCAGCGGGCGCTGCTGCGGGGCGACGCCGGCGCGGCGGCCGGCGCGCTGCGGGAGGCCGCGCGGCTGTACCGCAACTCGTGGGAGGCCGCGCCGCCCGGGGCCTTCGGCCGGCTGATCGGGATGCTCAAGGCGGCGGTCATCGCCGGCGACGCGGCAGACGCGGCGGCGTACGCCCGCTCGCAGGTCCCGGAGGAAGCCGCCTCGCCGCCGGCCGCCTACGCGCGGGCGATCGCGGCGCTGGTCGAGGGCGACGACGCGGCCGCACGCGCCGCCGCGGAGGCGATGCGCGCAGGCTCGGACGCCTTCGCCCGCACCGCCGACGCCGTCGTCGCGCTGGCCGGCGGCGACGCCGCCGCCTATGCCGCGGCCGTGCGGGCGATCGTCACCGACTTCGAGGCGCGCCACGACCACCTGACGGGCGTCCCGATCGCCGACACCGCGCTGATGCTCGAGCGCCTGGCGCAGCCGCGCGGGCTGGCGGCCGCGCCGCGCTCGTCGCTGCTGCCTACTTCTTGAGCGGCTCCGTGCAGAAGGTCTGCTCGCCGTAGCTCATCCGGCCGTCCTGGCAGTCCGCGCCGTTCTCGACCTCCCGGACGATCTTCGTCGTCGCCTTGGAGTCGTCGCAGTCCACGACCTCGATGCCGACCACCTGGACGCCCAGGTCCGGGTCGGCGTTGGTGCACTTGCCGGCCGCCGGCTCGCCGGCGCCGCCGCATCCGAAGGCGAAGGCGGCGAGCGCGGTCGCGACTGCCGCGGAGGGGAGGATCTTCATCATCTGGCGACGCTATCCGACGTCGCCCGCAGCGTGGGATTTTCCGGCCGCCGCGCGCGCGGCCCCCACCATCACCTCGGCCGCCTCGGCGTCGTCGAGCCCCTGCGCGCGCGCCAGCGAGCGCCACCCGTCGAACTCGAGCGCCAGCCCGATCGCGCCGAGCAGCCGGCGCCGCCGGGCCCCCCGCGCGCCCCACCCGCGCGCGAGCGCGTCCCGCAGCTGCCGGCGTCCGGCGGCCTCTTCCTCGAACACGCGCCCGAGGGCGGGGATCAGTTCGGCGTCGCGCAGGAAGACCCGCAGGTCCGGCTCGACCCGCCGGTAGTAGGCGTACAGGTCGCGCAGCAGCACGCGCAGCCGCTCCTCGGGATCGGCGAGCGCCAGCGCCGGCTCGGGCGAGGGAGGCGGGTTGCGCGCGTCCCAGGCCGTCGTGCAGGCGCCGAGCAGCTCCTCGTCGCTCGGGAAGTGCCGGTAGACGGTGTGGCGCTGCACGCCCGCGCGCTCGGCGACCGCCTTGACGGTCGTGCGCGCGGGCCCGACCTGCGCGTGGAGCGCCATCGCGGCCTCGACGATCCGCCGCCGCGTCTCCTGCTGGCGCTCCGCGCGCTGCTTGAGCTCGTACCGCCGCGGCATCGCTACACAGTAGTGTGCATTGAAATGTCTTCGCGAACAGGAGCGTGCACGATGCTGACCGCCGACCTCAGCCGGATCGAGCTGATCGAGGAGATCTCCGAGCTCGACGACCGCGAGCACCTGCGCTTCGGCTTCCCGCTGTCGAGCGCCGGCGGCACGGCCAGCACCGCCGCCGTCTACTTCGAGCTCGACCCGGGCAGGCGCGTCGGCCGGCACACCGACTCCGCCGAGGAGGTGCTGGTGGTGCTCGAAGGCACCGCGGAGGCCGTTGTCGGCGACGAGCGCCGCGCGGCGGGCGCCGGCACCCTGGTGGTCGTGCCGGCGATGGCGCCGCACGAGGTCACGAACGTCGGCGACGGCCCGCTGCGCGTGCTCGGCGTGTTCTCGAGCGCGACCGTGGTCTCGACGTTCGAGCGGCCCGCGGCGCCGGGCGCGGAGCAGGTCTTCGTCGCCGGCGCGCCGGTGCCGCTGGCGGCGCCGCTGCCGGGCTAGGGGTCAGACCCCTCGGGTGGGGGTCAGACCCCTCCGGTCGGCGGCCGACCGCTCCGGGCGGCGGCCGACCCCTCCGCGGCCCGGCGCGGCGGGTTTCTGCGTCCACGCCCGCGCGATCCGGACGTGGACGCAGTTTCCCGGCCTCAGCGCCCGTCGCCGCCCGGCAGGCGCAGGCCGTACCGCGGCGCCGCCACCATCGTGCGGGCGAGCTCGGCGTCGTCGAACGGCGGCGCCTGGCCGTCGTCCGTCGCCGGCCGGCCGCTCTCGCGGAAGAAGCCCTCGATGCCGCCGGGCGTGAAGCCCACGAGGACCCGAGCGTGCGTCGGTCCGACGTTGCGGAAGTTGTGCACGCAGCCCGCCGGCGCGAAGGCGAAGCCGCCGGCGCCGAGCCGGTGCACCTCGCCGTCGATCGTGACCTCGAACGTGCCCTCGAGGACGTACCAGAACTCGTCCTCGGTGTCGTGGATGTGCGGCGGCGGCCCGCCGCCGGGCGTCGTGAGGTTCTCCAGCAGCATCAGGCTGCCGCCGGTGGACTCGGCGGTCGCCTTGAAGGTCATCGTGTCGCCGGTGATCCAGATGCGCTCGCCGTCGCCGGGAGCGACGCTGTGACCGCGGCTGGTGTTGGCGGTGGTGGTGTCGGTCATGGCAGCAGCGTCGCGTGGCGGCGCCATCAGCGCCACTCATTCAGCTGATGCTTTCAGTAGGATTGCTTTTGATGCGGCTGGCCGATGCCCAGCGGTTCCGGGCCTTCATCCTCGTCCTCGACCTCGGCTCGGTCTCGGCGGCGGCCACCGCTCTCGGCTACACCCAGTCGGCCGTCTCCCAGCAGCTCGCGGCGCTGGAGCGCGAGGTGGGCGCCGCGCTGGTGGACCGGTCGACGCGGCCGCTGCGCGCCACCGCCGCCGGCCGCCGGCTGCGCCCGCATGCCGAGCGGGTGCTGGCCGCCGTCGCCGCGGCGGCCGACGCGGCCGAGGACCTGCGCGGCGCCGGCGAGCGGGTGCGGCTGGCCGCGTTCCCGAGCGCGCTGTCGTCCTTCGTCCCCGCCGCGGTCCGCGACCTGCGCCGCGCGCAGCCGGAGATGGTCGTCCAGGTGACGCAGCTCGAGACGCACGAGGCGGTGGAGGCGCTGCGGTCCGGCGCCGCCGACGTCGCCGTCGTGCACCACATCGCCGGGCTCGCGGTGCCGGACACCGCCGGCCTCGACCGGCGCGGCCTGCTCGACGACGACCTGTACGTGGTGTTGCCCGCCGGCCACCGGCTGGCCCGCCGCGACGAGGTGTCGCTCGCCGACCTCCAGCACGAGCCGCTCGGCCTGCCGCGGCGCGAGACGCCCGCCGGCCGCTTCCGGTCGATCATGGAGCACCTCTACGCGCAGGCCGGCTTCGAGCCGCGGGTCGTCTGCGAGGTCGACGACCTGCCGGCCGCCCAGGCCTTCGTCGCGGCGGGCATCGCCGTCGTCGTGATGCACGGCCTGACCCTCACGACGCTGCCGGCCGGCACCACGGCGCGCCCGCTCGCGGAGCGTCCCGCCGGGCGCCGGCGCGTCGAGGCGCTCGCGCCCGCCGGGTCGGCGTCGCCGCTGGTCGTGGCGTTGTTCGAGCGCCTGGCGGGCGCCGCACGCACGTTCACGCCGCCGCTGGCGCCGGGCGGATAGCGTCGCGACCCGTGAGCCTCGCCACCCACTTCATCAGCGCCTGCCTCATCGCCGCCGTCGCGATCGGGCTCGGCATCGCCGTCGACGACGCCTTCGCCGCGCTGCTGAGCGTGTCCGGCCTGCTGCTGGCCACGATGGCGGTCCGGGGGCTCACCAGCGACCGCGACTGGCGCCGCTTCACCACGGCGCCGAGCGGTGCGACGCGCCACCTGCGCGGGCAGGGCGCGCGGCTGATCTTCTGCGCGATCACGTTCGTGATCGGGACGGGCTGGATCGTGGCCGGCGTGGTGGGACTGCTGACGGCGCTCGGCGCCGGCGCGCTGCCACCGGAGTAGCCCACCGGGCCACGCCTCGATCGAAGTCCGAGCACGCCCCGTATGTCGCGCCGTGCAGGCACCGGAACAGGTATGCCAGCCCGCGAAGCCGGGCGTGCGCCGCGCACGTCGTCCCAGGCCGTCGCGGGCGGGCCATCGGGGGGTCGGTGAAGTCGCCGTCGAACCCGGCGGCCGCCGGAGGCGAGACGAAATCGGCGAGACCGTACGTGCTCGCGTACGCACCACGCGCACCGGTCCCAGAAACGGGAAAGACGCCCCACCCTCCGATTCGGAGGCTGAAGCGTCTGGCCCTGGAGGTGGAGACGGTGGGAATCGAACCCACGTCCGCAACCGCATGAAGATGGCGTCTACGAGCGTAGCCGGTGCTCTGGATCTCGCCCTCCCGTCGCCATCACCGGCCGGGTCGTGGAGGGCCAGCCCCTCTGAAGGTGTCCCCGGGTCGGCGGAGGCGTTCCTCGCCGGGTGGATCCTGCTATCTGACCCCGGACATCCCCGCCGCAGGCTGCGGGGGCCGAGGACTCGCAGCTAGCTTCTAACTAGACGGCGAGCTTGAAGTCGTGAGACTTCGCA